>CAZSYU010000003.1:58860-77723 GCA_964611345.1 uncultured Pseudomonadales bacterium
GCAAGAGATGTCAGCCGCGGCATCGTCCTGAAGCAGCTGACGGCATTTTTAAGCAACTGACGGCATTTTTAAGCAGCTGACGGCATTTTTAAGCAGCTGACGGCATTTTTAAGCAGCTGACGGCGTCTTGAAGCAACTGTTTAGCCAGTAACCCGGCTCTTAGCCCAGCCTTACGTGCCCTGCATGTGCAACCTGAATGCACTCGTAAACCGCAGTTATCCGCTTAGAGCCCGCGCTTGCCGGCTTCGCGAATCATCGGCTGCGCTTCGTTAAACGCAGGCTCTGTAGCACTCGAACCAGTGGTCACACCAGCGTCTGTCGTAAGCGTATGCCCATTGGTGTAACCCGACTCATCACTGGCAAGCCATAACGCTGCATTGGCCACATCTTCTGCCACGCCGGCTCGCCCTTTCAGGGGTGACCCTGCGGCCAGGTTTGCTTTGGTCCCTTCGATATCATTTGGATCACCAGACAGGGCAGACACCATCGGAGTTGCCATACCGTGTGGTGCAATCGCATTGACGCGAATACCGTAATGGCAAAGCTCCGCAGCAACGCTCTTGGTCATGCCAATAACGGCGTGCTTCGAGGCGGTATAGGCATGCGGACCAAGACCACCAAGAATTCCTGCCGTACTCGACATGCTGACAATCGCCCCAGAGTTTTGCGGCTTCATAACTCGCGCCGCATGCTTCATGCCATAAAAGACCCCGTCGAGCAGAATTCCGGTGGTGGCCGACCACTCTTTGGCATCCACCGTTTCAATTGGACCCACGGCGCCGACAATGCCAGCGTTGTTGAACATCACGTCGAGCTGACCAAACTCACTGACCGCCGTATCAACCAGCCCGGCGATATCTTGCTCGACGCTCACATCACAATGCACAAACCTGGCTGCAGCCCCCAATTCCTCGGCTAACGCCTGTCCCGCTGCGTCTTGAATATCGCCCAATACAACGCGCGCACCCTCGGCCACAAACAGCCTGGCAGCCGCTTCGCCAAAGCCACTCGAGCCCCCTGTTATCGCCGCTACCTTGCCTTCCAGTCGCTTACTCATAGTTCCCCCTTTACCCAGATATAGATCAAAAAACAGAATTCCTCTTGCCAGAGTATGATGAGTTTTAGTTTTTGGAACCAGACTGTTCGCCATGAAGAAAACCATCACGCTGATCGTGCTGGCTTTACTCGTAATTGCGGCCCTGTTGCTGTTCGAAGCCGACTTCTCAACGGCCCAGGTGGATGCAAAGTACGCCAACGCAGCCTCGCAGTTTTTCACGGACTCGGAAGGCGCCCGCATACATTACCGAGACCAGGGTAACCCGGGTGGTGAACCCCTCGTGCTGGTGCACGGTTCAAACGCGTCCCTGCACACCTGGGAACCATGGATTGCGACCATTGGCGATCGGTTCCGTGTGATCACCCTGGATTTGCCAGCCCACGGGCTTACGGGCGCCGTACCCAACGGGAATTACGGCACCAATGCACAACTGCTCAGCGTCGAGCGGTTAATGCAACACCTCGACGTTCCACAGTTTATCCTTGGCGGCAACTCCATGGGCGGAGGCGTGAGTTGGCGCTATGCACTTGCACACCCCGAACAGGTAAGCGCCCTCATTCTGATCGACGCCTCCGGGCCGCGTTCCTGGCGCCGGGAGCAAAGCGAAAACACCGCACCCAAGGACGAGGGTCCACTGGCGTTTCGGCTCCTGCAAAAAAGCTGGTTTCGCAGCATTGCGGGCAACCTCGACACCCGCTACCTAACCAAACAAGGGCTGCGCGCAGCGTTCCACGATGATTCGCTGGTCACCGAAGACATGGTCGATCTGTACTACCACATGAGCATGCGAGCAGGCACACGTGAGGCAACACTTGCGCGCTTCACCCGCCGGGCAAACGCGGCCCAAGAGCTTACTGAGGCCAATCTAGCCAGTCTCACCCTGCCCACCCTCATACTCTGGGGCGAAACTGACACGCTGATCCCCGCTAGCACGGGCGAGCGATTTGCCGCGGCGCTACCCAACAGCGAACTCATCGTTTACCCAAATGTTGGACACATACCCATGGAAGAAATCGCAGCACAGTCTGCTGCTGACCTGCTGAGCTTCCTGCAACAACGGCCAGCAAATCGCCGCACAACCGGGTTTCAGAGCAATTAGCAACGCAGGCACAGCGCCCGCTGTTTGCGGTATGGTCGATGTAACGCTTTTCTTCTTTGGCACCTTCATGCAGCGCTTGTCTTGAACTCTGAGTTTCGTGCCTACCTGAGCTCAACCGCATTTATCAGCCTGGCGTTTGCCATGCAGCAACTGCTTATCAGCTGGTTGTTGGTTGGGGTGCTGTTACTGCCCGCCGACCGCGTCGGTGTGCTGCAGGCACTCATGGGAATTCCGGGCATCTTCCTGATGTTGTGGGGCGGCGCAAGCGCCGATCGCGCTGATCCCCGTGCGCTGCTCATGCGAGTGTACTTCCTGGCACCCATCCTGCCGCTGTTTCTGATCATCGTTATTAACACCACTGAGTTATCCGTGTTGCCCGTTGTGCTTTGGGGCCTGGGCATGAGCGTTGCGATGTCTTTTTCTACGCCAGCCCAACAGGCCATACTGAGTCGAGTCACCCAGGGCAGCGACATCCAAAAAGGTGTTTCGGCGGCAACAGCCATTGGCTTTTTAGTGCAAATCATTGGGCTCTACGCCGCCGGCCAGCTCGATCGCTTCGGCCTGACCAACGTGCTGCTGATACAGGGTGTTTGTTTACTGCTGGGCGCATTGACTATCCGGCGTCTGACCCCACAGCCGAGTTCGGCCGACCAGACCAATCAAACCCACACCAGCGCCCTTGCGAACATCAAGGCGGGATTGCAGGCAACACTCAAACACCGGGTTATCTTCCATCTGCTGGCCATCAACTTTGTATCGACCATATTCAATGCCGGTGCATTTATGACCGCGTTTCCCTTCATCATAAAAAGGGTCTACGACGGCAATGCGGCGCTGCTCGCACTTATGATGGCGGTATTTTTCGCCGGCGCGATGGCCAGCAACCTGCTCATGTTAAAGCTGATGCCGTTTCGCCAACCTGGCCGCCTGTTTCTGTTGATGCAGCTGTCGCGCATTGTGGTCTTGTGGCTCTTGTGGATAGAACCCAGTTGGTGGCTGCTGGTGGTGGCTACGATTGGCTGGGGTCTGAACATGGGGTTCACGTCTACCTTGAGCCGTACTATTACCCAGGAGTCAGCACCGCCTGAATACCGCGGCCGCATAATGGGCGTGCTGGCACTCGGAACCATGGGCAGCGCTCCCATTGGCGCCATTGTGCTGGGCTACATCATCGAGTCAGTGGGCACGCTGGATGCGCTGGTGCCCGCCATGGTGTTGTCTCTATTGCTCTTTGCTTATGGCGTCTGGCGAACGGAAATCTGGCATTACCGCTCACCCCAGAGCTAGCGGTCGCCAAACATATCGCCAAGACCACCAAGCACAGAGCCTTCGCCCTTAGACCTTCCCACCGTTGCGGCGCGCAGCACGCGGTCGGCCAAGCGCGAGAAGGGCAAGCTCTGCAGATAGACCGTGCCGGTACCTTTGAGCGTCGCCATAAACAGGCCTTCGCCCCCAAACACCATCGACTTCAGGTTACCCGCACGCTCAATGTCGTAGTCAATACCGGGAGTAAAGGCTGCAATACAACCGGTATCAACCCGCAACGTCTCGTTGTTTAGCTCGCGCTTAATCACAGTGCCGCCTACATGCACAAAAGCGAGGCCATCGCCGCGCAAGCGCTGCAGAATAAAACCCTCACCGCCAAAAAAGCCGGCACCCAGTTTGCGGTTAAACGCAATATCAACACTGGTGCCGAACGCGGCGCACAGAAAGGCGTCTTTCTGACAAATCAGCTCTTCACCCATGGCAGCCATGTCGACAGGGATGATCTTGCCCGGATAAGGCGCTGCAAATGCCACGCGGCGTTTACCGCTACCCACATTCGAGAAATGCGTCATAAAAATCGATTCACCCGTAAGCACGCGCTTACCGACATTCAGTATTGAATCGAGCATGCCGCCAGACGGTTTAGATCCGTCGCCCATCTTGGTCTCGAAAGTGATGCCGTCTTCCATGTAATTCATGGCACCAGCTTCTGCGATAACAACCTCAGAGGGATCCAGTTCGACCTCAACGATTTGCATATCGTCGCCAAATATTTCGTAGTCCACTTCGTGACAGCGCATTACAGTTCCTACACCTGATTGTTTAGGCGATTATTCTGACCGAGCGTACCCTGCTTGACTAGCCCGGCTTAACCAGAGCGGCTTGCGCCCGAATGGGTCAATCTTTCCCAGGAATGGGCGTTCGGTTGTGCGAGCAGCATTGGTTGGCTACTGAGATGACAAGAGTCGACATAAACCTCATATTCATTGATTTGTTAGGCGGCGTGTAGTTCCGCCTCGCACCACCAAGCCTAGTCTGAGAACCACGAGGGGTGTCCTCTTGACCGGCTCAGCTCAGTAGTCGATCGTTTCGTACTCTAGCGCATAATTTTTTCGATTGATTGAGCATTGCTTCAACACTGGTTTCAGGCGGCGTTCGCCTAGCCAACTCCTAACACTCGCTCTCAGTTCAGGCGAAGCATTCGCACCCAAGAAAATGGTTTTGATTTCAGCACCATGGAGTAGCGCAAACCGCCCATTGCTTCTAAACAGAGCATGGAATCCCGGCGGAATAATCGTTCTATATTCCTGTTCGTAGGACCAATGTTTCGACTTGGACAGAAGGGGGCGGATAAGGTAGCTCGGGATATTCACCAACATATTGCACCCGGTACGCCACCCCACCAATCAAACGAGTAGCATCAAATTCAATGCATACTCCTCGATGCGACCCGCCATAATGCGCCCACATCAGAAGGTTCTCGGCTACTGCTGTGAAGCTACAGAACCTCACTTCTTGGAAGACAATCGTAGTAGATCTATCTATGAATACTTGAAATGCTTGGTGGGTCGCCATGTTTTCCCGCACCAACTTCTCAGCCTCTCAGCCTCTTTCTTTCTCCGGCCATCTTCGCGCATGCGCTTTACGATGTGTTTTTGCGCATTAGCGAGAGCATCCGGCGAGTAGTCTAAACGCACATGAGGCTGCAATTCCCATGGGTCATCCATTTGCGCCGGTAAGGCGTGATAAAGACGGTTACCCAGAATAATCTCTCTGAGTCTTTCCGGGTTATCCGGAAAATACTTGTAGAGACTCCCGATATCGGCATCTACCGCAAACGGATGATCTTCTACAAACCCGCTTTCTTTCATAGATTTTCCACACGATCATCACACTCAACCCCAAACGCAATGACAATATCGCAAACACTTTGTGTTGGCCAAGATCTACGGCCACTAGCCGATCTTCGCGATTAGCATTGCTTGGTTACCTTTGGCTGACTCTTCGGAGCGCTCGCTCACGATTTCACAGCAGGATCAGGGAAGGCAAAGTAATGGCGCAATAACGAGCCCGAAGCCTGGTTCCTGCGCCCACCCCCTCTCCTTTGGGAGACGAGCAATGTACTGTCCATCAACATTCATCGGCCATTAACGCTCGTTGCCCGCAAAGCACCTCCGCTTGCGGTAAAATGCACCGGGTTTTGCGATGAAGGGGAGCGCATGCTTAACGAGATGCTACTCAGTCTGGCACGATGGCTTGATTCGCACAGCCTCAGTACCCAGCTGCACGAGTCGTTCTATATGTACAACTGGGTTGAGTCGACCCATGTCCTCACACTCATGCTGTTTCTGGGCATGCTCATCGTTATCGACCTGCGCATGCTCGGTTGGATCTTTCCTGAAGTACCTGCGTCAAAAATCGCAAACCGCCTCGACAAACCAATGCTGCTCGGCATGGCAGTGATGTTCATCACCGGTTTTGCGCTGTACTACGCCATTCCCGAACGCACAACCCAAAGCATCTGGTTTCGAATCAAGGTGGTGTTGTTAATTTTGGCTTCCATCAACGCGCTACTGTTTCGCGCCCGCATGCGGGACAGCGTCGCAAGTTGGGATACCGCAGCGAAACCACCCAACAACATCAGATTCGCCGCAATGGCGTCACTCACTCTGTGGGCCGGTGTTGTCATAACCGGGCGCACCATCGCCTACGACTGGTTCGACTGCCACAAAGAGCTGCCCGACTTCATGTATTGGGCCGCTGGTTGTGTTGACCAGCTTGCAGCAAGCACTATAAACGTCAGTCGGGGCAGCCCCCAATGATCGAGACCCTGCCTTTTTTCGAGTGGCTCGACAGCTCGCTGCTGGCCACTATCTCCAAGAGCAACGGTGGCGTATTCGCTGTGGTACAGATGTTTCATTTGCTGGGCATGGCGATGCTTGGCGGCATGGTGTTAGTCGGCGATTTGCGACTGCTCGGCGTGCTGATGCGGGACATTCCTTCCGAGACTGTCATAGACAATACCCAGCGCTGGTTCGGCTATGGTCTTGCCCTAACCCTGATCAGTGGCGTCTTCATGGCGTCTGCTGTCGCAATGAAGCTGTACTACAACGAAAGCTTCTGGGCCAAAATGACCTGTCTGGCTGTAGGTATCGTCTTTGTCTACTGTGTCCGCCGCCCGCTGTTGTCTTTCAAGCACAGCACCATTAACCCCTGGGCTCTGCGCGGGCTTGCCGTCACCTCCATGATTTTATGGTTCACGGTTGCTGCCAGCGGCCGTTGGATCGGGTTCTCTTAAAATGAGTAAGAAGATAAGTAAGAGAAAATGAAAAAGTCGACGCTCGAAAAACTAACCTATGCGATCACCATTGCGGTGCTGTGCGGCAGCGGCTGGTACTGGAGCACTCAGGTGCAAAGCGTGCTCGAGATACTCGAGATGGCGTACGGCTAATGGCCCCTCGTCAGTGCGCACGAACTCGCACGCCAAACTCGCGACGAATCTCGCTCAGCGGCCGATCAAGGTAGGCATCAAATTCATCCCAGGGCCAACGCCTGGTCAAACGCAGACAACGCCAGAGGGTTTGCGGCACGATCACAACCGCGCGCAGCGCGGTTACGGCAATCACCATGAGGCTCAGCTCGGTATAAATCTCTTTCGACTCTGGCAGTGCGTAACCGCGCATAACCCGAAATCCTGCAGTGGTACCAAACAAGCTACTGATTTTGACGACCATCTCGTCAACCAGCGAAATGTCGCACCCCAGCACAACATGCAACGCATCATGGCAGCGGAAAAACTCGCGCGCCGGCTCTGTCATATGACGAGTATTGAAGTGCTCTGCGTTCGCGGCAAAGTATTCCGCCAAACCTTCAGCAAGGGTGAGCGAAGAGTCCGCGCGTTGGTAAGCGAACATCAGTGTTCACGCCTGTTGCCACCAGGCAACCCCGTGCTCATCTTCTGCCACGGTTAACATCCGTCGCTCTAACGCGCAGTGCAGATGTGCAATTGATTCGCCCGTGGCCGGGAAGAAACTCATGTCAGTGATTTCGCTCTTGAACAACGCCGGAAACACATCCACCGCTCGCTTCGGTTCGTCGCACATGTCATAAAGTTTTTCGAGCGCCACCTCATGCCAGTCAATCAGCGCCGTCAACCGCTCATGCACCCCCTCGTACAAGCTTTCGTGGGCAGGCAGCACCAACAGATTAGGCGGCAACAGCTCTCGAAAGCGGGCGCAGGTGTTGAGAAAATCCATTAGCGGATTCGCATGCGGTTCACTGGGTTGCACACTCACGTTGGGCGTGATTTTGGGCAGTAGCTGATCACCCCCAATGATGAGTTTTAGCTCTGGGCAATACAGACAAACATGTTCTGGAGCGTGGCCATGACCAATCACCGCACGCCACTCGCGGTCGCCAATCTCAATGTACTGGCCATCGCTAATGCGCCGGTAACCCGCAGGCAGTGCCGGCATGTTGCGGCCAAACTGGCCAAAGCGTTGCCGATAGCGGTCGAGTCGGTCTTCCGTGAAGCCAGCACGCCGATAAAAACGAATCGCGTCATCGGGCACATCCGAAGGACCATCTGCGGCCATCACCTTGCACATGTAAAAGTCAGCGCGACTCATCCACAGCTCGCAGCCCCAACGCTTGGTAATCCAGCCCACCAAACCGGTGTGGTCGGTGTGCAAATGCGTGGCAATAACGCGTGTTACCGGCAAACCGTCGAGATGGTTGGCAAAAATAGTTTCCCAATGGCCCTTTACGGTGTCGGTCGGCAGGCCGGTATCGACTATGGTCCAGCCAGGTCCATCTCTTAGCAGCCACACATTAATATGGTTAAGCCGCCCGCCCATCGGCATGCGCACCCAGAACACACCGTCAGCCAGTTGGGTAACGCCACCGGGTTCTGGCACCGAATCTTCAAAGCGGTAACGCAGCGGATCGAAACCGCGCTTTGACATGTTGTCTACCACTTACCACTCCCGTCACTAACCGCGACCAATCTACAGGGGTCTAGCCTACTCAATCGGCACCGTGCAAGCCATTCACCGCCTGCTCAACTTGCGAGGGCGCAAGCGAACGCGCAGAATCAAGCGATGGAACAGCACGACATTGACCGTATACGCGACTTAATGGAGTTCGAAGCAAAGCGCACCAGCCCACCTGATGGCTTCCCTGCGCTCCCCGATCTGCCGGGCGGTCGCTACACAGACCCGCGCTTTTTTGAGCTGGAACAGCAGCACATTTGGCGTAAATCCTGGTTGCTGGCATCGCACATCGACGAAGTGCCCGAAGTGGGCTGCTACCGCCTGTGGGAGAACGCCGGGCAACCCGTAATCATTGTGCATGCCGCCGGTGACGATGCCGGTAACAAAAGCGGCGCCGGGCAAATTAACGCGTTTTACAACACCTGCAGCCATCGGGGTGCGCCAGTGGTTACGGATGAGTCTGGTCAACGCCCACTGCTCACCTGCAAATACCACGGCTGGAGCTACAATCATTCCGGCGACTTGATCGCACTGCGCGATCCAGAAGATTTTCGTGATCTCGACAAGTCGTGCCGCGGGTTGCGCTCCATTCGCTGCGAACGCTTCGGCAATTTCATCTTCGTAAACTTCGACGATGCAGCGCCTTCACTGCTTGATTGGCTCGGACCTATCGCGGATGAATGGCAAGAGTTTCAATTCGAAAAATCTCGCCTCGCGGCGCGCCACATCTGGGATTTGAATTGCAATTGGAAGATTGCGATGGAGGCCAACACCGAGGTCTATCATGTGCGCAGCATCCACCCGACTACCGTCGCACCCATGCTCGACGACCGACGCAATGTGAACACTTTTTATCCGAATGGCCATGGCCGCATGATCGCGCCAACGCCAGCCAATATGCAGCAGGCCCGCGAAACCCGCGCACCCGGCGTGCCCGTGATCGACACCGTCTCAGAGATCGGCCGTACCTGCACCCAGTCTTACGGTGTGTTTCCAAACTGGGTGTCACCACTCAGCCATCAGATGATTCCACCGCTGACCTTCTGGCCCAACGGCATCAACAAATGCCGGCTTGAAACCTGGACCACCGCACCCGACTGGGGTGACGGACCAGGACCCGATCTGTGGACCCAAAACAACGGCGAATCGCTTAGCCCGGTGCTGCTCGAAGACACTGAGTTTGGCGCCTGGATTCAAAAGTCTGTTGAATCATGGGGCTTTAAGGGCGTGCCACTGAGCTATCAGGAAGCCCGCATTTATCACTGGAATCAGGCCGCCGACAAGATGATCGGCATCGACAACATTCCTCCCGAACTGCGGGTGGAACAGGTGATCGACGACCGCTGGATTTACCCGAACGACCCACGGGTAGAGCAGATGCGCGCCGAACAGGCCACCAGCGCCGGCTAGCCGCCTCAGACCGGGAACAAGTGCTACTATGGTGTATGCCATTTAGCCCAGTGAAAAATCTCACACCGCGTCAGGAAGAGCGCCGCCAGCGCATTCTGGGGACCGCACGGGCCTTTCTGTCGGAGCACGGCTACGAAGGGCTCAACATGCGTGAACTGGCGGTGGCTGCCAAAGTATCGCCCACCACCCTCTACAACCAATTCGCAAACAAGGATCGGCTGCTGCTCGAAGCCTTAAGCGAAATGCTGCAGACCATCGAGTGGGACGTGTCGGCAACCCAGGCTAAAGGCATTGCCCACATTCTGGCCCGGGCCGACGCAGTAACCACCCAAATCAACAACCACCCGGCCTACGCCGAAGCCATGATCCTGATGCTCATCAACGCCTCACCAGAAGACGCGATCGTGCGTATTTTGCTGACCAGTGCCTTGGGTGAGACCGGGATGCGCATTGACGAGATGCTTGAGATGGGTGAAATCAAAGCCAAAATCAATCGTGATGGTTTGGTGCGACGGCTGGCCACTGGCGGCTGGGCGGCAATATTGTTGTGGCAGAAAAAAATAATTCCTGCGGAACATCTGGGCGCACAATACCGTGAAAATTTGCTGGCCAGCATGTGGCCGGTGCTCACACCCGCCGCCAAAGATCATTGGCGTTCTACCTTCGACTAACACAGACCGGCCCAATGACCCACATCACCCCCAAAGCTCGCGCAGACCTACCCGAACTTGAGCCGATCTTCGAAAACACCGAGGCGGTCATGGGTTTTGTGCCCGACAGCATGCTCACCATGGCGCACTGGCCCCAGCTGCTGCAGAGTTTTGGCGCGCTGGGTGCAACCGTCCTCGGCAGCGGCGAAGTAGACTCAGGTTTAAAACAGCTGGTTGCCTTTGTGGTCAGCAACGCCGCGGGTTGCCGTTATTGTCAGGCACACACGTCCGCCACCGCCGAGCGCCGCGGTGTGAGCGTAGAAAAAATCGCCGCGGCCTTCGAATTCGAAACCGCCGAGGAATTCAGCGACGCAGAACGCGCGGCCTTGCGGGTTGCTGCCCATGCGGGAATGGTGCCGAACGCCGTTACCCCGGAGCATATGCAGGCACTGGCAGAACACTACACCCCAAAGCAGGTCGTTGAGATCGTCGGTGTGATTGCCCTGTTCGGCTATCTCAACCGCTGGAACGACACTATGGCCACCACACTTGAGGCCCATCCGAAGGCATTCGGCACGGCCCATCTGGCCAACCAGGGCTGGCAGCCGGGTAAGCACGCCTAGCCGGTTTCTAGCCCAACCGGCGCCTGCGGCGCCTCCCGCCCCGTCAAACCGTGAACCCGTGCACAATTTGTTACCAGGCGTAACAAAAGACTGGACATCTGCCGCTGGCTCTCTAAGATGACCTGACCAAATTGGTCTGACCGAATTGGTCAGGGCAATTTCACGTGGAATTCACTTTCTATCCGCGGGCCAACCCACAGGGTTGGCACCGCAACGAGCGCTTATACCTATGGCCGGCAAGCACACCACCATTGCTGACACTCTGGCAGACGCCCTGATCGAGGACATTCTGTCTGGGCACTATCGGGTCGGCGAGCGTCTGCCTTCCGAACGCGACCTGGCCGCTCGCTTTGAGGCCAATCGTGGCGCCGTGCGTGAGGCGATGAAAAAACTCGACCAGCTCGGGCTTGCGTCCATCGGCCCAGGTGGTGCACGGGTCAACGCCATCCAGCAGGCAAGCCTCGACATCGTGGGTAATCTGATGGCGCGGGGTGACTTGCCAGATGCCGAGCTGGTCGATCAGATACTGACCGTTATTAGCTCGCTAACCGCCATCGCAGCCGAGGGTGCCGTAACAAACGGCACCGACGAGCAGCTGGCCCACATTCGTACCCTTATTGCACCTCTCACTGATCCCGCGCTGGACGAAAATGCGGGCCATTCGTTCGACGAAGATGCACACCAGGCGGCGCGCTTCGCACTGATGCAAGCGATCATGCTCACCAGCGGTAATCTAATTTGTCAGCTCATCGCGCGCACACTGTTCGAACAGTTTGCTCCCGCCATGGAACCCTTAAGGGAATACACCCAGGGACAGCTCGACGTCGAGGCCTACACCACCTACGCCCGACAGCTCGATCGCGCGGTAGCGGCACGAGACATTCCGGCCATGCGCGCCACCTTTGAAGCGTTTTCCAACCTCAATCGCAAAACCCTCATGCAAGGGTTAAAGGTTGCACGCGCAAGTACCAAACGCAGCCCCACAAACAGCACTATCAAAAGCACTGGGCCTGCTTCAAACAACGATGTAAAGGTAGCTCTCTGATGCTCCGCCAACTGCTTATCCCCCTACTGATTCTCGCTGTGTTCGTTTCATGCGCAAGGGTTCTGATGGCTAATGCCCCAGAGTTACAACCTGATACGCCTGAGCCCATCGCCACCACCGTGCGAGTGCAAAGTGTCAGCCGCGAAACCGTGACGCTTAAGGTGCACTCGCAAGGCAGCGTTATGCCCAGCATGGAAAGCCAGTTGATTCCAGAGGTTTCCGGCCGTGTGGTGTGGATGTCTCCCAAATTGGTCGCCGGCGGCTTCTTTAACAAAGGCGACGCCCTGATTCGGGTTGAGCCACAGAATTACAACAATTCTCGCGATCGCGCCCGGGCAAGTCTGGTGCGGGCTGAGGCGGAACGGGAACACGCTGCGTTTGAACACCGACGCCTGCAAAGTCTGGCTGAGCGCCAACTCACGTCGCGCTCCCAGCTCGAGAATGCGCTACGTGTATTGCGCGTTGCCGAGGCGTCATTGGCCGAAGCTCGCGCCAGTTTCAGTCAGGCCCAGCAAGATGTGGGGCGCACCGAGATCAGCGCACCCTTTACGGGGCTGGTGCGCTCAGAGAACGTCGACATTGGCCAGTTCGTAAGCCGCGGCACGCCAATCGCCTCTATTTACGCCTCCGATCAGGTCGAGGTTCGCCTGCCTATCTCCGACCGCCAGCTCGCCTATCTTAATATTCCTATCGGACGCCGCGGCGAACTCGCAGCGGATGCCCAACCCAAAGTCACTCTCAGCACCGAATTCGCAGGCCAGGAAGTGAACTGGAATGGGTCTATTGTTCGAGCCGAGGCGGCCATCGACACCTCTAGTCGCATGATGTTTCTCGTCGCTCGTGTACAGGCCGATGATCAGGCCATTCCCTTGTCTGTCGGCTTGTTTGTAAACGCTGACATCGAGGGTCGAAAGGCAGACAACGTTGTTACTCTGCCGCGCACCGCACTGCGCGACAACAATCAGGTGCTCGTGGTGGGCAGCGACAACAAACTGCGCTTTCGCGAAATCAAATTGCTGCGTCTGTATCACAACGATCTTCTGATCGAAGCCGGACTAAATGACGGCGAACAAGTGTGTGTATCTCCCATCCAGACGGCGATCGACGGCATGACCGTAAAACCGATAAAAGATCAATCGCGTCGAGGCACAACCGCTCTAAACTCCGCGGGTTAAATCGATGCACACCGCGATCTCATGGTTTGTTAAAAACCCGGTAGCCGCCAATTTAATGATGGTGTTTTTGCTTGTCTGTGGCTTGCTTGGCGGCTTGCTGGTCAATCAGGAAGAATTTCCCAACATCGACGTTCGCGCCGTGAGCATTAACGTCCCGTATCTCGGCGCTGCACCAGAAGAAGTCGAAAAAGCAGTCTGTGTTCGTGTAGAAGAAGCAATCGATGGCCTGGAAGGAATCGACAGGATTCAAAGTACTGCCACCGAAGGCATGTGCTCTGTGTTTGCAGAGCTGTTTGTGGATGCTGACGACACGGTAGCGCTCAATGAAATCAAGTCACGGGTAGACGGCATCATCAGCTTCCCGGCAGAAACCGAGCGCCCGATCGTATCCAAGGTATCGCTCACCCGTCGTGTGGTGCAGATCGCCCTGTTCGGCAATGCCGACGAACGCACACTCAAAGAACTTGCGCGCAACATGCGCGAAGACATCGCGGCCATCGACAGCATCTCGCAGGTATCGGTGGGCTACACCCGCCCCTACGAAATCGCGGTCGAGGTGTCTGAGAGCGCACTGCGGCGCTATGGCATCACTCTAGACCAGGTCGCACGCGCTATTCGTACCGCCTCGCTCGATATGCCCGGCGGTACCATTCGCACTGTTGACGGCGAGATCCTTATTCGGACGGCCGGCCAGGCCTACAGCGGTGATCAGTTTGGTGACGTTGTTGTATTGACCAACAGTGATGGCACTCGGGTAACGCTGCGCGACATCGGCACCGTTCGCGATGGCTTCGAGGAAGGCGAGCTCGTCGCACGTTACAACAACCAACCTGCTGTGGTAATCAACGTATCGCAGGTCGGCTCGGAAGATCTTATCCGTATCGCCGAAGACACCCGACAATATCTGAAACGAATTGAGCACACATTGCCGGCTGGCCTTAGCTACGACGTGTGGATCGACAGTTCCAGAGAGTTGGAAGAGCGGTTGGATGTGCTCACCACCAACGCAGCAGGCGGACTCATTCTGGTGTTGGTTGTGCTCGCATTATTCCTGAAGTTCAAACTCGCCATGTGGGTAGCTATCGGCATCCCCGTAGCTTTGCTTGGAACCATAGGCGTTTTTCCCTATGCAGACATCACCATATCGACCATGACTGTGATGGCCTTCATTCTGGTGCTTGGCATTCTGGTTGATGATGCGATCGTCGTTGGTGAGCGCGTCTATGCGCACGAACAAATGGGCAAAGACCAGGTACAAGCCGCAATTGACGGCACCTGGGAAGTAAGTGTGCCGGTTATCTTTGGCGTACTTACTACCGTAGCTGCGTTCCTGCCATTGGTCTTGGTCGAAGGACGCTTGTCAGACTTCTTTTCCGTGATCGGTTACGTGGTGATGATCGCACTCGCGATGAGCATCATCGAGTCGCAGCTTATTTTACCGTCACACCTCGCGCATCGCATCAACACACCACCCAGCACGCGCATCTCCCAGGGCTGGAACAATTTTCAGGGCGGTCTGGCAGATAAACTGGAGCATTTCTCGAAAAACATCTACCAGCCATTTGTTGCCTGGTCGATCCGCTGGCGCTATGCCACCGCGGCCTTTGGCGTTGGTGTTCTCATCATCGCAATAACCCTCATTGCCAGCGGCCGCGTTGTTTTTGGCTTCTTTCCAGCCATCGAAGGCAGTCGCGTGTACGCACAGCTCGAAATGCCCGAAGGCACTCCCAGCCGTGTCACCGTCGCAGCCGCCGCGCAAATAGAAGAAGCGGCGGTTAAGCTCAACGCAGGATTTTCCGAAGAATTTGGTCTCGAGTCGAATGTCATTCGTAACACCTTTACCAGTATCGGCTCGCTGGTCGATCGGGATGGTCCCGGCCGCCCACCGGAGGCCGGGCGCAGCAACATCGCCGAGGTGGTTATAGATCTTGCACCCCTTGCTGAACGCGGTAACACCAGCGCCAAAGTTCTGGCGAATCGCTGGCGGCAACTCGTGGGTGATATTCCGGATGCCGTAAAACTCAAGTTTGATGCCGACTCTTATTCGGCCGGCGCGCCCATCGAGTACCAGATCAAAGGTCGCGACGTGCAGGTGATGCGCGAAGCGGCTGAAGAAATGAAATCAGAGCTGTCGCGCTACACTGGCGTGTTTGATATCGCCGACTCGTTCCGTTCAGGCAAGCAGGAAGTTCAGCTGCGTCTGCTACCGGAGGCGCGCAACCTTGGGCTCTCACTAATCGACCTCGCAAGCCAGGTACGCGGGGCTTTTTATGGTACTGAGGCCCAGCGCGTACAACGCGGCCAGGACGACATACGAGTTATGGTGCGCTTCCCCCTCGAAGAGCGCGCCTCTATCGGCAACCTCGAAGAGATGTACATACGGACGCCCACCGGCGCAGAGGTGCCTTTTTACAGCGTGGCCCGTTTTGAACTGGCTCGAGGATTTTCCAAGATCAATCGTCGCGACGGTAGCCGATCAGTAACGGTCACCGCAGACGTAGACCGAAACGCTGTGTCGCCAGAAGAAGTAAGCGCAAAAATAAAAGACGAGTTAGTCAGTTCTATAGTCGCGAAGTATCCGAGCCTGACAATCGAGCTGGGAGGTGAGCAAGAAGAACGCACGGCCGCCTTAACCGGGTTGGCAGCAGGTTCGGCGTTGTCCCTGATCTTGATATTTATGTTGTTGGCAATTCCACTGCGCAGCTATCTGCAGCCCTTTGTCATCATGAGCGTCATTCCATTCGGTGCCGTGGGCGCAATCTTCGGCCATTGGATAATGGGCGTCCAACTCATGTTCTTCTCGGCACTGGGCATCGTCGCCCTGTCTGGAGTCGTCGTGAACGCCTCGTTAGTACTTGTCGATTATGTGAATCGCCAGCGCCGCGAAGGAATGAGCACCTACCACTCTGTGCTCGCCGCCTGTGTCACCCGCTTTCGGCCGATTATGCTGACCTCGGTCACCACCTTTGTCGGCTTGATACCCCTGATGTTAACCAGCACACCAGCTACAGCACCTTTCATTCCCATGGCTGTATCCCTTGCCTGGGGCGTGCTGTTTGCCACCTTCATCACCTTGCTAGGCGTGCCCTGCCTGTACATAATTCTCGAAGACTGGCTCGAGTTTGTGGCTGCGAGCAAGCGCTGGATAGGTGGCGAGCCCTGGACTTTCGAAAATAGGGCGGAACTGCCAACCCATTAACCCAACAGACCAGAGCACGCATGGCCGAGACTCACAAAACCTTCTGTCGAATTTGTGAGTCACTTTGCGGGCTTGCAATGGAAGTTAGTGAAGAGCGTGTGGTATCGATCAAACCGGACTCGAACCACGTAGCGACCCATGGTTTTGCCTGCCCAAAAGGGCTTAAGCAACACAAGCTCTACGACTCCCCAGACCGGTTAACCGCCCCGCAAAAACGCACACCAGAAGGTTGGCAAAGCGTGTCCTGGGACAGCGCTGTCGAAGACATTGGCGCACGACTGCAGCAAATTCGCGCAGATCATGGCGGCGACGCAATCGCGACCTACGTTGGAACGGCCGCCGGCTTTGGCGTACTGCACCCTATATTTGCACAAGGCTTTATGGATGCAATGGGATCACGCAACATGTTCTCGTCGGCCACGCAAGATTGCGCCAACAAGTTTGCCGTTGCCAATCACCTGTACGGCTTCCCCTTCACCATGCCTTTTCCTGATTTGCAGAACACCAACTGCCTGATCATTGTGGGGGCAAACCCCATGGTGTCGAAATGGAGCTTTTTGCAGGTTCCCAATCCACGCAAGCATATCAACGCCATCAAAGCTCGCGGCGGCAAAGTTGTGGTTATCGACCCACGTCGCACAGAAACCGCAAAGGCTGCGGGTGAACATCTCTTCATTCGACCAAACAGCGATCTGTATTTTTACCTCGCGTTTTTACACTGCCTCGTAGAATTTGGTGGCGTCGACGAAGCCGTGGTAGCAAGCCACATGACTGGCTTTGCGGCGATCGCGGAAATCAGCAAAAGTTATTCGCCCGAAAGCACCCAACAGCAAACCGGCATTGAGCCTGAAGATTTACGCAACCTTGCACGAGACTATATTGCTGCAGATGGAGCGGCCCTGTACTGCTCCACAGGCGTAAACATGGGTGCTCACGGCTCACTCGCGTTCTACGTACAGGAAGTTATCAACGCCGTCAGCGGCAATCTCGACCGTCGAGGCGGCACACTGGTAGGCAAAGGTATCTTCGACTTCGCCAAATTTGGTAAAAAGTTCGGCCTGTTGGTAAAGGATGACAAATCGCGCATCGGCGGTTTTGGCAAAACCAATGACGCGTTCCCTGGCGGTATCCTGGCCGACGAAATTCTCACACCTGGCAACGGACAAATTCGCGCGCTCTTCGTTACTGGTGGCAATCCACTACTGACAATGGCGGATGGCGCCAGGTTAAAGCGCGCCTTTGCCAACCTCGAACTGCTGGTTACCCTCGACATCCAACCGACCGAAACCGGCATGGCGGGTCACTACATGTTGCCCTGTACCACACCCCTGGAACGTCCAGATTTACCTTTTGTGTTTCCACTTACGCTCGGCCTGCAGGTGCAGCCTTACCTACAGGCGACAGAAGCCGTGCTGCCGCCCAAAGGTGAATCTCGCGACGAGGCAACGATCTATACCGACATTGCCAAAGCAGCAAAGGCACCACTATTTGGGTCACAAATCTTTCAGTGGTTGATGCAACTCGGCCAACGCCAAAGAGGCAACGATCGCTATCGTAGCGTTGCGCAGCGGGGGTTGTTGAACCTGATCTTGCGCCTGTGCCGACAACCGGGCTTTCGCCAACTGTTGGGCTCCGGGTGGCTGCGGCCGGCACACGAAGCGGGTAGTTTTCTCGGCCACCGGGTCTACACAGATAGCAAACGCATCGAGCTTGCTCCAGCAGAATTAATCTCAGCGCTGCACGAATTAAAGACCGCAACCCCGGCACAACCCACCGACTACCCGTACCAGCTAATCAGTAAGCGACAGGTTGAAACCCACAACAGTTGGACTCACAACCTGGTTGATTTTCTCGAGCGCCTGGAGCAGCAGAACTTTCTGTATATGCACCCTGCAGATGCCGCCTCAGAAGGGTTCGAGCTAAACAGCCAGATTGCAGTAAGTTCTGCCAGCGGCAAGATTCACCTGCCGGTGCGCTTCAGCAGCGATCTCGCCCGCGGAGTCGTCGCCGTCCCACACGGCTGGGGCCATCAAGACAGCGGCCAAAGCACGGCAAGCACCTCCCCCGGGGTGAACGTCAATCTGCTCGCGGCCTCAGGCGAGCAAGCTATCGACCCGCTGTCAGGCATGTCCCATCTAACCGGAATCCCTGTCGCCCTCGCCGTCTCCTCTGAGCCGGCAGCGGGCAGCCCCACCGACTGGAGCGGCGCCCGAACTAGCGCCCACAACTGACTCATCAACCACAACCATCGAGACACTCATGACTGACAAACAGCCACACTCAAACACAAGCCCAAACACAAGCCCAAACACAAGCCCAAACACAAGTGTGGACCTGACAGGCCGAGT
>CAZSYU010000003.1:77823-89576 GCA_964611345.1 uncultured Pseudomonadales bacterium
CAAACACAAGCCCAAACACAAGCCCAAACACAAGTGTGGACCTGACAGGCCGAGTGGCTGCAATCACCGGTGGCACTCGAGGTATTGGACGCGGAATCGCCGAGGCTTTTTTAGCCGCGGGTGCACGTGTTGCCATTAACGGTCGCAACCCCGACAAGGGTGCAACTGCACTCAGTGAAATGGCGGCGGGTGATCGAGCCATCTTTGTCGCCGGTGATGTTACTCAACAGCGCGATGTGGAGAACTTCATCGACACCACGGTAACCAACTTCGGCAAAATCGATATCCTCATCAACAACGCGGGCGGTTCCTCCGGTTTCGCGCCTGTCTCTGAACTGAGCGATGACGCCTGGCAAGAGGCTGCCGCCTGGATATTGCACTCCGCGTTCTGGGCCACACGCGCTGCACTCAAAGACATGAGCACACACAACTTTGGGCGCATCATCAACATCTCTTCAGTAGAAGGCAGACAGGCCAACAAGGCGAACGTCTCGCACTACATCACTTTCAAGCACGCACTCAATGGCTTCACCAAGGCCGTCGCCTTCGAATGGGGTGCTCAAGGCATCACTTGCAACGCACTCAGCCCCGGTGCCGTGGAGACCGACCTGATGAAAGTGTCTGGCCCAGCGGCGGCAGAGACCATGGGTATTAGCTACGAGGAGTTTCTTGATGGTTACGCCCAGGATGCCGCAATTAAACGACTGAATACTGTCGACGAAGTTGCCGTCATGGCGTTGCTGCTGTGTTCGGATTTGGGTGGCGGAATCACCGGCGCAATTGTACCGGTGGATGGCGGAACAGCCCTGTAGGCACCACACCAGACAAGCATCAAATTGCCGGCTATCAACCCGCTAGCTGTTAACTAAGTTACGGCTATTTGACAAACTCGTAATGAACGCGCCGAAAAGCGGCTGATTATTGCGCATAAACGTAAAAAAACGGTGTCAATAGTCCGAAACGATGGACCGTAGAGAGATATTTTTGGTTTCCTAATATTACTAAAAAAACTGATTGGGGTAACTATGACACGCATACTAACCGCCGAATTTGTCGGCACTTTCTGGCTGGTCCTTGGGGGCTGCGGTAGCGCCGTATTGGCCGCTGCTTTTCCTGACGTTGGCATCGGACTGCTGGGCGTCTCTTTCGCTTTTGGTTTGACGGTACTCACCATGGCGTTCGCCATTGGTCACATCTCTGGCTGTCACCTTAATCCGGCTGTTACCGTTGGCCTTTGGGCGGGCGGCCGTTTCGAAGGCAAACTAATTGCTCCTTACATCGGCGCCCAAGTATTAGGCGCAATTGCCGGCGCGGGTATTCTGTATCTGATCGCCTCGGGCCAGGCTGGTTTTGAACTGGGTGGCTTCGCCTCAAACGGCTACGGCGAAAATTCACCGGGTGGCTACAGCATGGGTGCTGCACTGCTCGCCGAGTTTTTCATGACCTTCATGTTTCTGATTATCATCCTCGGCGCCACTGACGCACGCGCTCCCGCCGGGCTGGCACCTATTGCGATCGGCCTTGGGCTTACGCTCATTCACCTGATCAGCATTCCGGTGACCAACACCTCAGTGAACCCTGCGCGTAGCACCGGTCCCGCACTGTTTGTTGGCGGCTGGGCACTCGCGCAACTCTGGTTGTTCTGGGTTGCACCGATAGCCGGTGCCGTTGCCGCAAGTGTTGTCTACCGCTTCATCGGTCACACCGACGAAAACTAGACTCTCCCCGGACGAACTCAGCGGAAGAACTCTTCCGCTGACAAGTCCAGCGCCATTTGCGCATAGCGCCGCGCCATGGTCGTAAACATCTCGTCCCCTCGTTCGGTTTGTTCTACGACCACTGCGGCCACCACCGTCACCGCAAAGCCAGCAAATACGCCTTTGCGATAGTCCACAAAACACTCCTCCTTGCTGTAGTTTTGCACCCCACACTCGAGCAGTCCGGCGTGATATTCGCCCACTAAATCTTTCTCTAACGCTCGTCGCTCCTCGGGCTCTACGGCCGACCCCAGAAAATAAGCAACGTCGTTTAACGGTTTGCCAACCCGCACGCTTTGCCAATCAACCGCCGTAACCGTTGGGCGTGTCCCTGTCGTATCGATCATCACGTTGTCGAGTCGATAGTCGTAGTGTTCAAGCGCAAAATTGGCACTCTGCAAATGGAACATTGGGCAGTCATCGGCAGTGCCAATGGCTTGAATGAACGCCAGATGTTCGGGTGCCAGCCGATCTGCAAATCGCTCTACAAACCCTGGCAAAGTGCTCTGGTAGAGGCCCTGCATATCTGCAAACGGCCCATCTTCCGTACGCCCCAACAAGTCAAACCAGCGCTCATCGCGCCACGTCGGTCCATGCAGCCCAACCAGTTCCAGTACACCTTGCCGGGCCACCTCGGGAACACAACCCGCAATCTGGTCACCCTGCTGCGCCGGTGCCATGTCTTGCATCAGTATGATGTGCTGCAGCCCTTCGGCATCAATGGCAGCGTAATAACACTTGGGCACGTTGATGTTCACCAGCGGCGCAATCTCACGATAGAAATGCGTCTCGGTAACGTAAGTCTTCATCACCCGGCCCGTCTCACTGCTGGTCGGGTCATCGGAGGTAAATTTCGCAACCAGGCTGCGTGGGACATCTGCAACCACACGACCAGCATGCTCCAATTGGTAGCGAATACACCGGCCAACCTGACCCGTGCCTACGTCATCGGCGACGAACGACACCACCTCAGCACTAGTATGCCCCGCGTCGCGCAAGCGAGCGGTGAGCCATTGCGGCGTAATGTCTGTGGGAAGAAGAACAGCATCCATCGGGTTATTATCCTGAACTGAAGCACTTACTCTACACCTCCTTGACGCCACGACCGAACAACAATCGCCCTACCTTCGCCTCCTCCGGAAAACCACACAGCGGAACGTCGTGATGCGGATTACGCAAGGTACCAAACAGCGCATCCCACAGCGGCAAATCGGAATAGTTGTAATGGTGCAGGCCACGAGCGTGATGCAGCCGATGCATTTCCGGGCGCGTGATAAACCAACCCAACCAGCGCGGTGTACGGACATTGGCATGGGTGAACAGGCCAGCCAATCCAGCTAACAGCACAACCACAGAGACTTCAACAACACCCAGGCCCAGTGCGTTGTGCAACAACAAACTGGCGAGCGCAGCTTGCAGAATCATTTCGAGCGGATGCTTATAGAACGTGCCCAGTACTTCAACCCGCGTAGGGCTGTGATGCAAACGATGCAGCGAGCGCCACAACAACCCCAGCCGATGACGCGCGCGATGCCACCAGTAGTTCACGAAGGTCATGAGCAAATAGCCAGCACTGACGCTCAGCCAACCGTGCCCGGAGACGCTCAGCACCGGCGTACTGTGGACGCCCTGCCAAAACGTAACCCCAAGCGCTACAAAACCGAGCTGCAACGCATTGAATAACAGCGCACGTGACCACCAGGCCGGGCTTTCTGACCGCCGCCACGCCGGTCGGCGCCGCTCGATGAGGGTCATGCTGGCGCCAACCGTCACCAGGATGGCAGCAACGGGCAGCGTGTAAACGGGAAAAGGGAGGACAGTCATAGCTAACCTGGGGCAATTGGGTGTAGGCGCTCAGGTTACGTATTACGCGACCTAATAGTAGTTTTTCAGTAATAGGCGAGCTATGCGGGACAATTAGTATCGCTAAACAATACTTTTTGGTTGTAAAACACGATTTGTGCTGCCGAAAAGCCATGTGGTGACAGGCAAGCTAAGGTATGGTCTACGCATAGACTCAAACTACAGACATGGATGTCTTACGTTGGGTGCTAATAACGGCTGTCGTCAGGCGAAACTGATACTTAGCCGCGGCAACAAACCCTACAATAAGCACGCAAACGAGCAAGGAATACCATGCTGCAAGAGAGCTATCCGTACTATCTGGCGAACAAGCCAGTGAGCGCCAACACCGACCTGGTTGTGACCAACAAGTTTACCGGCGAAGTAGCAACCCGGGTTGCCCTGGCTGATCCAGGGGCCATTGAAGCCGCCATCGAAGCCGCCGATGCAGCCACCAAGGCCATGCGCAACATGCCCGCCTACGCCAGGCAAGACGTCCTCATGCACTGCGTCGACCGCTTCACCGAACGCCACGAAGAACTGGCAAAAGCTCTGTGCATCGAAGCCGGCAAGCCCATCAAAGATGCGCGCGGCGAAGTCACAAGGCTGATTGATACCTTTCGCATCGCCGCTGAGGAAGCGGTGCGCATTTACGGGGAGGTCATGCCGCTCGATATCAGCGCGCGAGCCGAGGGCTACCATGGCCAGTGGAAGCGCGTTCCCATAGGCCCCTGCTCGTTTATATCCCCCTTTAACTTCCCCCTGAATCTGGCAGCCCACAAGGTCGCGCCGGCACTCGCCGTTGGTTGCCCATTTATACTAAAGCCCGCCAGCAAGACGCCCATTGGCGCTCTCATCATCGGTGAGGTCCTCGCCGAGACAGATTTACCAACCGGCGCTTTCTCAATTTTACCGGCAAGTCGCGACGGCGCAGATTTGTTTACCGTCGACGAACGACTCAAGCTGTTGTCGTTCACTGGTTCTCCGGGCGTAGGTTGGGCACTGAAAAACAAAGCCGGCAAGAAACCCGTTGTGCTGGAGCTCGGTGGCAACGCGGCCGTTATCGTTGACGCAGACGCCGATTTGGCGGACGCCGTAGAGCGAATCATTTTTGGGGCATTCTATCAGTCCGGACAAAGCTGCATTGGCGTGCAACGCATCATGATTCACGACGCCGTCTACGATCAGTTGCGCGATATGCTGGTTAACAAAACCAAAGCTCTGGTAATGGGTGACCCACTCAATGAAGACACCTTTATCGGGCCAATGATCTCCGAAAAAGAAGCCACCCGACTCGACAACTGGATTCAAAGCGCAATGGACGCTGGCGGCACTCTGCTGTGCGGCGGCCAACGCGAAGGCGCGATGCTCGAAGCCACACTGCTGGAAAACGTTCCAGACGATCAGGATTTGGTGTGCGAAGAGGCGTTCGGCCCTGCTGCTGTGCTATCGCGCTTTACAGACTTTGACGCCGCACTGGACGCCGTGAATAGCAGCCAGTTTGGACTGCAGGCTGGTGTGTTCACGCGTGACATCCATAAGGCCCATAAAGCCTGGGACGAACTGGATGTGGGTGGCGTCGTCATTGGCGATGTACCTTCCTGGCGCGTCGACCACATGCCCTACGGCGGCGTAAAAGAGAGCGGACTCGGCCGAGAAGGTATAAAATTTGCGATTGAAGACATGACCGAAGTGCGGATGATGGTCGTTCGCAAACCACCGAACGACTAACCCAGCTTCGCGAACAGAAAGTTAGCCACAACAACACAAAAAACGATAACTCCAAAAGGATCTCCCATGACTAAAGCATCCGACCTGTTTATCCAGGCCCTTGAAAAAGAAGGGGTGGAATACATTTTCGGCATACCAGGCGAAGAAAATCTGGATTTCCTCGATAGCCTCTCACGCTCCAAGAAAATCAAGCTCATTCTGACTCGTCATGAGCAAGCAGCAGGATTTATGGCCGCTACCTACGGTCGCTTTACCGGCAAGGCTGGCGTTTGCTTATCGACACTTGGCCCCGGCGCGACCAACTTCGTAACAAGTGCTGCGTACGCCCAGCTGGGTGGCATGCCGATGATGATGATCACCGGGCAGAAGCCGGTTAAGAAATCCAAGCAAGGCCGCTTTCAGATTCTCGATGTTGTTGATGTTATGGAGCCCGTCACCAAATACGCACATCAAATCGTTTCTGCCGACAATATTCCTACTCGGGTGCGCGAAGCTTTCCGCCTCGCAGAGGAGGAAAAACCTGGTGCTGTCCACCTCGAACTGCCAGAAGACATTGCGGATGAAGACAGTGATCAGGTGCCAGTGCCCGCACCAGCAACCCGCCGTGCTATCGCAGAAGACAAGGCTATTGCTGCAGCGATCGAAAAAATCGAGGCCGCTAAATCACCAATCATGGTGATCGGCGCCGGCGCTAATCGGAAAATCACCGGGAAAATGTTGCTCGAACTGGTCGAGAAATCCGGTATTTGCTTTGTAACCACTCAACTCGGAAAGGGAGTTATCGACGAACGTCATCCTTCGTTTATGGGCAATGCCGCGCTCTCAGCAGGAGACTTTGTCCACAGAGCAATCGAAGAAGCCGACCTCATCATCAACGTGGGTCATGACGTCATTGAGAAACCGCCATTCTTCATGCAGGTTGGCGGCGCTGAAGTTATTCACATCTCATTCCGCTCGGCCGAAGTAGACCCTGTGTACTTTCCTCAGGTCGAAGTAATTGGTGACATCGGCAACACGATTTGGCGCATCAAGGAGGGTTTATCCAAAACCAACAAATGGAACTTCGATCGATTTGCTGAAGTGCGTAAAGCGGGCGCCGCACACGAGGCCGAGGGCACAGACGACAGTCGCTTTCCGATCTATCCACAACGACTGGTCGCCGAAGTGCGCAAGGCCATGCCTGACGATGGCATTATTTGCCTGGACAACGGCGTCTACAAAATCTGGTTTGCCCGCAACTACAAGGCCCACGAACCCAACACGGTGCTGCTCGATAACGCGCTGGCAACAATGGGCGCGGGTCTGCCTTCGGCAATGGCTGCGCACATGGTTTATCCCGATAAAAAGGTGATGGCCATCTGTGGCGACGGTGGCTTCATGATGAACTCGCAAGAACTCGAGACTGCAGTACGCCTAAAACAAAATCTGGTAGTGCTCATTCTCAACGACAGTGCGTACGGCATGATTCGCTGGAAGCAAGCCAACATGGGATTCAAGGATTGGGGCCTCGAATACAACAATCCCGACTTCGTTAAATACGCCGAGTCTTATGGTGCGCACGGCCACAGGATAAGTTCCGTCGACGATCTCGCGGCGCAACTGGCCAAGTGTCTGTCGACTCCAGGCGTTCATCTCATCGATTGCCCGGTGGACTACACCGAAAACGATGAAATTCTCAACAAGAAGATCAAAGACCTGAGTGCTGCCGTATAAGCGGCACTCCTGGCTGCGCCGACCTCTTTAGTCGATGCTGGCCTCAATCGCCGCGATGTAGGGCGCACGCCAGCTCACTTTGTTGTCACGATAGGCATGCGTCTCGAATTCGCCGAGACGCGCTGCTTCTGCGACCGCAGTTGCCAGCAGTTCTTCAGGTGCTACAAGCCCGTCTAAAAAACCAACATCCACGGCTTGCAATGATTCGTAAATCGTCGCCTGGGTAACCGCTGCCGTCAGGTGTTGTTGTGCGAGCCGGGCGCTTGCCAGCTGAATGCCAAACACCGGCAACGACATGCCTATTGCCGTTTCGTTTAGGCCATATTTAAACGCCCCATCCGCACCCAACCGGGTGTCGCAGGCGAGCAGCATAAACGCACCAGCGGCGATGCCATGTCCGGTCGCGGCAGCCACAACGGGTTGTGGATGCCTGAACAGGCGGAGCAAAAACTTTGCACCGCGGCCAACCAGTTGCGCCGACGCCTCGGGGCCTTTCTTAAACTCATTCAGGTCAAAGCCACCCGAGAACATGCCGGCGCGACCGGCCAATACGATGGCCTGTGCATCTGCCTCTGCCTGCTCTAATGCGGCTTCCAGCGCGTCGAGCAGATCATGCCCCACTACATTGGCTTTGCCGTCATCCATGGTCAGCACGGCCACACTGTCGTGCATTGCGAACTCTGTCATTTTCTCTCCAAACAGTTCCTCTAAGAGCCCTAGCGTGGCAATTTCTATCTGCGGCGGCAAGAAAAAAGCGAGCAACTCGTCCAATGACTGCAGAAAAAACCACTAGAGCTGGATCAGTTCCCGCAACGACACGTCTACGTCATTGCAACGCGGCCTGCTGGCAGTCCTGCCACCACAGGGTATGATGCAGCGCGCCAATAGCAAATCCATCCTGAATCTTGCGAACTCGACCTTCAACACACACCAACGTATCCCGCAGCACCCTCGGTGAGACGGCGCGATTTCTGTGCGTGGGTCTCGTCGGCTTCGTTATCGACATCTGTATCGTCTGGAGCCTCATCAATTTTTATGACGTTAGAGAATACCTTGCCTGTATCGCTGGCTTTGTTGTGGCAACCGCTGCGTGTTTCTTCGCCCACAAGCACTGGACGTTTCCGCACGCCACCCAGGCCACGTTGTGGCGTTTTCTAGGCTATTGGAGCGTCACCCTCTTCACACTAGCGGTACGCCTGCTGCTGTTTACCAAATTGGGGGATATATTCAGCCGGGATGAACTGCCAATTCCGGTACGTCTTGCTATCGCTGGTGGGGTTGCCTTTGTGCTTGCTTATCTTCTGAGCAACAAACTGGTATTCAGTGCGACACCACAGTCGCAGGAGCCTTAACGGCTTGGCTACGCGCCGTTAAGTGCGATCCAACCTACTTCGCATTCGCCGCGCTGTGTCGCCACATAGGCCGAGTCGTTAGTGATCGTCACACTCATGGTCATGGTGCGTTCCACCAGGCTTGCGAGCACAACAATCGCCTCCCAATCGAAGCGAAATACAGCGACAGGTAAACCGGATCTGCGTAAGTGCAGCTGATTCCACCATACGGTTGATTTGGTATTGAACGAATACACTTTAACCGCCGCAGCCCGACTATTGGCTTTCTTCAAGCGCTCAAGTCCTGGCTCGCCAATATCAATCCACAGTTCTATCTGGTCATCAAGAGTCTTCACCCACAGGTCGGGTTCTTCGGTCTCGCTTAACCCTTTCGTAAAACTCAGTCGTTCCTGCGAGTTAATACAGTAGGCAAGCAACCGCGCCATCATCCGCTCGACGGTTTCAGATGGGTGTTGCGCCACAGTCAAATTCAGTGACTCATAATAATCACGGTCAAGGTCAGACAGCGAAACGTTAAACTTGTGGATGGTGGGCTTTATCGCCAAGTACTGGGTCCTTATGGTTTGCTGGCAAGCCAGATGACGTGTCGCGCGCCCTTGCCTGCGTGCGCACGCACTCTACGCTCATCCACCGAAAAACCCACCTTCTGCAGGCGTGCAGTGAACGCACGCTCTGGCCCGGCCGACCAAACCGCAAGCACACCGCCGGGGCGCAGTGCGAGATATGCCTGGCCCAGGCCGTCCGTAGAGTACAGACGGTCGTTGCGTTCATGGGTTAGACCTTCAGGTCCGTTGTCGACATCCAGCAATATGGCATCAAAGCGATCCCCCTGTGCACCTTCAGCGGCAGCACGAATTGCGCCATGCACATCTGCAACCTCTACCCGAGCTCGCGGGTCAGCAAGCGGAAAGCCAGCACTCTGGCCGATGTGCTCCCGATTCCAGCGCACAACACCCGCCACCAACTCGGCCACCACAACCTGCGCATCTGCCCCGAGCACCTGCAACGCCGCCGCCAGGGTAAAGCCCATGCCTAGGCCACCGATCAGCACACGAGCGCCGGGCGAATGGGCAATACCCCGACAAGGCAACTCACCCAAAGCATCCTCCGAGCCATGCTGGCGGGAATTCATCAAATCACCGGGTTGGCTGCTAATACGAATCGCGTATTCATTGCCATTAGCCATCTCACGCTGATACAGCCGCAATTCATCAACGCTGTGCGGTATCTGAGTACTGTCTAAAAACTCCCAACGCGCCAAGCGGCCACCACTGGTTGTGAAACGAGTCGGCATTATGCGCAGGTACCATCGCTGGTCAATCTGGGTGACACTAGCTGTGCACGCTGCCATTCCATACAGCCTGAAACGAGTTCCCTTTGCCGACGAACGCAACCTCCATTGCCAGTCCAGCGTCCGACCAAGGTCAGCAAGATCAGAGCCTTAAGCGAGTCTTGTCGTTTCGGGATGTTTTTTTCATTGCGGTTGGGCAGATTATTGGGGCGGGTGTTGTTGCCCTTACCGGCATCGCTATCGGCATGACCGGGCCATCTGTGGCCCTGGCGTACCTATTTTCAGCACTGCTTATTCTTGTGGTCACCATTTTAATCATGCTGGCGGGTACCACCCTGCCGGCCACGGGCGCCTACTATGTCTGGGCCTCGCGGCTCACTGGTGGTTGGCTCGGCTCCATAACACTGTTTCTGATCCTGCTCGCCGGCATCTCGCTGAGTCTCTACGGCAGCTCATTTGGTCTGTACCTAAGCCCGCTGTTCCCGGTTCTTTCCGTTAACGGTTGGGGAGTTTTGATTGTGGTTGTGTTGTTTGGTGCAAATCTCTTTGGTTTGCGACTTGCCTCTAAAGTACAGATGGTCTTGGTGCTGCTGCTGATCTCTGCCCTCGCGCTGTACGCTGGTTTTGCGCTGCCCAAACTCGACAGCCAGCTACTTACACCTGCCTTTCCGAACGGTATCACCGGGTTTGTCACCGCCGTTTTTTTGCTCAAATTTGCCACTGGGGGCGCCTACATGATTGTGGGTTTGAGTGGAGAAATGCATAACCCCAGGCGAACCATTCCTGTAGTTATGATCAGCGCGACGCTGTGCGTGGCTGTGATTTATGGTTTCGTCGCACTCGCGAGTGTGGGCGTTATTCCCTGGCAGTCTATGGTTAACCAACCCCTCACCGTTGCCGGTGAAGCGTTTATGCCTGGTTGGGCGCTCACTTACTTTTTAGTTTGTGGTGCCGGACTGGCTATTTGCACAACACTAAACTCCCAATTCATTCAGCTACCACGAACTTTTATTGTGGCAAGCTGGGACAAGCTCATCCCAGACTGGGTTGGCCAGTTAAATCGTTTCGGCGCGCCTTGGATAATCTTGCTGGTGATGCTTGTTGTTGGCGTTGGGCCACTACTTGCAGGTATAGACATTGGCGAAATCGCTCGAGCGGCCACACTGTCAGCGAGCTTCCCCGCGTTTTTTGTGTACTACTCCATCACCCGAATTCCACAGAAGTTTCCGGACCAGTACGCCCAATCGGTATTTAGACTGTCACCATTCTGGCTTTGGTGTTTGTTCGGTTTTTCCATGCTATCGACGTTGGTTGGGATCTATTTTCTCGCACAAGACCTGTCGCAAACCACAATCATCACCTTCGGCGTATGGCTCGTTATTTCCATCGCTTATTACCCGTTGCGCAAACGTTATCTGGCAAAGCACGGTATCGATCTGGATCGACTAACCAGCGACAAACGTATTTTCGAGTACAATTAGGCAACTGGAGATTTCAGCATGCACAAATACCTGAATAACAAGTGCCCATCATTCAAGGGCACATCATTCTTCCTGTCTGTTGGGTTGCTTCTTTTGGGACTCGCTGGCTGTGCAAATACTGCAACCCAGGGCCCGAGTGATGCCATAGTCATTGCCCAAACACTGGACAGCTTGCATGAACGGGCCGCCGCCGCAGACTTCGATGGTTACTTTGATCTGTACGCGAAAAATGCCGTTTTTATGGGAACAGATAGAGCGGAGTACTGGCCGTTAGCCGACTTCAAGGCCTATACCCAACCGCACTTTAGTAAAGGCAACGGCTGGACCTATGTACCCACGGAGCGCCACCTACATGTAAATGACAGTACCGCGTGGTTCGAAGAACGACTCCAGAATGAGAAGTACGGCGAAGTCCGTGGCACCGGCGTGCTTGTGCGTACGACTACTGGCTGGAAAGTGGCGCAGTACAATCTGACGCTGCCTTTACCGAACGAGTTGTTCGGTGAGATCGCACGCGAGGTGATCGACTACTACGCGGAGGACTAGAGGCGGAGGACCGCCCCTTCACTAGAGGCGGAGGACCGCC
>CAZSYU010000003.1:89676-91603 GCA_964611345.1 uncultured Pseudomonadales bacterium
ACTAGAGGCGGAGGACCGCCCCTTCACTAGAGGCGGAGGACCGCCTTGGCTATAACGTTGCGCTGGATTTCGTTGGAGCCGCCGTAGATGCTGGCCGCTCGACCGAAGTTGTAGTCGCTGATAGCACGAACCCCGTAGTCGGGGCCGGGTGCCGCGGCATTGCTCTCACCACGAATCAAATCCAGCTCAAAGGGCAACGCATAATGATCAACGGCTTCTACGCGCAGGGTTTGCAGCGCCTGTTGAATCTCGGTGCCCAAAATTTTCAACGCAGATGCCGCGTCGCCGGGGCTGTTACCCACCGCAAGGTCGGCCAGAATTCGGGCCTCCATGGTTTCGAGAGCATCCAGCTTTACTTCCACCTCATTCAGGCGCGCCATAAAATCGGCATCATCAACAAGCTCTGACTTGGCCGCGTGCCCGCGTAGCGCCTCAATGGCACGCCGTGAACCGGCAACACCAGCGATGCCCGCCCGCTCGTTGCCGAGCAAAAACTTCGCGTAGCTCCAGCCCTTGTGCTCTTCACCAATGAGATCGCCGACGGGGACCCGCACATCGGTGAAGTACACCTCATTCAAATGATGCAAACCGTCTATCGATACGATGGGTTTGACGTCTATCCCGGGTGTCTGCATATCGATGAGTACAAAGCTGATACCGTGCTGGGGTTTGCCGCTACCGTCGGTGCGTACGAGGGCAAAAATCCAGTCTGCTTTGTGCGCATTGGTGGTCCAGATTTTCTGGCCGTTAACAACGTACTCATCACCGTCTCGAACGGCAGAAGTCTTTAACGAGGCGAGGTCCGAGCCACTGCCTGGTTCAGAGTAGCCCTGACACCACCAGGTGCTGCCATCGAGAATTCCAGGCAAGTGCTGATCTTTCTGCGCCTGGGTACCAAAGGCACACAGCACGGGACCGACCATCTCGAGCCCGAAGGGCATCAACATGGGCGCCCCGGCGAGGGACAACTCTTCGTCAAAAATGTGCTTCTGGGTGATGTTCCAACCGGTACCGCCATACTCAACCGGCCAGTCTGGAGCTACCCAACCCTGCTGAAACAAGGCGTTATGCCAGCGTGCGCTGTCTGCCCGCTTCGCACCAAAACCCTGTTCACCGGCAGCTCGCAACTCCGGAGTTAGTGCTCTCGCAAGAAAGTCTTTTACTTCAGCGCGAAAGGCAGCAGCTTCTTGTTCTGTAATTTTTCTGTTTGGATCACTGTCAGGGTTAGACGTCGAATCTGAACTCATAACACACTCCTGCGATACTTGGGTAGCCCTACTCAACTGTACCGCAGAATACCATATTCACCCTGACGACCAGTCCTCAATCCGTCTGAATAGCAGGCGTTGCTGCCGCCATTTTTTCACCGTCGTAGACGATTTTTTTGGTCGGTATAAATTCAACCACCACCCGTGCCGGCGAATCCAGGAACTCGACAAACTGCTCCACCAGGGCCACGTTTTCCGCGCCCCGAAGCTTCTTGGCGAACGCGGGATAAAACCAGTCTTTGATCTCTCGATTCGCCTTGTCATGGACGACACTGATGCCCTTGTAGGTCACCGTCTTGCCTGGCCCCATATCGGTACCGGCACTGCTGATACAGATGCATGTGCGCGGATCGCGCTTGATCGCCGGAAATCTCGCACGCTGCTCCGCGCCCGTTAACCATAACCGGCCATCACCGGTGTCCAGATAGCTCATGATGACCCCAACAGGTTCACCCTGCTTGTTGGTCCACATGAAGGTGCACTCCCGCTGCTTTTCGCGCAGCTCATACTCCCTGGATTCATCCAGCGGGTACTGGGTGACATCTTCATAGTCTTTGGCGTACTCGTTTTGGCCTTTCATCTGTTTACTCCCCATAGTTACGATACATCTCAACAAAGCTGCCCTAACAGCACTCCTAACAGCACTCCCAACAGCACTC
>CAZSYU010000003.1:91703-94146 GCA_964611345.1 uncultured Pseudomonadales bacterium
AACAGCACTCCCAACAGCACTCATCTCCCCCTACCTCACCACGCCAGCTCCAGAGGCTTGCCAACAGCGCTGCGGAGAAATACTGTTAGAGCAGTACAACACAGCAATCTAGCAGGAGCTGACATGGCGGAAGCACAGGATACCAATATCATCGCAAAGTGGCCGGACCAGAAACTACGCGGCCACCGTATACCTGGCAATCGCTATACCTCTCGCGAGTTTGCCGAGCAGGAATTTGAGCAAATGTGGACCAAGGTGTGGCTGCTGCTGGGCCGAGAGTCTGAGCTGCCAAACCCAGGCGACTGGCAGCGCGAAGACGTTGGCCCCGAGTCTTTCCTTATGGTTCGACAACAAGACGGCGGAGTCCGCGCGTTCTACAACATCTGTCAGCACCGTGGGAACCCGCTCGTGTCCGCTGAAAAGGGTCACGTTAAACGTTTCGTGTGTCGTTATCACAGTTGGGCCTTTATGCCTGACGGCGAGCTCAATTTTGCACCAGACGCGGACGATTTCCCTGAAGGCAATCCGTGCGGCAAAGTGCGCCTCGAAGAGGTGGCCTGCGAGACCTTCAGCGGTTTTGTGTGGATCAACATGGACACCAACTGTGTGAGCCTGAAGGAGTACCTTGGGCCCATTTGGGAGGACTGGAACCGTTACGACCTGCACACCTGGAAACGCTACGCCGCCAAAACAACCACGCTGCCCTGCAACTGGAAGGTAGTACTCGACAACTTCAACGAGTCTTACCACGTTCCTACGGTGCACATGGCCGCCACCCCCGCAACCAAACGCAATCAGATTATTGGCGGGGTAAATACTAACTACAAAGAAACACGCTTCGACCTCTCTGATGAAGGCCATAACCGCATGGTGATGGAAGGTGGTTACGGTGTAGGTTCCACTGATAAAGAAGGCAATATTCTTGAGCCGTTAGCGGGGTCACTTCGGCAGTGGGAACTGGACCCGGCCGACTTCAAAGGCCGCCCTGAAGATACGCGTCTCGCTTTGCAACAGGCAAAACGTCGGCTTGGGCCTGAACGCGGCTATAGTCACTACGGCAAAATTCACGACGAAGCGTTTACCGACGCCTTCCACTACACCTTGTTTCCAAACTTCGCCGTGTCTATTTGGGCAGATGGATTTCACTTTCTGCGCGCCCGCCCCCACCCCACAGACCCGGAGCAGTGCATCTTCGACAACTGGTGGTACGCCAGCCAACCCCATTCAGAGACCGCACCGGTCAGTACGATGGCAGGCCTGGTTGATCGGGATGCCGAGGTGGAGCACGAGGTGTTCAACGTGGGCGAACAATCCATGGGCAAAACCATCGACGAAGACATCGCCGTGTTCACGCGCCAGCAAACTGGCTTTCGTTCGCGCGGCTTCAAGGGCGTGTATCTGTCTAACCAGGAAAACCGCATTCGCCGTTATCACGAACTTATCGATGACTACATTGACGGGAAACTGCCGGCCAAGGGCAAGTCCGGCTCTTGAGAAGGAGCCCGGGCCGCCATGTAGTGAGCATCGGTGACACTCGCGACACCAGCAGAAAACTCCGCCGCAATAGACGAATGGCGCCGGGAAGGTTGCGTGATGTTGCCTGGTTTTTTCAGCGGGCAAGAGATGCAAGCCTTACACGCCGACTTCGAGGCCATCTTCGGCAAACCTGCTGAGCACTTCGCAGCAGCAACAGCATCTGCCGAGGACAAGAACATCGGCGGCGGCTTTCATACTGCGCAGTTCAAGAATTTTAAAAACCTGCCGTTTCACTGTTCACCCGCACTCAACCTCTTGGCTGTTCACCCAAGACTGATCGCGCTTGCCCAGGAAGCGCTCGATAGCAGCGAGATTCTGCTTTATCAGGGTCAGGCGTGGGCGAAGTACTCAGGGGAAACCGACTACACACAGCCTTTTCACTGTGATTTCGGCAACCATACGCTCACGGTACCCGCTGAACATGAAACCAGAAACTCAATCACCTTCATCATTTTGGTGAGCGATGTGAGCGAAGCACACGGACCCACCCACTACGTGCCGAAATCATTAAGCGATCCCATTGCTGATATCACTGCGAGCCTGAGCAACGGCCCTGAGCTAACGGCTAGCTTGCTACCACACTCTCGCTCTACCGCTGCCCCAGCGGGAGCACTCTTCGCCTACGGTATTGATGTATTTCACAGGGCGACCAACCTCACCGCACCACAGGGTTATCGCTACGTCATGACCTCCTGCTTCAAGCGCGCCGACAATTCCCAGATTGGTTATATGGCGTGGCCATTTCACAGCCATCAACCCTGGCAGCACATCTTCAACCACGCTACTCCGGAACAGTTAAGCTGTTTTGGCGTGCCGCTACCGGGTGACTCCTATTGGACAGAACAAACACTGCACCAAACCAGTATTCGCTGGCCTGATTGGGACAGCAGCGCGTGGCGAGCAGCCC
>CAZSYU010000004.1:0-91610 GCA_964611345.1 uncultured Pseudomonadales bacterium
GCCAACTACCATCGTATTCACGCCGCAACACGCGGCACTCTGACAACAACCATCGCCATTCCGGGCGAACTGTACTCCGTGAACGCTACAACCGCCACGCACCTGCCTGGTTTGTTTGCGAAAAACGAGCGCCTTACCTGTGCCTACGATTCACCCCAGGGCGCGGCCGCAATCGTTTTTGTTGGCGCGCTGATTGTGGCGAGCATAGAAACTGTGTGGGAAGACACACCTTCACCCTACCGTGAAAAGCAAACGCGCAGCCATAACCTAAGCTTCGAACAGGGCGAGGAACTGGGGCGGTTTTTACTGGGTTCAACCGTCGTACTCTGCCTGCCTCCGGGGCTCGAATTTGCCCCAGAGCTTAAGCCTGGGGCAGCGGTACGAATGGGTATGCACCTGGGTGAATGGCGCGTTAGCGACGCTCCCAGCTAAAAGCCTGCACCTGGGCCAGTGTCTCGGCACCCTGGCGTAGCTGCATGAGTCGGTCAAAGCCAAGCGCCACCCCCGAACAGCTCGGTAAGCCTGCATCGATAGCCGCAATGAAGCGCCGGTCGGGCGCTACTTCAGGCAAGTTAAACTCAGCACGCATTTGCTTGTCTGCGGCAAACCGCTCGCGATGAACATCTGGGTCGGTCAGTTCGAAGTAGCCATTCGCCAGCTCAACACCATCAACAACCAACTCAAAGCGGCGAGCAAGACTGGGGTTGGTACTGTGCAACTGGGCCAACACCGCTTGCTCTGCGGGGTAATCGATCACAAATCGCCGCCCGGTTCCGAGAGCGTCGAGGGCTTTCGCCACACGCAAGTCAGCGTGACTGGCCGCAGGCAGATCTTGCTGTTCTTTCGAGCTAAGCTCGGCACTGGCAAGGAGCTCCCCATAAGTCACCGTCTCGTAGGGCGCAGGACCGAGAATCAGATCTACCAGCTCGCCCACTTCTTGCATAAGTTGCTGATCATCAAAACCCAGTCGGTACCACTCCAGCATGACAAACTCAGGGTTATGCAAACGACCCTGTTCATTCGCCCGAAAGACCGGGCCCAGTGTGTAGTTGTCACCCACCCCGGCTGCCAGCAAGCGTTTTTGATGATACTCCGTGGAGGTCTGCAGAAAGCTCTCGGCAGCAGGCACGGCGAGCGCCTGAATATTCGGATCGGTAACACTCGCCCCACCCAGCAGCGGGGTCTGCACTTCCAACACGGCCCGCTGCGCGAAAAATCCTCGCGTTAGACGCAAGGCTTCAGCACGATCACGCAAGGCCCCACGAGGCGCCCCGGGCGCCCACTCCGTGGAGTCTGTCGCTAGAGGGGGGTTAGTAGTAGAGGGAGGTTGAGTTGCGATAACTCAGGCGCGACTGACGTACTCGCCGGTGCGAGTATCAATCCGCAGCACTTCACCGATGTTGATAAACAAGGGCACTTTGACAACCGCACCGGTCTGCAAGGTCGCTGGTTTGGTGCCACCCTGGGCCGTATCGCCTTTCAACCCGGGATCGGTATCGGTGACCTCAAGCTCGACAAAGTTAGGCAGATCAACCGCAATCGGGGCGTCATTCCAGAGAGTAATTTGACATATATCTTGCTCTTTTAGCCAGTCCTTCGCCTCGCCCACCGCGGCTGCGTCGGCCGCCACCTGCTCATAGGAATCGTCGGTCCGCATGAAATGCCAAAATTCGCCATCGGCGTAGAGAAACTCCATATCAGTTTCCATGACATCAGCGGCCTCAATGGTCTCGCCTGACTTGAACGTACGTTCCCAGACCCGACCGCTCTTCAAATTACGCATTTTGACCCGGTTAAACGCCTGGCCTTTGCCGGGTTTTACGAACTCGTTCTCAAGAATAGAACAGGGATCGCCCTCCAGCAGGACCTTTAGCCCGGATTTGAATTCATTAGTTGAGTAAGTTGCCATACAGCCCTGCTTCCGAGGTAATCTTGCGGCGCATGATACCGCGTAAAAGCGGGCATACGACACACTCTGCCAGGCTCGATGCCCCTATAATTCCCTTAATCATTGTTGGTGGAATCATGGACGTCATCACAGCTGTCAAACTTACGACACCGGCCCCCGATCTGGATAAACTGTCGTTCTGCAAACCTACTCCGGCTGACCTTACAGACTGGGTGGGTGGTTTGCCTATGGCAAACACGCAGACAACCGCGGACCAATTGTTAACGGCCACCTCCGAAATCGCGCGGCTCGACATATCGGCTCAGGAACGCATGCAGTTCCTGGAGGAACTGAGGCCGACGCTGGAATATATTTGCTCACGCCTAGACCGCGCAACCGGCGGCTCTGACACTGGCGAAGATCACTCTATTCTGGCCCAACGCTTGCAGACCAACCTGACAATTGGCTACAAAGCGACGATTCGCGACGCTAATCCGGCCAACTCGGACGAGCATCGCATCGTCACATTGGCCACTCATCGCACCGTTGCCGACCTGTCTCGAACGCTGTTGCGCAGCTGTCAGCACTACGTGGCGCCGAGCCGCAATCTTTGGCTCGAACTAAATCAACTCTATAATCTGGCTGAAAGCCTCGGTGTTGCGACCGATAACATTACCGATGATGAAAATCACTCGGTGATGAACATGAGCATCTCCGATCACTACATGCGTTGTCTGTTGTTGGCATGTGCAAAACCGAATCAGTTGCGACACCGTCAGCTCACCGCGATTTTTAACGCGCTTGAGTTGTGGGTGGGCTATGTCGACCTCGCGCCCGCCGCCGCGGACTCGCTGTTTTGTATCGATCTGGAAAAAGATGAGCCGCCACGCTACACGCGTCTAGTAGAAGATAAAAATGCGCCCTCACTGCGCGGCCTCAACACCGGCAACCTGGTCTATCAACTCGAAGCATTCCTGAAAGATATTGACACCGAGCTGCCTGTTCCAGATTACATGGAACCTTCAGTGGCAAACCATCTGGCCTCTTGTTGGGGAGAGATTGCGAAGCGTGGATTCCGCCGCGCACCAGCCAGCGGCCAAATGAAGGTCGCTGTAGGCATGCGCGGGGTACATTACTTCATTTCAGGCGGCATAGATTTTAGCGAACAGCTGGGCAGCGCCGATGCCACGCTTAAACACGAAATCAACCCGTTTTTGATCACTGGCAATAGCAATGCCAAGCACATTGACGACGTGTGGGGGGGTTATAGTGAGGGCGAGGTTGAAGAAATTATTGAGCCTGGTGGAGATCTGCAAGCCTTTAGTGAGAAACGCGAGCAAGAGGCGGAGCGTGTTGCTAAACGAAGAGAAGCAGCCGAAGCGGAGCGTATGCGGCGCAGAGAAGCTGCCGCCGGGCGCGCTCCCGTAGAAGACATGAGAACCAGCGAGGAACTTGCAGCAGAGCCGAGCACCGAAGATTTTCTCTATCCATTCCACGAGGTCGATGTTGAAGACACGAGCCCTGGCGGCTATCGCATTAGCTGGGGGGATAGCGCACCAAACAGTATGCAAGCCGGCGACATCATGGCGGTACGAGAAGAGCGTGACCAGCGCTGGTGTATCGCGGTTCTGCGCTGGGTTCGAAAGGTAGAAGGCCGAACTCAAACCGGTCTGGAGCTGATGGCGCCGCGCGCCATCCCTGTAGCCGTAAGAATCATCCAGAAGAAAGGCGGCCCTACCGAATACACCCGAGCTCTGCTGCTCCCAGAGATGTCAGCCATACGTCAGCCTGCGACATTGATCACACCGGCGATCATGTTCGCCGAACAACAAAAAATTCATCTGCAACGACAGGGTATTCAAGCTACGGCCCAGTTAGCAGAGGAACGACTAAGAACCGAGAGCTTTATCCAGTTCACATTCCGAATGTTGGATGGTTACTTGGAAAATTCTCAAATCGACCTCAACATCGGTTCCGCGTGGGACGACACCGAGGATGTAACCATGACGGCGAATCGATAGTACGTTCGATTCATCTTCCTAGTCCGTTTTTAAGTACGTTGCTCAAAATAATTCAGAAGTATTGTGCTTCGGGAAAGCTGATTCGCAGCAACCGACGCACAGGCATATAGGGACACAGTGGCAGAAATGAGTTCGCCGGCACCAGTTCGTTTGCTTATCGCAGATGGCTCAGAGAATCGCGCTCACGAGGTCGATTCAGCTCTGCGCAATATGGGCATTAGCACCCGTATGGAAATAGCAGAGGATACTCAAGCGGCATGCGATGCCTTTGAGGACGGGTCCGTAGATCTCTTGCTAATTCATCACTCGCTGCCCGATATCAACGACACCCTAAGATCGCTTCGAAAAATCTGTTCCGATTTACCCATTGTTGTGGCCAGCAAGTCTGATGACTCAGCCGCCGCACTGGAACTCATGGAACTGGGCGCGACCCACGTCGTAGAAGATTCCAAAACTCAATTGCTTGGAAAAATTATTGATCGCGAAGCCGAGCACATGCTCGCACGAGTGAAACTCAACGAGGTTGAAAAAGAGCTCGTAGAAGTTCAGCAACGCTGCGATCAATTGCTCTCGGTGTCTGCCGTTCCCATTGCCTATGTACATGAAGGCATGCACATTTTCGCTAATAAAGAATACGCCACGCTATTTGGCTTCGATGATGCAGACGAACTCATGGGTATACCGCTCATGGACCTGTTCGCGGCGAAATCAACTGAGCAAGCAAAAGACCAACTCAAGCAAATTCGTAACGCAGAGCAGATAGAGCCGTTCGAATGCATGGCACAAACAAGTGCTGGCGAAGAATTTGCTGCCGAATTTTCGCTCAATACAACGCAGTACGACGGTGAACCCTCTACGCAGGTAATGGTTACTGCGATTGGCGAAGCGACGGAAGCTGTAGACCTATTAGAAAACGACCAAGAGCAAAACAAGCCAGCACAAGACGGCTATACGATAGATCAGTTTATGCAGCACCTGAAAGGTGTGTTCGAGCAAAACAAGGATCGTCAGCATGTCATGCTGATCGCGCAGATAGATGATTTCGACAACCAGCAATCTCAGCTTGGCATTTGTTCTGCTCACCAACTGGCACAGCAGATCGGCGCTGAATTGGAGGATGCGGTCGGATTAGAGCACTACTCTCGGATAGATACTCACCGGTTTGCGATGTATGTGTCTGGCGCAACCGAGTCAGAAAACCGCACCAGCGTGGACAATCTGCGTCTGCGAATTGAAAAAATAGACACACAGAGCAACGCAAGCACTATCCCAACAACCATCTCTGTCGTTGCTGTGATGACTGAAAGCGCCCAGTCAATCGAATCCGCGATGAACGAAGGCTTCCAGTCACTTATCAGTCACGAAGGTGAGAACGAAGTGATCTGGCGTGAGCCAGACGTAGATTTTAATGACCCTGCCAGCGTCTCTCAGCAGGTGCTTCGCCAGGTGAATCTCGCGATAGATAACCACAGTTTCGCTTTGCTGTTTCAACCCATCATAAGCCTGCGTGGCGACGAAGATGAACATTACGAAGTGTTCTTGCGGCTGATTGACGACAATGGCGATCAGGTGGCTCCCGGCGAGTTTCTAGGTACGGCCATAGAGGCAGGTGTTGCCGGAAAAATAGATCGTTGGGTGGTATTACAATCTATTAAGTTGCTCTCGGGTCATCGCGCCAAAGGTCACGACACACGCATCACAATCAACCTCACAAGCAACAGTGTCGCTGATGAAGAGTTTTCCCAGTGGTTATCTGTAGCCATCAAAGCTGCTCGTCTGCCTAGTGACGCAGTCATCTTCCAGATCACTGAGGAAGATGCTTTGGAAGATGTTGAGAAGACGTGTGAATTTGTAGAAATGCTCCGCGGCATGAGCGTACGCTCCTCGCTGTCTCGATTTGGCGTGCACGCGGACACAACCAAGCTGGTTGAGAAAATTCCTGTCGACTTTGTAAAACTGGACGGCTCTCATGTACAGGGTATGTTGAAAGACGAAGCCGCGACTGCCGCAGTCACCAACATCATCAAGGGTCTGCAAGAAGTCGGCAAACTAACCATCGTTCCGATGGTGGAAAATGCGCAAATTCTGTCGACTCTATGGCAAGCCGGAGCGAACTACATTCAGGGGCACTACCTGCAAGAGCCTTCCGAGCAGATGGCCTACGACTTTAGTACCGACGACTAACCGACTTTTCGATCTCTGAGTCGCTAAAACCCAACAGATACAGCACGCCATCCAAACCAAACTGCGAGATGGCGTGACTCGCGCTTGATCGAACCACAGGCTTGGCATGAAAGGCGATTCCGAGGCCCGCCGCCGCCAACATGGGTAGGTCGTTTGCACCGTCACCTAACGCGATGGCTTGCTCGGTAGATATCCCCTCAGCAGCACACAGCTCACGCAGAATGTGTGCTTTAGCGGCGGCATCAACGATAGCACCTTGCACTTCACCCGTTGCAACTCCATTGGCAAACACCAACGCATTAGCGTGCACATGGTCAATGCCCAGGCGACTGGCTAACCGCTCCCCAACGAACTGAAAACCACCCGATAGCAACGCCGTTTTGTAGCCAAAGTGTTGTAGCGCATCAATCAATCGCTCTGCACCTTCACTCAGCGGAACACTGTCAGCAACTCTCAGCAGGGCCTCTTGCGACACCCCCTTCAATAGCGCCACTCGGGCGCGAAAGCTCTCCTGGAAATCGAGCTCGCCCGCCATAGCCCGCTCAGTGATCGCAGCCACCTGATCGTAAACCCCATGCAGACGCGCCAGCTCATCGATAACCTCAACCTGGATAAGGGTAGAGTCCATGTCGAACGCAACCAATCGGCGATTACGTCGGTACACGCTGTCGAGTTGAATACTGCAATCAAAGTCGAGATCACCTCCGGCCGCCAACAACTCCATTTTCAGTGCCTCATCGTCCGCCAGTGTGCCTCTTAGCGTCATCGCCACACTAGCCCGCGCGCGTACGGAGGGGCTATCCACATCTACTGTTTGTGCTGCAGACAGCGGCACCCGATTAGACAATCGTTCAATGCCTAGAATATTGAGCTCGTGGCGCGCCGTGATAGCGCTCACTGCCGAAAGCTGATCAGCGGTTAAACCGGGGCTCAGGAGCGTGAGAATGTAGCGTGGCTGGCCCTGCTGCCCCACCCAGGCCTCGTAGTCTTCGCTGCTAACGCCCCGGTACTCAAAACCAACATCACGGCGTGTTGCGAGCGCACTAACCTCGCTCAACGCCCACTGATCTGAGCTACCACCGGCAGCACTGGCGCCCGGAAACCGAACAAGCAAACCAAGTACAAGTTGGCTGTGTACGATTGCCTGGCCAACATCCAGCACTTGCGCACCCACTTCCGCGAGTATCGCGGTCACCTCGGACATCAAGCCGAGTCGATCCTCGCCTGATATGTTGAGCAACACCAAGGGAGACCTGTGGTCAGGCGTTTTTGGATTGGTGTCTTTAGTCTCTTTTTTAGTCTCTTTTTTGGTCAAAGAAGGCTCGTTCTTGCAGCGTGCTGGGGTCACCCATCATACTAACGCTTGCACTGCTACCTCTACCCGCGAATTAGCGCCCACATTCCCGATCCGAACAGACGAGAGCACCATTTCTGAACAACTCCAATCTGCAGAATCGGCAGCGGGCATAGCGGCGCGTTTTGCCAAACTTTCCCGTCGCGTGCAATTTTTGGTGGTTGGGACGTGCAGCATCGCAGTGCTGATCATCTTGCAGCAGCTACTCCATAAAGATCATCGTGAAGACGTCTATCTAGAGAGCTACGGCAGCCTGGTGGCCAGTCAACTCGCGCGTCTCGGGCAGGATGCCATGGTGCGCGAAGATGCCATTGCGCTAAATGTACTCGCAGAGCAGGTTGCATCCGAATCCGCAATTCTGGAAGTCGAGATCTACTCGATGGATGGCGGTACGCTCGCCTCCTATTCAGTAGAGCGACCCGACAGCGCTAGCGGCGCCAGGGAATTCACCCGGCCCATCCAGTTGGCCGACGCTACTGCCGGGTTCGTTAAAGTTGTTGTGGCCGCCGATGCGCTGCAAGGTAACGCCGCCTATCAGCAGCAAGAGTGGTTACGTCTGCTTGCTGCCGGGCTACTAAGCTGCGCGCTCATCGCGCTCTTGATTTATGGTGTCACTCGCTCATCAAGCACCGCAGCAAACCCAACCTACTCAATCGCAAATACAGCAGCTGATGTTTCAGCTACAGAGCTCGACGAGCAACAACACAGTCGTTGCTATTTGCTGCTGATGAATCTTTTTAACGGCAATGACATGCCAGCAGCACGGCGCGCTGCACTCATGTCGAGTGCATTACATCAAAGCGCCGCGGTTGCCGAGATCTATCAAGGTCGTACCGTGCGGCTTACGACAACCAGTCTCGCAGTTGTGTTCGACCAAACGAATGCGCCCGAGCGCAGCTTTGAAGCGGCATGCGCCGCCCTGGTATTGGCTCGACTGGGCAATCGGCCTGGCGGTGCGCGCTATCGTTACTCGCTACAACAACTGAAACTGGCAAGAGGCGCGGACGGAGCCGAGTTACTAGCTAGTGGGGCGGAAGCTGAACAAATCGAAGATGCCCTGCTGCATGCAGCCCTCGCAGAAGATGATACTATCGCCCTCACAGCAGCTTTCGCCCGCGAACTCCCACGACCCGAACGACTTGAACTCACCAGTGAACACAGCCAGGCACTAAGCGCATTGCACTCCTCGCGATCGGACGAGACAAACGATTACTTTTTACTGAGCTCTGCTAACTCCACGACGCTGCGCATGCTTGAGCGGCAGGTTGAATCTATGCGCTCAGAGCAATACAGCACTGACTAAGGCGCAACCTTACTCCACCTCGATACGATCAACTTTCTGAAAGCCACGCGGCAACTTACGCCCACGGCGGGCACGCTCACCAATATAGTGTTCGAGATCTTTGAACTTGATGCGGTGATGCCGAGCGCCTGCATAAACCACCAGCGACTGACTCGGCAGATACACTACCGCCGAGACCATCGACTCGGTACCTGCCTTGAATGCAGCAGTTGGTACATTAATGATCTTGTTGCCTTTGCCCCGCGCCATTTCTGGCAAGTCTGTGATCGGGAACAGCAGTAGGTGTCCAGCGCTGGTGGCTGCAGCCACGTAAGCATCGCTGACATCCGACTCACCATCCGGGTCAAACACAAACGGCCGCAATGCAACGCCTCCTTTGGGAACATTGAGCAACGCCTTGCCAGCCTTGTTTTTGGTCATCATGTCTTCGAGCCGACCGACAAACCCGTAGCCGGCATTGCTTGCCAACAACACGCGAGCCTTGCCGGCTCCCATGGCGACACCAACAAAGCTCGCGCCATCTGGTGGCTTCAGCCGTCCTGACAGCGGCTCCCCCTGACTGCGAGCAGAAGGCAATGTGTGGGGCAACACCGAATAAGATCTACCGGTCGAGTCGACAAAGGCCAGCGCCTCGTTGCTACGCCCACGAACTGCCGAACCAAACTCATCGCCACTGCGGTAATTGAGTTCTGCCGCAACGACCTCATGCCCCTTGGCAGCACGCACCCAGCCTTTGGCAGACAGCACCACGGTAATGGGGTCGTTACTCAGCAACTCTTCTTCGGCAAACGCCTGCGCTTCGTCAACCGTGATAAGTTCGCAGCGCCGCTCGTCGCCGAACTCTTTGGCCGCCTCAAGCAGCTCTTTCTTCATGAGCGTGGTCATACGTGCCTTCGAACCAAGAATCTTAACCAGCCCGCCACGCTCTTTCTTTAGCTCTTTTTGTTCGGTGACCAATTCAATTTCTTCGAGTTTGGCTAACCGACGCAAGCGCAAGTTCAGAATATCCTCCGCCTGAATGTCGCTGATTTTGAAGGCTTTGATCAAGGCCTGCTTGGGATGATCCGCCGTACGAATAATCCGAATCACCTCATCGATGTTCAGATAGGCCACCATGCGCCCTTCGATGATGTGCAATCTCACATCAATCTTGTCGACCCGATTCTGAATACGCCGGGTAACGACAGCACGGCGAAACTCGAGCCACTGCTTGAGCAAGGCAACCAGTCCGAGGGTTTGCGGACGCATGTCCAAACCAATCATGTTGAAGTTGGCGCGCGCGCTTTTTTCCAGATCGGTGCTGGCAAACAGATGACTCATCATGCGTTCGGTATCCACCCGGTTGGACCGGGGCACCAGCACAATGCGGATCGGATTCTCGTGATCGGCCTCGTCGCGAATATCCACCAGCATCGGTAGCTTCTTCGCCTGCATTTGCGCCGCAATCTGCTCGATCACCTTGGCTGGCGAGGCCTGATAGGGCAAAGCTGTAATAACCACTTCGCCATCTTCGAGATGGTAACGCGCGCGCGATCGGATACTGCCGCGACCGGTTTCGTACATCTCCCGAATCTCTTCATGCGGCGTTACGATAAACGCACCAGAAGGAAAGTCTGGCGCCTTAACGTGGGTCATGATGTCGTCGATCTTGGCCTTTGGCTTGTCGAGCAAGTGGATACAGGCGCTGACGACCTCGTTCATGTTGTGCGGCGGAATATCGGTAGCCATGCCCACCGCAATGCCACTACTGCCGTTTAGCAACACAAACGGCAACCGCGCGGGCAGCAGTTTCGGTTCCTCAAGTTCGCCATCAAAGTTCTGTTGAAAATCGACTGTGTCCAGCTTCAGCTCTGACAACAGTAGCGCAGCATAAGGCGACAACCGAGACTCGGTGTACCGCATCGCGGCAAACGACTTGGGGTCATCAGGTGCACCCCAGTTACCCTGGCCATCTACCAGCGGGTAACGAAACGAAAATGGCTGGGCCATCAGCACCATTGCCTCATAGCAGGCACTGTCGCCATGCGGATGATACTTACCCAACACATCACCCACTGTACGCGCAGATTTGGCGTACTTGGCGCTCGCATTCAGCCCCAGCTCAGACATTGAGTATATGAGGCGTCGCTGAACGGGCTTTAAACCATCCGCAATATGCGGCAACGCCCTATCATTGATAACGTACATCGAATAGTCGAGATACGCCTTTTCTGTGTAATTGTGCAGGGGTAACGAATCGAAATCGCCACTTTCTAGATCCATGGGTTGGCTCTTGATTTGGTGTTGGTGGGTAGTATTGGGTTGTAGTAGAAGCCTGTTAGTCGATCAACGCCTGGTCGCCTTTTTTCTCAAGCCAGGAACGGCGGTCCGAGGCTCGCTTCTTGTTGAGCATCATGTCCATCACTTCCTGCGTTTTCTTCGGGTTTTTCAGCGTGAGCTGCACCAGGCTGCGAGTATCTACAGCCATTGTGGTTTCCCGCAACTGCAATGGGTTCATCTCGCCGAGGCCCTTAAAACGTTGCACATTCACTTTGCCCTTCTTTTTCTCTTTCTCAATTCGATCAAGGGCTGAAATTTTTTCTGCCTCGTTCAGCGCGTAAATCACTTCCTTGCCAATATCGATTCTATACAGCGGTGGCATGGCAACATACACATGTCCCTGGAGTACCAGCTCAGTGAAGTGCTTGATGAATAACGCGCATAAAAGTGTGGCGATGTGCGCGCCATCCGAGTCGGCGTCCGCAAGGATGCAGATCTTGTGATAACGCAATCCGGACAGGTCGGACGAACCAGGATCCACACCGATCGCAACGGCGATATCGTGGACTTCCTGCGAACTGAGCACTTGGGATGAATCCACTTCCCAGGTATTCAGAATTTTTCCACGCAGCGGCATCACCGCCTGATATTCACGATCGCGTGCCTGCTTGGCAGAACCGCCTGCTGAGTCTCCCTCAACGAGAAAGAGTTCAGAACGTTCTGTATCGCCAGAGGAACAGTCCGCCAACTTGCCTGGTAGCGCAGGGCCGGAGGTGATTTTTTTGCGCGCGACCTTCTTGCTCGCCTGAATACGCTTCTGGGCATTGCCGATCGCAAGCTGTGCAATCGCTTCGCCACCCTTTGCGTGGCCATTCAGCCACAGGCTGAACGCATCTTTGGCAATGCCGGCAATAAAGGCTACCGATTCGCGTGACGACAAACGCTCCTTTGTTTGGCCGCTAAACTGCGGGTCGGTCAGCTTCGCCGACAACACGTACGCGCATTGCACCCACAGGTCGTCGCCGGTCAGCTTCACGCCACGCGGCAAGAGGTCACGAAACTCACAAAACTCACGCAGCGCTTCGAGCAGCCCGCTGCGCAGACCATTAACGTGGGTGCCGCCCTGGGGGGTGGGAATGAGATTCACATAGCTTTCGGTAACCAGCTCGCTCCCGTCGACAACCCATTGCAGGGCCCATTCAACGGCCTCGCTCTCGCTTTCGACCGAATGCTCGAACGGTTCATCCGGCAACCCCTCCTTAACATCCATGGCGCTCTTTAGGTAACCGCCAAGACCATCGGCAAACAGCCACTCTTCGTTTTGCTTGTTGTCGCCTTCAACCCGAATGCTGATGCGCAGCCCTGGGCAGAGTACGGCCTTGGCCCGCAGCACATGCTTAAGCCGCCCTACCGATACCTTGGCAGAGTCGAAGTACTTGGGGTCAGGCAAAAAGTGGACCTTCGACCCCGTGTTGCGTTTGCCGATGGTGTCGATCACCTTCAGCTTGGTCTTGGCATCGCCATTTTGATAGCGCTGGTGATGCACCTTGCCGCCGCGCTTGATCTCTACCTCAAGCCACTTCGACAGCGCGTTAACCACCGATACTCCGACCCCATGCAAACCACCGGAAAAGTTGTAGTTGCTATCGTCAAACTTGCCGCCGGCGTGCAGACGCGTGAGGATCAATTCCACCCCTGGCACTTTTTCTTCCGTGTGAATATCCACCGGCATGCCGCGTCCGTCGTCAGTCACGGCGATCGAGCCATTTTTAAACAGCTCAACCTCAATGCTCGATGCCTTGCCGGCCAGCGCCTCGTCGACGCTGTTATCAACCACTTCCTGCACCAGATGATTGGGGCGGGAGGTTTCGGTGTACATGCCTGGCCGGTGTTTTACCGGATCCAGGCCAGAGAGTACCTGCAGGTCATCTGCTGAGTAGTCCTGTTCGGCCATTAGCGGGGATCCCTCCGAAGGGAAACTAGGAAATCTCTGCGGGGAACAACCAAATGGCACGGCGTTGTGCGCTGGTTGACGGCGAACCGAAGCGTCAAATGGTCGATTTGCGCGTAAACCGCCGTGCTACACATGGCTGCACAGGATACCACGAACCCACCCGTCAACCGCCAGCAGTTCGAGCCCTGTCAGCGCCGCGCTAATTGCCAACAGCAACGTGCTCAGCAACCATTCCATAACGCAGACACATCGCGAGATATTCGCCCAGAAAGCGATTCACCTGAGCTTTCTCATCGCGCGAACGCATGCGAGGGTTGGGGTATTCGTAGACTTCCTTGAAACGGCTCTCGTTGCGCACCTCAACCACCTCGGCTGAGCGAGCGTCGTGATAGAGGCGCACCAGCATGGTGGGGGGTGCCAAATTCAGCGCCACCCCGGCAACTTCCTGTGGCTCTGGTCCAAGCTGGGTAAAGCGCACCAGCGTGGTGTAGCGACTGCGCTCAACCAGCTCGATCAATACGGCCACGCTACTCGCCGGCAGCTCAAGGGTAAACTCGCTACTCGCCGCCTCGAGATGGGAATCGAGGCTTGCATCCAGATCCGGTTGCACCGCACCACGCCCCTTATCCCGCCCGGCCTGCGCACCCGGCCCTTTCCTGGGCGCCGTCTGCAAAGAGCCCGGCTTGCACAACGCTGGCGCGAGCGCGATGAGGCGCGCGTAATTCGCGTCGCACTCGGCCATATGGGCGCCCAGATTCATGGAATATCGCTTGCGCATCAGGCCTGCCGGACTGCTCGGTGTAGTGCTCGGTAAATGTGCTGCATGAAAGTGCTCTGTTAAAGTGCCTTAGCGGTCTGTTTTTCGCCGCCTCGGGACACTGCCTGCCGGGGCGATTATGGTCAAGTTGATTTCTACTCCGGAGTCGGTTAGTCCTGCTAGAGTCACAGCAGCAAATCGCCCCCAATTTGATCTGTACCAAGTACCGCACTTGCGTTCTCGATTCCTGCTGCTAGCAAAAACCCGACCTGGCAATAACGGACGTCTCAAATAGCCAAAGATAGGCAGCATTTTCGGCCTATCATCGCAATCAAAGGCCATAGTCCTTGTAGCAAGGCCGCAGAAATAGGCGATAATGGGTACTGGTTCGCCGAGCAACACGGACTAGCGAGCAAACACCCGAACAGGTCATCAGAAGTGCCAAGCAGAGTTCAAGCAGGATAGTTGGATGAAATTAGTTAGTACCCTCCGCACAACTCTAGCCCCAGCGCTTGCGCTCGCACTAGCGTTCGCACCCATTGCCAACAGCTACGCTGCGGATTCTGCCGTGTCAGACGATGGTCTGGCACCCCGCCAATTCGACCAATCCACCCTCGCCGGCATCTACGAGCTGGCGCTGCATAACGACCAGTCGTTTGCACAATCTCGCGCGATCTATCGAGCGGGCTGGGAGGAACGCAATTTGGCGCGGGCCGGCATTTTGCCGAACATCACGGCCGGGGCGAGCTATAGCGAACTCTACAGAGAAGACCGAGGCGCCTTCCCCGCCGGTAGCCAATTGTTCCCGAACGCTACCGATACCGACGGCGATACGCTGGCCTGGAACGCCGCATTGGTGCAGCCGCTGTTTGATCTACCCGCCTGGTTTCGTTTCAAACGGGGTGTGAATCTGTCGAAAGAGGCCGAGGCCAACTTCTACGTTGCCCAGCAGGATCTACTGGTGCGCTCAGTGGGCAGCTATTTTGAAGTCTTGCGCGCCATCGCCAACGTCAATGCATCGAAAGCACAAGAATCCGCGCTGGCCGCCCAACTCAATCAGGTTCAACAGCGTTTTGACGTGGGGCTGGTCGCAGTAACCGATGTCCATGAGGCCCAGGCCGCGTACGATCTATCCGTTGCGCAACAAATCAACGACGAAGGTGTGCTCGGTGTCAGACAGGAACAATTGTCCGTACTTAGCGGCCTGACCTACAGCGATCTGTGGTTACTAAAGAAGGACTTCCCCGTCATCGATCCTGACCCAGTGGATAGTGCCGTTTGGGTGACCTACGCCCGCGAAAATAATCTTGAGATAAAAGCCGCCGAGCTTTCCCACGCCGCGTCTCGTTCCGAGTTGAAAGCCGCTCGCGCGGAACACTTGCCCAAGATCGACCTGGCGCTGAACTACTCCGATTCGGATTCGGATATCACCCGGGAAGATCTCTTCACTGACACTGAGGCCACCTTTGCCAACGACCAAAAACAAGCCTCCGCCGCGATCCGCCTGACAGTACCCCTGTACACCGGCGGTTTCACCAGCGCCGCACGCCGCCAGGCGGCGGCACGAGAAGACACTGAGTCAGCCGGCTATATAGGTACGGTACGCCGGGTTACCCAAGAAATTCGCGCTGCCCATATCACGGTGCGCAGCGACGTAGCACGGACCCGAGCACGACAACAGGCGGTCATTTCAAACCGTTCCGCACTGGAAGCAACAGAAGTTGGTTACGATGTCGGTGTTCGCAACGTCGTGGACGTACTAGCCGCCCAACAGGCTTACTTTTCGGCGATTCGAGACTTCGAAAACTCGAAGGTCGACTACGTAATTAATCTAATGAATCTAAAACGTCTAGCCGGCACCTTAACGCCTGAAGACATCTATGAGCTAAACAGCTGGCTTGAAAAACAAGAGACCATTTCAGCCACTGGCAACTAGCAAACTCAGGACGGCACCTGGCATCACTACGCAAGCAGTTACCAAGTCCGCGCAATCAGATCCGCTTGCCCCAAAAAGGTTACTCAACGAGGCTGGTTAACCGGTCGAGCAGGCGACTAGTCGCTCCCGCATTGGCAGCGACCAAGGCATTCGCGCGCTGACCTTGGGCCACTCGCGTGGCCTCATCATTCAATAGCCCGGCAACATGGTTTTGCAACTGCAAGGCATCAGCGGCTGTGTGCAAACAACCTGCCCCGGCAAACAGCTCACAAACATCCACAAAGTTGTAGCGTCCGGGGCCCATGACCATCGGCAACCCGGCAGCAGCGGCTTCGATTGGATTGTGTCCGCCACGATCAACTAAACTACCGCCAATAAAAGCAACCTGCGCCGTGCCATAGAGCGCTCGCAGCAACCCCATCACATCCACCACCACTACCGCCGGTGGCTCGGTATGACCTGAACCAGCGCTAGTGCGCAAATTCGACAACCGGACCGTAGCCAACTGTCCGCTGGCGAGCTCTGCGACAGAGTCGAATCGCTCCGGGTGACGCGGCACCAACAGCAAAGCCAAATCAGGAAACATCTTAAGCAGCCCGCGGTGTGCCGCCAACACAATCTCGTCTTCACCGGCGTGAGTGCTACCAGCAATCCAGACAGGGCGCTCATCGAGCGCTGCCCCAACCTGCAGCGTGGCAAGCGCTTCACGCTGTTCTGCATTGGTCGCATGCTCACCTACATCGAACTTCACACTGCCGGTAACCTGCAGTTGCTCAGCCGTTGCACCCAGCGCCAGAAAGCGCTCTGCGTCAGCAGCGTATTGGCAGGCAATCCAGGAGACTCGTCGCAATACCGGGCTAATAAGCCCACTCACTCGAGCATAGCCGCGCGCCGATCGTGCAGAGAGCCGAGCATTCAACAGGGCAACGGGGATGTTTCGATCGGCCGTTAGACGAATCATATTGGGCCAGATCTCTGTTTCCATGAGCACCAGCGCCGACGGTTCCACCCGAGCGACAAACCGTTGTACCGCATCCTTAAAATCATAGGGTGCATAGCAGTGCGCCACACCCTCGCCAAAGAGTCGCTTAACCTCATCACTACCGGTAGGTGTCATGGTAGTGACCAACACCTGTGGACTCGTTGCAGCAGCATTCAACTGCTGCACCAAGGCTCGAATCAGCGGCGCTGCGGCAATGGTTTCACCGGCAGACACTGTGTGCAACCAGACCACGCCGCGAGGAATGTGCTCGGGTAAGTGACCAAAGCGCTCGGCAACGCGCTCGCCATAAGCCGGCGCCTTTCTGGCGCGCCACCACAAACGCACATGCACGAGTGGGCGGGCCAAGAGCAGCAACAATGAGTAAAGTGCAGACATTGGCGCAGCATACTCTGTGCAGGGTGGTGGCCAAAATAGCAGGTACAATAGAACAAAGTGCTCTCGACAACCCCGATGACCAGCAACATTCAGGCGCCGCTCGCCAGCAGCAACCACATCGACTGCGACATAGCCATCATCGGCGGGGGCGTGGCTGGGCTGTGGCTACTCGATTTGCTCCGCAATCGCGGCTATGACGCTGTGCTGTGTGAACAGCAGGCGCTTGGTGGTGCCCAATCAATAGCCTCTCAGGGCATGATTCATGGCGGCATAAAATACGCCCTGGGCGCAGCACTCACCGGGGCCTCCGAAGCGATTGCACGAATGCCAGAGCGGTGGCGCAGTTGTTTGGACGGCAGCGGTGAAGTAGACCTGCGCGGGGTGCGAGTGGTAGCCAACGAATATCACATGTGGTCAAACGGACAACTCGGCAAGCTAAACAGTTTTTTCGCCAGTCACGCCTTGCGCGGGCGGGTGGAAGAGCTGGCCGCAGACGATTACCCGGAGGTCTTTCGGCACCCTGATTTTTCCGGCACGGTACACAAGCTGCACGATCTGGTGCTTGACGTTACCAGTCTGTTAGAGTTTTTGTCCGCACCCCACACGAACCGACTCATCTCGGGCCGTGCCGCTAATACCCGGTTTGGCAGCGCAAGCGCTGATGCAGCGAAAAACATAGAGGCTGTGACTTTGGCAGACGGGCGCGAGCTGTATGCGCAACAATTCATTTTCACCGCCGGCGCTGGTAACAGCGAGTTTTGCACTGCGCTCAAACAGGCTGGGCATGCCCACGCCCCAGCGACACAATTGCGCCCTCTGCATCAGGCCTTTGTCAAACACCCCGACCTAACAGAGTTATTCGCACACTGTCTGACAGGCATACGCGGCGCCGAACCCCGCTTAACCATCACTACCCATCCACTTGAGAGTACTGAACCGAAAACCAGCAACACTCACGGTTGGTACATTGGCGGGCACCTGGCTACGGCGGGCGTAAAACGCACGACCGCCAACCAGATAGACGTCACCCGGCGCGAACTCACTGCCACCCTGCCCTGGATCGACTGGCAGGCAGCGGACATCACCACGCTGCGAATTGATCGTGCGGAACCACGCCAGCAACTGGGCGCGAAACCTGATGAAGCGTGCCTCGTGCGGTGCGGCAATGCACTGCTTTGTTGGCCCACCAAACTAAGTCTGGTTCCCGACCTGGGTGATCAGGTACTCAATGCACTCGATCCACCTGCGGGCGCAGCAGTACAGGATAATCTGCCGCCAAGTCATCTCAATATCGCCCGTGCTCCTTGGCTTTTATAAGAGCTTTAATAGGGGCTCTTATAAGGGCTTAGTTAGGGTATTCACGCATGACATCAAACACACCAGCCACTGACATAACTGTGCCGCAGCGAGCACTAGGCGACACCGGCCTAAGCGTGTCACTGCTCGGCCTCGGACTCGTTAAAATTGGCCGCAACGCTGATGTGAAGTACCCCAAAGCATTCGACCTGCCCAGTGACGAAACCGTCATTCAACTGCTAGAGGAAGCCCAGCACCTTGGCGTAACCCTGCTCGATACCGCACCGGCATACGGCACTAGTGAAGAACGCCTGGGCCGTGCACTGCAACAACTGCCGGAATATGCAAAACGCTGCGTTATCAGCACCAAAGTTGGCGAAAGCTGGGGGACAACTGGCTCCACCTTCGACTTCTCTGCCGATGCGATCAACCGCAGTGTAGAACGCTCGTTGCGGCGCCTGCAACGCGATCAACTCGACATAGTGCTGCTACATTCCAGTGGTGCAGATACAGAGATTCTTACTCAACACCAGCCGTTGGCTACACTGCAAGAACTGCAGCAACAAGGTTTGATCACTGCCTGTGGATTCTCTGGCAAATCCCTGGCAGGTGGTCGCCTGGCCTTGCAGGAAGGTGCCAAGGTGTTAATGGTGACCTACAACAGCGATGAAACGGAGCAACTGCCATTGTTAAGTGACGCAGCAAAACATGGCGCTGGTGTATTGATTAAAAAACCCCTGGCGAGCGGCTACGCACCCCCCGGTGGCCTGCTGGATATCGCGACTTTGTCGGGTGTGTCGGCGGTAGTGAGTGGCACCTGTAATCCTGACCACTTGCGTGCAAACGCGACACTGTTAGTTCACTGAAAAGGTCGTCAACCGCGCAGCTGATCGACAATCTTTGTGGTTGAGACACCATCAACCAGCGACAACACCGCCACTTCACCACCGTAACCCTGAACAATCTCAGCACCGACCACGGTGTCGGTGGTGTAGTCACCACCTTTCACCAGCACTTCAGGCTGCAGCGCACGCAACAAATTCTCTGGCGTATCTTCGGCAAACGCGACTACCCAATCTACTGAACTTAGAGCGGCCAGCACAGCGGCACGACGTTCAAGTGAGTTTACCGGCCGGCCTTCGCCCTTCAGACGGGTTACCGAATCGTCTGCATTGATAGCGACAACCAGTCTGTCGCCAAGTGCACGCGCCTCTTCCAGGTAAGCGACATGACCCGCATGCAAAATATCAAAACAGCCATTGGTAAACACTATTGTTTGCTTATCCGCACGAGCGCGCTGAGCAAACTCGAGCAGCTGCTCGGGCATGAGTAAACCACGATCAGCGCGACCCTCTTGCTGCGCGAGCGCTCGCAGTTCGGGTGCAGAAACCGCCACAGTCCCGGTTCGGGTCACTGCAATGCTGGCCGCCAGGTTCGCAAGCCTGGCAGCGGGCCGCACCCCAAGCCCGCCCGCGATGGCAGCAGCCAGTGTCGCTGCCACCGTGTCACCAGCACCGGTCACATCGAATACATCCACCCGTCTTGCCGGAACCTGTAAGGGCACTGCCGCGCCATCGGCTACTACTATTCCCACCGATCCGCGTGTCACTACCAGGGCACCAATATCGTATTCGTTGCGCAACCGTTCGAGCTCTGCGGGCAGCTCGGCATCGCTCGGCCAGTGCTCGAGCCACCGCCGTAGCTCCTGCTCGTTGGGTTTAACGACGGCTGCACCAGCCCAGGCCGATAACGGCTTGTGTTTAGGATCCACAATAACCGGGAACTGCGCCTGGTCTGCCTGTTCGATCAGAGACTGCGGATCAACCAGGGTGCCTTTCTCGTAATCTTCGAGTACCAACGCATTCACTGCGCGATCTTCCTGCGCGGCGATGTGGAGCACACTGGCCAAGCGGTAGGCGACATCATCTGCCACCATGCGAGGTACAGTGGTTTCGAAATCTGCACGCAATACCTGTTGCTGCTGGGCGATCACCCGCACTTTAGTGATGGTCGCGAATTCCTGCGCGACGACGAACTCACAGTTCACACCCGCAGCGCTGAGTGTCTGGCGCAAACTTTCCGCCGCCGCGTCATCGCCAACAACACCTATCAGTGTGCAGGCGGCACCCAGAGCGGCGACGTTGAGGGCAACGTTGGCAGCGCCACCTGGCCGATCCTCGACGTGGCCAATGTCCATCACCGGCACCGGTGCTTCCTGCGAGACACGCGTGGCATCACCATGCCAATAGCGATCCACCATGACATCGCCCACGACTACTACGTGAGCGTTGTTAAGATTAGGCAGACTGGGGAGCGCGCTGGTTGAGCTCACTGGACACCTCTTGTGCTGACAGGACGGACTAACGGCGCACAGTAGCAGCCCATCGCCCAAGTATCATCAGCCAGCGCCTAGGGTGGGTATGCGGGGTGTGGTATACGGTGTGTGGTGTTGCCGGCTGGTCCCCGCTAAGGTTCGTAACCTGAGATTACCCCAACAGGAACGCCACTCCCTTTGAGTTCACGATCTCGTCATCAACCGCGACCGTTATGGCACCCCGCGCTATGGCCAGCCTGGGTTGCATTCGGAGGCGCCTGGCTAATCGTGCGCCTGCCCACCCACACCCTGACGGCAATAGGTGCGCGCCTTGGGCGTTGGTTTGCAAAACTGGCGCCCGCGAGACGCCACATCGCTGCCACTAACCTGCAGTTGTGCTTTCCGCACCTCAACGCCAGCGAGCAGCGCGTCCTGCAAACCAGGGTATTCGAGTCTATGGGTATCGCGTTAGTGGAAACCATGTGGACCTGGCTGGGCAACAAGCACAAAGACCCGGCTCATCTTTCGCGTTGCGACTTTACCGGGCTGGAAATTCTTGAAGCCGCGCATCGCGAAGGCAGAGGGGTGCTACTGGTGGGTGCTCACTTGATGGCACTGGATGCCATTACTCCGGCATTGTCCGCCGCTATGCAAAAATCTGTCGTTGGCCAAATCGATGTGATTTATCGCTACAACAAGAATCCACTCTTCGAGCGCACCATGGTGCGTGGCCGTGGCAGGCTGTTTCCACGAGTTATCGAACGCGAGGACGCACGCGGCATACTGCAGAGCTTGCAGGACGGCCGGGTGCTTTGGTACGCCGCCGACCAGGACTACGGCGCCAAACACTCAGTGTTTGCCGAGTTCTTTGGAGTTCCGGCAGCAACAATCACCGGTACCGCGAGGCTGGCACGGTTTCGCAATTCTCCCGTTGTGGTAATGAGTCAGTATCGGGACGTAGCCAACCATCGCTGGTCAGTGCAATTCGAACCCGGGCCCGCAAACTTCCCAACGGGCGATCAAATCGCTGACGCAACGGCGATCAATGAACTTATCGAAACCGCCGTGCGACGGGCACCCGAACAGTACTTATGGCTCCATCGTCGCTTCAAGACGCGACCAGAGGGTGAAGCCAGGATCTATTAGCCAGGTTCTATTTACCAGGTTCTATTAGCCAGGTTCTAATAGACTGCAGCAGACTACGCTGTAGCAATATCTTGCAGACGCTTCGCAGTGGCAGCAATGGAAAATTCTTGCTCAGCACGCGCTCTACCTACCGCGCGATCTCGGACAGCGGCGTGCAGCGCCGCGGCTACGCTTGCCGCTTCATCGCGGTCGAAATAGGCAGCACTATCCCCCAATACCCAAGCCGGTCCAGGTGCGCGGCTGGCCACGACAGGAACCTCCGCCAGCATCGCCTCCAGTGCGACCATGCCAAAGGCCTCGGCAGCGGAAGCCGGGAACAACAGGATATCGAATGCCCGCAAGTACCGGGTGGCATCGGCCACAAAGCCGGTAAAGGTCGCAGCCAAGCCCAGTTCTCTTGCTGTGCGCTCCAACCGCGGTCGCAATGGTCCATCACCCACCACCAGCAGCCTGACAGGCTTGTCATAACTGCGCTGAAACTCCCCAAAACCTTCGAGGGCGAGCAATGTATTTTTCTTGCGATGCAGCCGACCAAGCACACCAACCACCAGCTCATCGCCAGCAACACCCAGATGCTGTCGCGCTACCTCGCGTGATACCCGATGCCGATCCTGTTCTGCAACCTCTAGTGCGTTTGGCAGCACCAAACTTGCGCCAATTTCTTCCGTAACGGCCGGCGATACACCTGCCCGTAGCAATTTGCGCTCTAGAAGTGCCATACGCAATCGCCGCCATCTGGAATCAAATAAGCCGAACTCATGGGCGAGCAACAACTCGCGGGGAGCTCGCAACCCGGCGCGACGCGCAACGCGTAGACTTCGATAGCGATGCATGATGCAGAGTTTTTGTGGCGCCAGATTACGCAGATGGTGCAATCCAGCGGGATCTTCCGGGCCATCCATGTAGTAACGATCATCTTCAACCGGTGAAAACTGCGCCCGTCGATCGGGTGAATGCAAGAACACCGTGTGGCTGGTCCAGCCCATTGACCGGGCGGCGGCCGAGTGCGCGCGACAAATTTCTCGAAACGGAGCCTTGTCGTAGGGACAGATTTGCAGCAAATCTACGTCCATCAGGCGCTCTCACCCGGCTTAGTGACCAGATAGTCTTCGAGCACCAGGTATTCCAGATCAGAGCCGTAAAACATATTCAGTGCATCATCAGGAGTACAAACCACTGGTTCGCCCCGGCGATTCAGCGAGGTGTTTAACACCACGCCATTACCCGTGCGTACTTCCATGGCCTTAAGCAATGCATGATAACGCGGGTGGGCAGCCTCGGTCACGATCTGCACGCGGGCCGTGCCATCCTCGTGAACCACTTCGGGAATTCGGGATTTCCAGGCGTCGTTAACGTCAAAGGTAATTGTCATAAAGGGCGCAGGATGATCGGTTTGGATAATGTCTGCAGCCACTTCGTCGAGCACGCTGGGACAAAACGGACGCCAGCGCTCGCGAAACTTGATTTGCTCGTTGATGCGATCGGCGATGCCGGGCGCATTGGGACACCCAAGAATGCTGCGCCCACCCAACGCGCGCGGGCCAAACTCCATGCGGCCCTGAAACCAGGCCACCGGATTACCCGCGGCGAGTATGTCCGCCGTGTCGTTCACGACATCCGTGAGCTTGACCCAGGTCGGCTTTTCGCGCCGCGCCTCAAGCGCCCGCAGACACTCATCCAGGGCGTAGGCAGGCCCAAGATAGACATGGTCCATTCGTGAAAGTGTATCGCCACGCTCCGCCGCAACCCAGGTGGCGGCCCCCAGCGAGGTACCCGAGTCTCCCGAGGCTGGCTGGACGAACAACTCCTGGATATCGTCGCGAGCCACAATCCGCTGGTTCAGCTTCACGTTCAGCGCTCCACCACCGGCAAAGGCAAGTTTGCCGGTCGCTTTCAGGGTGTCTCCCAGATACCGCTCAAGCAACTTAAGGCATACCTCTTCAAAGATCTGCTGCATGGATGCCGCATAGTCAATGTAAGGCTCATCGGCAATGTCACCATGCCGACGCGGACCCAGCCAGTCGATCAGCTTGTCAGAAAAATAGAAACTCTTGTCGTTGTCTTTGTGCCGGCGCAAGCCAACGGTGTTGACCAAGGTCGTGTCCACTTCAAAGCCATCTGGCGTGATCCGAATCAGTCGTGACAGGTCGTGCTTGGTCGGGTCACCATAGGGTGCCATGCCCATGACCTTGTACTCGCCGTCGAGCATTTCAAAACCAAGAAACTCCGTGATCGCGCCATAGACCCCACTCACCGAATCAGGGTCGTAAAACTCTTTCAGGCGATGAATCTTGCCACTCTCGCCATAACCAAAAAACGTTGTGGCGTACTCACCCTTGCCGTCAACGGTCATAATTGCCGTCTTGTCCTTAAAACCGCTGAGATGGTAGGCGGAGGAGGCATGTGCCAAATGATGTTCAACGGGCACAAACTCAGTGGTATTCCAGTTGATACCAAGTGATTCACCAAGCTCAAGCACTCGCTTGCGGTTGCGCCGAAAGCGCCGGTTACCGTTAAAGAGTGCGTCGAGTGCCCGATCAGGGGCATACCAGTAACGCCTGGCATAGTGCCAGCGGGCCGGAGAAGACAGTGGAATGGCTGCATAAGGGAATGCAACACAGTGGATTTGGTCGGCAGCAACACCGCCCTCGCGCAGGCAATAGCGGGCGGCTTCGAGCGGCAGCTTGTTCTTCGCGTGCTTGTCGCGAATGAAGCGTTCTTCTTCGGCAGCAGCAACCACCTCACCATCGATCAGCAGCGCCGCCGACGAGTCGTGGTTTAAGGCACCAGATAAACCCAGAATGATCAACGCGGCCTCAACTCAGAGCATAGTACTTACAACGGCGCGTACTATAGCCCAAGCGTTCCACGAAAACGCCGCTGCAATTCGGGCGTTGCAGCAAAATTACGAAGTAGCCGCCGACGATCGCGTTTCTGGCCGGACAATCGGGCGCTGACCCGTGCTGGCATGCGCATGGCGTCAAGATCAATCACGGCCAACTGTAGGCTCGTCGCATCCCAGAGAAAATTACTGGCCTTCGTATCATTATGCACGAGACCTTCGGCACCCAGTCGTTCGAGCACGGCGACAAGCCGCTGACACAAATCCTCGTTACCATCGAGGAGCGTGGCATCCAGCTCAACTCCCGCATGTGCCTCCATAACCAGATAGGTCGGACCGCCAAGTCGAGTTCGCAATAAAGCCACAGCATGGGCCGTGGGAATGCCAACAAAGCGCAAGGTGTGGGCATACACCCAGCTATTGAGCCCGCGATTTGCCCGCAGTAATCGGCGTAGCCGATGCCACACAGACTTATTGTTGTAACGCTTGATCACCAACTCTCGGCCCAGCCAGCTGGCGCGAATTACTGTTGCCGTGTTACCCGCTTTGAGGAGCTCGACATCACGAGGAGCATCGGGCCCGGCCTCGCCTACAAACAAATCTGGCAATCCATCCAGCCAGCTCAACAGCTCGCGCACAGAATCTGGCTGCGGCGTTTGTGGCGTATCTCCAAGCCAGCCACGATCAACCAACGCTTGTCCCAATAATGTACGCCGCAGGGCAAAGGCCGAACAGGTGCGCCGGGTTTTAGCCTGAAAATGCACAACCCTCGCGCGTCGAGCCTTGGCATAGCTACTTTGCAACGCACTGCGCCCAAGGCGCTCGACCGGCCAGTTACAGGCACGGCAGTAGTGGGCCCAATGAGTCTGCAGCTCAGCACTGCTCATGGTTTGCCGGGCCTGCGCCGCAAGCTGGGCAAAGGCGTGCAGGCCGGTTGATTCGGCCACAGGACCGTTGCGCAATTGGGTAACCGCATCACCATCGATAAGCCACAACCGTGGTGCAGCGCCTTGATCCGACAAACACAGGAGATTACTGAAGTGCAGATCGTTGTGGACAACACCGGCAAGGTTGAGCTGCGCGAGCAGTTTCCACAGCGCGACCCAAAGCTCTGGTTGATGCTCGAGCAGTTCATCACTGAGCTCTTGAGCATCAGCGAGATAGGTGAACACAAGGACACACGCGCCGTCAGTGTCTGCCATTGCAGGCACTCGCCAACTGGCAAGCAATTCAGGCGATGGCACCGCAGCTCTTTGCATAGCGGTAAAACCCTGACGCTCGCGTTCGGCATAGCGCAGCGCATCAGCACCAAAAAACCATTTTACAACCACCTGTTGATCGTCCGGCCCCAACCTTCCCACACAGACGAGCCGACGCCCGGGTAATACCCGCAATCGTTCGGTCAGTCGCAACACTTGATTACCCTGCGCACCAGACAGATTTAACATGAGGGGATCTGTGCCGGCCTCAAGCGACCAGGTCAGCACATCAGCCAACGAGACTTCTACTTCGGTCATAGGCGGTGACGCGGACCCGGCGTCTGCTCCCGCTGCGCGTGGAGAGAGATCAGACATCAAACGGATCCGGTAAAACATGCAGACGCTTCCGCCGAGCCTCTACGTGCAGGCGGGAAGCTCGACTGCGCACCGCCGACCAAAAGGCCAGCCGTTTAGGTTCACCAAGCTCGGCGCGTAGTGACCGCCCTGAATAGCGCCGAATGAATCGATACGCATCACGTTGCGTCGGTTTCGCATCCGCAGCAGAAAACCACAGCGCACCCAGGTCCTTTATCAGCCACCGGCGTGGCACAGAGAGACGAACCTGTGCTCGATGTAAGTCAATAAGAGTCAACTCCGGATCACTCGCCAAAGTGTCCGGCCGGAGCAAAAAATGGCAGATATAGAGATCCCGATGATTGACGCCGGCCGAGTGCAGAGCAGCCACAGTATCTGCAACCGCCTGAACCAGTCCCCAGCGTTGCCCCGGGGTAGGCGGTACTTGCAACCATTCTGCAGCCAGCGCTTCCAGCGAGATGTTGGGCTCGATAGCCTCCGACAGCAAAAAGGACTCCCGTTGGGCAGGGTTATCGCCGGCCTCTGCGTACGCCACGGGTTCTGGTACCGATACGCCCTCCGCCAGCAACACGCGAGCCGCTCGAAATTCATCACCGGCCCCAAGCACCGGCCAGCGGAGCAGCACCAGGTTCTTGAGAATTTCAGCCCAACCCACGCCATGATGGCGTTTCAAAAAGAAGGGCTTACCTAACACCTTAACGCGCAGGGTGCGCCTGGCAGCGACCGATCGATAAACTCGTCCCTGCAGACGATCCACTTGCAGAAACGGATCAAGATCACCCCAATGAGCCGCAATATCATCACGCAAATAGAGCTTACTCACCCATCCACTCCAACAGACCGACGCTCAGTAGCTGCCGCAGCAATAAAATCTACCGCGCGCTTCTGCAGATCAAAAATATCAGCATGCTCACCATACTGCAGTCCATTCGCAGAAAATTCTGCCAATCGCGACCTGTCATCCAGCAGCTCGACTAACCGGGCCACGTAATCATCCTGCGAGAAAGGTTCGGGCAACAGCTCACCACCCTGCGCCAGAGTTACATGATTTGCGTAGCCGCACACCTCACTCGCCAGCACTGGCAGACCATTGATCAGGGCCTCAAGCAAAACAATACCGCCGCTTTCAGAATAAGCGGGGTGCAGCAGTAAATCGGCCGCTTGCAGAAACCTCGGCACATCATCTCGGCCACCCAAAAAGACCACGGCGTCAGTGATTTCGAGACGTTGCGCCAGCCGCTGGTAGAGCGCCGGATCGTCCTGTCCAACTACCAGCAAGCGCACGGTGGTCTGCAGACGCGCAGGCAATGCCGCCAGCGCCTCTAATGTTCTATCGAGCCCTTTGGTAGCAAACCCCGACCCAATAGCCAGCAACAGGCACTGCCTTGCGCCGGACAAAAACTCCTCACGCACCGCGCTACGAGCGTCATTAGGATCAGGATCTGGTAACCGATCCCGCCCTACACCTGGCGGTAACACCGTCATACGTTGAGCACTCGTGCCATAAAACCGGGCGAAGTCCTCGCGCTGCCGTTCTGTCAACAGCAGGGTTTGCGTAGCACTGGGCTCCGCGAACACGGCTCGCTCAGCGTTGGCAAAAAATCGGTAGCGAGGGGTATGCCGATAAAGACTGCTACGCATCGACTGCGCCTTGGCTTCGAAGCAGGCATCCGCGGCAAAATAGACGTCGAGGCCCGGCATTTTATTAAAACCCACAACCAGCGCAGGCTGCACACGCTGCAACTCATGACCTACCCACTCGATGTAGTACTTGTAGCGCACGTGGTTCGTAAGACCACGATCCGGCACAAGCACGATATCAAAGTCTGCCGGTACCGCACCTTCCCAGCCAAGCGTATACACACGGACGGCAAAGCCCTGTTCTGCACAGCCCTGGGCAATACGCAAAAAGTCGCGCTGCAAGCCACCAAAAGGAAAGTACTTGAACAAACAGAATGCAATGACGCCGTTTCTCTGGCGTTGCGCGAACTTTTCCAACAGGTTCGCCGCCGTGGGCACCAGAGCGAATATTTCCGCTTCATCCGCAACCCGCCCTGCAGCCACCCCGGTAGCTGCAAGGTCGTCGTCAAACAGCATGGAATGCAAGGCGGCATCAAGATTCGCCTGCTCGAATGGTTCAGGCACTACTCGCCCGGCGTTAAAACGCTCTACCCAGACTGCGTAGCCACAGTTAGCCGTGGTTAGCACTGGCAGCGCTGCAACCATCGACTCTAGTATTACGGTGCCGGTGTTTTCATCATACGCGGGCAGCAATAACAGATCTGCAGCAAAGAAAAATCGTGGGACGTCGTCCCTGCCAGAGAAAAAGCGTACGCGATGAGCCACACCCAGCCGCTTGGCCATGCGCTCGAAGGGATCAAAGTTGTCCGCTCCCAGTACAAACAGCCAAGTCTTAGTTAACTGCTCGCTCGATAAGCTGGCCAGACTTCGCAGCGCACGGTCCAAACCCTTTTTCCTAAAGCCAGAACCAACAAACAGCAACAGACTTTCATCGCTGGGCACCGAGAATTCAGCGCGTAGTTCTGCGCCTATCTCGGTCGCGTTGGCAGGCGCTATCCGACTCGGATCGATACCCGGCGGCAAGGCATGCAGACGCTCGTTAGGCGTGCGGTAGTAACGTTGAAACAACGGTGTTTGCAGATCTGAGATGGTTAAGATCTGGGTTGCACCCAGTCGCCGAAATACCGCGCGCTCGGTAGCCGCAAAAAATCGATAGCGCGGCATCTGTCGATACCACCAGCCGCGCTGTGTACGCGCCTTCTCCTCATAGCACGAATCGCCGGCAAAGTAGGCGTCAAGCCCGGTCATCTTATTCAGACCAAAAACCAACTGCACAGGATGCCCATTGAGATGCTGCTGCACCCATTGCTGGTAACGCTCATACAAGGTGTGCCGCGTTACTCCTTTCACCGGCACCTGCACAAACTCAATCCAGTCGGGTAGCACGCCGTCCCACGTGAGCGCATAAAACCGAACCCGATGACCCTTGGCAACCAATGCCTCGGCAATCCGATAACCGTCGCGCTGAATACCCCCAAACGGGAAGTACTTGTAGAGGCAAAACGCAAACTGCATCAAGGTGACGCCTTGGCAAGCAGGTCAGCTGCAGCGGCCGCTACGCGATCAGGGTCTAGCTCCGCGTAACATGCAGGCACTACGGGTGAGCCTGCCAACAACTGTTGAGGGCCGGTGTAACTACACTCGCGACGCAAGCACGGTGCGCAGGCAAAGCCACTCGCAAGATTAATCGCGTTAGGGCCACGCGCACCAGTTCGCACCTCGTTAGTTGATCCATACAAGCCTACAACCGGCCGACCAAGCACCGCTGCGAGATGTGTCAGGCCGCTATCTACACCAATAACAAGACGTGCAGAGCGTATCTGCTCATAGGCTGATAACAACGAACCTGGCGCCTGGGCAGAGACATTCGCCTGCGCACCCGCCAACTGCTGAGCGAACTCATGCTCTTTTGCGCTGCCCGATAAGATGACTAGCTGATGATTTGCCGCCAGCAAATTCTCGATCACGCCACGCCAGACAACTTCCGGCAACTCTTTGCTTGGCCAGGTCGTGCCGTGAACCAACACCGTCGCCGCTGACCGCATCGCCTCGGGAGACGCGGACAATCTGGTCTGCGCAGGCTCAGCAAGATCAATGCTGTAACCCAATGACTGAGCAAACAACTCGCGGAGTCGATCGATTGCATGCAGGTCCCAACTCACTTGCGCTGCTCGATTGTAAAAAAAACTGGCCGCACCTTCCCGCGCCGACTTGCGAGCAAGCCCCATTCGCACAGGCGCGCCCGTCGCTCTGGTAATAAATGCACTCTTGAGCAAACCCTGAGCATCCAGCACCTGCTCGTAGTTCAAGGCCCGTAGCTCACGTATAAAGTGCGAAAGCGCTGGCAAACCCGTCGCGAGCTGCTTGCGCCAACGGCGTAAACCAAACGGGATCACGCGATCTACCGCTGGATGTTGCGCCGCAAGGTCTGCAAAAGCTTCTTCTACCACCCAATCAAATCGATGCCCTACCTGCATGGCGTCGCTGAGCGCAGGAAAGCTGTGAACCACATCTCCCATCGAACTCAGCTTTACCAACAAAACGTTACTGGCCATATTCAAAGTAGCCCAAGATTACCCAGCGCAGCTTCTACCTGTTGCGGCGTGAGTAAACGCAAACAATCACCATGGCCAAACTGACATTCGCGTTCAAAACAGGGCTGACAAGCAAGCTTATTAGCGCCGTCGTCTAACGTTACCAGCGTAAGTGCGATCGCATCTTTGTGCAGCGGCGGCGTAAAACCAGGCGATGTTGAACCATAAAGGGCAATGGCAGGTGTATTGACCGCACTGGCCAGGTGCATCAAGCCAGAGTCGTTACACACCACCGCGACCGCGGCAGCCAACAGATCCACCGCGTCAGTTAACATGGTTTGGCCAGCCAGGTTCACCAGGACATTGTCAGGCAGCGCTTGTGAGTGGGCTCGCACTGACTGGGCAATTGCTGAGCATACAGGCGCATCCGCTGGTCCTCCCAACAGCCACACCTGTCGCCCTGCGGTCACCAAGCTCGCCGCTACGCTTGCAAAGTGTTCCGCGGGCCAACGCTTCGCCTGACCAAACTCAGCGCCCGGACAAAGCGCCACCGCACCACCCATGGTGTCAAGTTTGAAGGAGTTGAGTAACTCTTGTTGGCGCTGGCCATCTATCTGCAACAGCGGATTGGGATGAGGCGTGGCTAACGCACTCTCCTGCCCAGAGCTGGTGTAACGAGCAATGTCCTGTAAAGCCATAAAACGCTCAATCATCAACGGCAAACGCTCACTCGGCAGGTGCTGCGTATCGTTGAGCAATCCCCACCGCGCCTCACCTAACCAACCGCTGCGACGCGGTATACGCGCAAAAAACGGCACCAGCGCCGACTTCCAACTGTTTGGCAACACGTAGCAGCGCGCAAAACCATGCCGGGCAAGCGCGCGTCCCACGCGCCAGCGTTTGCCCAGGCCAAACTCACCATGGCCAATATCCAGAGTATGTACCTGTGCAACCTCGGCCATGCGCGTCCCAATTGGGGCGGTAGCGGGCGGTGCAAGCAGGTGAATTGGCGCATCAGGTTCAGCCCGGTGAATGCCCTGCACAAGACAGTGGGCCATAACCATGTCGCCGATCCACGCCGGAGCGACAACGAGGCTGCTCATTCAGTCTGCTCTAAACGGCAGCGTGCCATTCGGGATGCTCCGCCGTGTTGCCCCGCACCTGATCAAAATACCCGGTTTGCAGTTTTTCAGTGATCGGTCCGCGACTACCGTTGCCTATCATTCGCCCGTCCACTTGCCGCACAGGCAGCACTTCGGCAGCAGTTCCGGTTAAAAACACCTCATCAGCGATGTACACCTCGTCGCGCGTGATACGTCGTTCCTTTATAGGCATACCCATCTCGCGGGCCATCGTCATGACAGTATCGCGTGTGATGCCAGCCAAACAGCTGGTCAATTCGGGCGTGTGTAGCACACCGTTCGTGATCAGGAAAATATTCTCGCCGCTTCCCTCTGCAACGTAACCTTCGTTGTCTAGCAGCATGGCCTCATCAACACCGGCATCGATCGCCTCACGCAGCGCAAGTATGGAGTTGATGTAATTACCATTGGCCTTCGCCTTGCACATAGTTATGTTCACATGATGCCGTGTGTAGGAGGAGGTCTGCATGCGAATACCCTGGTCTACGGCTTCGGGCGACATGTACGAAGGCCAGGGCCAGGCAGCAACCATGACATTCACCGACAGGCCTTCAGCACGAAGACCCATACCTTCAGAACCCAAAAATGCCATGGGGCGCAGATAGCCTTCCTCGAGTGAGTTCGCCCGCAATACCTCAATATGTGCAGCGTTGATTTGCTCGGGTGTGTACGGCATATCCAAGCGTAGAATCTTGGCCGAGTTGAACAGTCGCGCAGTGTGATCGGCGAGCCGGAACACTTCTGTACCACGGGTTGTCTTGTAGGCACGCACGCCCTCAAACACCCCAACGCCGTAATGGAAGGTATGAGTTAAAACATGCACCTTGGCATCGCGCCAGGCAATCAGTTCGCCATTAATCCAGATGTGTCCATCACGATCCGCCAGATTGTCTACTACGGTCATTGTGTTCGCTGTTCTCTCTTTCTATCTATCTATACATCTATTTGGTTTGGCTAGTCAGGCGATGGTCTCGGGCGTCTGACCCTGAATCATCAACGCCTGCCAAAGCCGCGCCACCCGTTCGCGCCGCCGCTCTATATCATGAGCATCCGGTACCACTACCGCGCTACTAACTGGCCCACCCTCGGCCTCAGTGTGGGACGAGACACCCCAGCCTATCACCAGTAGTTGGCCGCTATGACGCAGCGCGGCGTAGTCTGCAATAAGTTGCTGCGCGATGTTTTTTCCAAGCACTCCACTATCGCTCGCCTGTTCGAGAATGCGCGCATTGTCCGGAAAATCGAGCAGCGACGGATACTCGGCGGCCCAGCCGAGCACAAGGTATTGCACCATAAATTCAATATCCACGATACCGCCGGGCCCGTGCTTTATTCTGCCGCCGGGCTCGGTCGCCGAAATGCTGTCCCGCATGCGCTCGCGCATCGCAACTATCTGCGCCCTAACCTCATCGCGATCTCGCCGGGCCACCAAAATCTGGCGCCGCAGTGACGAAAACGCCGCCGCGAGCTGGGTGCAGCCGGCCACGGGACGAGCACGCACCAACGCCTGATGCTCCCACAGCCAGGCGGAGTCTTTTTGATAGTTGGCAAAGCCATTGAGCGAACTCACCATGGTGCCATCCCGGCCCGCAGGTCGAAGTCGGATATCGACCTCGTAGAGTTGGCCAAAATAGGTGTGAACCGCCAAATAATTTAATACTCGCCGGGCAAGCTGGTGGAGCACCCGGTGCTCGGCAAGATTCCAGTCATGCACCAGCACCACATCCAGATCAGACCCCACACCGAGTTCAAACCCTCCGAGTTTGCCATAGCCAAGTACAGTGAAGTCATGCAACTGCGCATCAGGCGTCGGTGCCACCGCGCGCCAGGCCCAGCTCACCACCACATTAATCACGCTTTCGGCCAGACAGGTCAAATAATCAGCCAACTGCATTACCGTGAGATCACCACGCGCCAATGCAAGCGCAGCCCGGAACTGATGTTGACTCTTATATTGAGCAAGTAGATCAAAGTGTTGTTGCTGTAGATCATCGGCAACCTTGGCCGGCAATAGTACGGCCAATTCAGTACGCAGGTCGGTTTGCAATTGCGAATACATTTCTTCCTGGGAATAAACTGCATCCGCGAGTGCACGCAAGCTAACGCGTTGAAACAACTCTTCAAGCAACGCAGGGTGCTTGGCCAATAGGGCAGTAAAGTAGTTACCTTGTAACGCGAGCCGTGCAAGCTCGCTGCGCACACCCTCGTTCTCACTCAACAACACCAGATAGGCGGAGCGGCGTAAGACATTCTTTAACAATGCCTCCAGCCGCAGGAGCGCCTCGTCCACTGGAGCGGTTGTTCCAGCAGCTCTCAGCAAGTCGTCGAGCAATCTGGGTAGCAGAGTGTCTATCCGTTCAAGCACTATGCCTTCAGGATTGCGTTGTGCTGCCGCGCGGAGATCGAGCAACACTTGCAGTGATCGTCCCGGGACCGTTTCAAGAAAGCCCACTACCCCAGCAGGTCGGTCATCGCCTTCGCTGATGGCGCGCCACAAGACAACGCCATCGTCGAGAATCTCAGCGGCGTCAGCATCATCAGCGCTCGACCCAGCTTCGGTTGCTGGTTGTGCCTCGAGCCACTTCGCCACACACTCAAGCACACTGGTTCGCGCGGCACCAAGCTGCGCTTCGAACGTAGCATAGCTGTCAAAACGCAATGCAATGGCAAGATGTTCACGCTCGACAGGCTGCTGTGGCAACAAATGTGTTTGCTCGTCACGAAAGGCCTGCAGACAGTGTTCTGTATTGCGAAACAGCTCATAGGCGTGCCACAGCTGATCTCGGTCTTGGACTTCGAGTAACTGCTCATCTACCAACGCTTCAAGAGCGCGGGCCAGCGAGTTAGTTCGCAAGCTCGCCACGCGACCACCCCAGATCATCTGCAACATCTGGACCAGAAACTCGATATCACGGATACCGCCAGCGCCCAACTTTACGTTATCACTGTGGCTGCTCTGATCGCGCCGAATCAGCGCCCGCATCTCCCGCATGGCATCAATGGCGGCAAAATCCAGATAGCGTCGATAAACAAAAGGCCGCAAACGCTCGAGCAGTTCAGCCCCGGCCGCAACATTGCCTGCACAGGCTCGCGCCTTGATGAACGCGTAGCGCTCCCAGTCACGACCACTGGTTTCAAAATAGCGTTCCATCGCGGCAAAGGATTGCACAACGGGACCACTGTCACCGTAGGGACGCAGGCGCAGATCGATGCGAAAACCAAATCCATCGCCGGTCGTCTCGCCCAGCGCTTTCAGGAGCAGCTGTACAAGCGTCACAAAGAACTGCTGGTTGGTTTTTCCCGTAATCGAAGTTTTTCCCGACTCAGGATAAGCGCAGATCAGATCGATATCGCTGGAGAGATTAAGCTCAACACCCCCCAGCTTGCCAAGAGCAAACACTACAAGCTGTTGCTTTTCGCCGGTTTCGCTTACGGGTTCGCCTTCAATGCGCACGAGCGCTGCCTGGCACCAATCAAGTGCGGCACCCAATAGCTCATCTGCCATCGTCGAAAGCGCCACAACAGTTTCGTTAAGCGTTGCGCGACCCGCAAGCTGACGCCAAACAACCGTGCGCTGCAACTCATATCGCAGCAACCGTAGTGCCCTTTGAAAATCGGCCATGTTGACGCGCTGCGCATCCGTCGGCGTAAACTCTTGTCGAAGCTGTGCAATTCTTGCACATACAAGCTCTGGAGTTAGCGCGGTTGTATAAGCGCGCTCGTCGAGATAGACCTGGAAACCTGAAGGGTCGCGCTGGGCGAGGCGGCAAAGAAACTCGGAGAGACCCAACGTGCGACGCTGCTCATCATCGTGGGCTATAACCCCTGCACGCTCGAGCGCCTGCTCGCAATGCTCGTGAAAGCTCACGCGAGCAAATTCAATTGGCGATCATTCAGCCTGTGACGCTGGTGCAACACGCAGCACTTCCGCAATGGTGGTATAACCGGCGCCCACTTTCTGCGCACCGGCAAGGCGCAGAGAACGCATGCCTTCCTTAAATCCCTGGGTGCGAAGAGCATCCAACGACAGCTCATCAACAACCGTAGCCTGCACTTTCTCAGTCATAGGCAACAGTTCATAAATACCCATCCGGCCGAGATAGCCGGTATCTCGACACTCAAGGCAACCTACAGGTCCAAACACGCGCTCTGGTGGTTTCGCTTTGAAGGGCTGGACCAGCAACTTCCAGGCTTCTTCATCAGGCGCCTCTGGTGCCTTGCAATGGGGACAGAGCGTACGCACCAGACGTTGCGCCATAATGCCAAGCACCGTGGCCTTGATCATGTACGACGGTACACCAAGATCGAGCAACCGGGTTACCGCCGTGGGTGCATCATTGGTGTGCAGGGTAGAAATCACCAGGTGTCCGGTCAGTGCAGCCTGAATGGCCATTTCGGCCGTTTCAAGATCGCGGATTTCGCCCACCATGATGATGTCAGGGTCTTGCCGCAGCAATGCGCGCACACCACTGGCAAAACTCAACTCAATATTTTTTTGCACCTGCATTTGGTTAAACGCTGGCTCAACCATCTCGATGGGATCTTCGATGGTACAAACGTTAACCTTCGAGGTAGCGAGCTGCTTCAACGTGGAGTAGAGCGTGGTTGTTTTTCCCGAACCCGTTGGCCCGGTTACGAGGATGATCCCGTTAGGCTGTCCCGTCATGTCCTTCCAGCGCTGTTGATCTTCGCCGGCCAAACCAAGCTCTTCCTGGGTCCGCAGCAGCACATCAGGATCAAAGATACGCATGACCATCTTTTCGCCGAAGGCCGTTGGTAGTGTCGACAACCGCAGTTCGACTTCGTCATTCTCTGGATTTATGGTTTTAACCCGGCCGTCTTGCGGACGACGCTTTTCTGCAACGTCCATGCGACCCAGAATTTTCAGCCGGCTGGTAACCGCCGCGTTAACTACCGCAGGTAGTTCGTACACGTGATGCAATACGCCGTCAATACGGAAGCGGATGAGGCCCATCTCGCGGCGCGGCTCGATGTGAATATCACTAGCCCGCTGCTCGAAAGCGTACTGCAACAACCAATCGACAATATTAACAATATGCGCATCGTTGGCCTCGGGGGACTTCATCTGTCCCAGCTCGAGCATTTGTTCGAGGTTGCCCACACCAGATAGCTCGAGTCCAGCATCCTTCGCCTGGGTGACGCTGCGCGCTACGGTATAAAACTCGAGTTGAAATCTGCTGATGTCAGCGGGATTCGCAATCACTCGAGTGATCAATCGACCACGCAAGGTCTGCGTCAACATGCCTTCCCAGCCATGCATGTAAGGCTGGGCAGAGGCAATAACCACCTCTTCATCATTTACCGCAACCGCGATAATGCTATGCCGCTGGGCAAACGCGTAGGACATGACCTCAGTCACGCTGTTCACGTTGATTTTCAACGGGTCAATGTGAACAAATTCTTGCCCGGCTTGCAGCGCCAGTCGTTCGGTCAGGAGGTCGGTGGTTACCTTGTGGCCGGGCTTGTTGGCAAGATCGTACTCGCGTGCAGCCACAATCTCGAACGGGTGTTGCGAAAGTTCTTGCTTGGAGCGCGGAGCGATCAAGATGTCTTCTGCCTGACGCTGGGTGATCAGGCCCTCAATCACCAACTCTTCGAGCACCGTCGGCAAATCCAGCAGGCGTTCGGGGGCCGGCATCTTGTAGGTCGCGGCGCGTGGCTCGGCCTTGGGCGACGGCTCTACGGGGCTCTCGGAAATAGGTTCGGCCACAGGTATGGGCACCGGTTGAGTCAGTGAAATGTCAGTAAAATCCAACACTTAAGCATTTGCAAGGCAACTCAGGCAGCGGCTTACAAGGGTTAGACCCAGGTCACGAAACCATGCAGAATGATTGCCCAACAGAGACAAATGCCCATGACTTCAGCTGCCCAGCCAAAGAGCCTGCCTCGGTTCGAACAGATGCTCGAAACGCTGGTGCAAACACCATCCGTGAGCTGCACCAACGCTCAGTACGATCGCAGCAACATAGAAGTAATCAACCATCTTGCCAATTGGTTGGCCGATATGGGCTTCGACACCCAGGTTCAGGAAGTGCCGGAAACACCCGGCAAAGCCAACCTCATCGCCACTGCCGGGCAGCAAAGCAGTGATGATCCGAGCACTCCGGCGACTGGCCTGGTATTGGCTGGACACACAGATACCGTACCCTGCAACGAAGCGCAGTGGCAGCGTGAACCCTTCGCACTGACCAACGCGGACAACCGGTTTTACGGGCTCGGTAGCTGCGACATGAAGGGCTTCTTTCCAGTGGCTCTGCAGGCACTCGCCAGACACGACCTTAACCAACTCACCGCGCCCGTAACGGTCGTCGCCACCGCTGACGAGGAATCATCAATGGCTGGTGCTCGCCACCTGCAAGCCAGTCGCGCCGTACAGGCTCGGGCCTGTGTTGTTGGTGAGCCCACCAGCCTGCAACCCGTTTATGGGCACAAAGGCGTCATCTTTATGAGCATTACGCTCCGCGGTGCCTCTGGCCACTCATCTAACCCCGCGCTTGGGGTAAATGCTTTGGATGCCATGCACGCTGTGATGGCCGAACTCATCGACTTTCGCCAGGAGCTTGCCAGCAAGTGGCAAAACCCGGGATTCGCAGTCAGCGTACCTACCTTAAACCTTGGGTGTATGAGCGCGGGCGATAACCCCAATCGAATCTGCGATCACGCGCAGTTGCAGATCGATCTGCGCCTACTGCCTGGCATGGATGGCGACGCTATCGTTGCCGAGCTAAAGAAGCGCCTTAACACCGTGGCCGAACGCGAAAACACGCCTCTGACCTTAAACCAGTTCAACAACGCCCCGGCACTTGCCACACAGAGCGACAGCGAGCTTGTGCGCTATCTTGAAGGTGCCTCAAGCAAACAAGCTGGAACCGTTGCGTACGGTACCGAAGGCCCCTTCTTCGATGCGCTCGGCATGGACACCGTAGTGTTCGGTCCCGGCTCCATAGACCAGGCCCATCAGCCAAACGAGTACCTCGCCCACGAGCAGATCAGACCTGCGATAGACATGTTGGCTGGTCTCGTCAATCACTACTGTCGCTAACTGACTGTGTTAACTCTATTGTGAAAAACTTCGCCAACTGGTTCAGGGAAACTACGCCCTACATTAGCGCGCACCGCGGCAAGACCTTTGTGGTGTCTTTGCCGGGCGAGGCTCTCGCGCATACCAACCTGACCAGCATCGTGCACGACATGGCCCTGCTTAGCGTTATCGGTGTTCGTATCGTTATAGTGCATGGTGCCCGCCCCCAACTGGATGCGGTACTGGGCCCAACTGCCGCTGGTGCTGCGCGCATAACGCGTGAAGCTGATCTACCAGAGGTAACTACACAGATAGCGAAATTGCGAGCTCTACTTGAGGCAAGATTCTCGGCAGGTTTACCTGGTAGCCCGCTGCACAACACCCAAATCAACCTGGTGAGCGGAAACTTTGTTGTCGCCAAACCTGTGGGTGTGCGCGATGGTGTCAACCATGAGTTTACCGGCCAGGTGCGATCATTGAAGACAACTCCTATCAAGCAAGCGCTCGACAACGGTGCGATCGTGCTGCTTTCCCCTGCTGGCAATTCTCCCGCTGGTCAACTGTATAACTTGTCAGCTGAAGAACTCGCCGCCGAAACGGCAATGGCGCTTAACGCCGATAAGCTCATCACCTTCGCAGAACAGGCGTACATAAGGGATAAAGCCGGCAACGATCTCGCAGAACTGACACCCGGCCAACTCGACACCCTGCTGGATGATATGTCTGCAGATGATCCTGCCCGCCGGCGTCTCACGGCAATGCTCACCGCCTGCCGGCATGGTGTGCCACGCTGTCCGCAGGTGAGCTACGCCGACGATGGCTCACTGCTCGCAGAGCTGTTCACCGCTGACGGCCGCGGTTCGCAACTTAGTGAAGAGCTGTACCGTTACGTTCGTTCTGCAACAGCGGATGATCTATCCGCCATCGTTGCGCTGATTCGACCGCTGGAACAGCAAGGCCTGCTTGTTCGGCGTTCACGCGCAAAACTCGAACGCGATGTGGAATCCTTTTTAGTAGCGGAAGTCGACAGCGCCGTTGCAGGTTGCTGTGCGCTATATCCGTTCGCACCTGAACCGGGCGAGAAATCGGGCGGTATGATGGAACTCGCCTGCTTTGCCGCGCGCCCAAACCAACCCTTTGCGCGAGCGCCAGTTGGCGAACAGCTACTCGCCGCGGCAGAGAACCATGCGCAACAACAGGCCATGAGCGCCCTGTTTGTGCTCACCACCACCGCCCAGGACTGGTTCATAGAGCATGGCTTTACTCCGTGTGAATTAGCTGATCTGCCGCCGGAACGAATAAAAAACCATGACAATTCGCGCGGCTCACACGCACTTGTGAAGACCCTAAAGTAACCATCCAAAGCATCACAAGAACCTACAAGAGAGCTATGACAGACAACATGAAAGACAAACGGAAATACTCAGCGAAGGTCGTCGATGGCATCGAGCAAGCACCGAGTCGGGCCATGCTGCACGCCGTAGGTTTTGAGACTGCGGATTTCGACAAGGTACAGGTAGGTATTGCGTCAACCTGGAGCATGGTCACGCCGTGCAACATGCATATCAACGATCTCGCTGATGCAGCCTGCATGGGCGTGGACGAGGCCGGCGGTAAAAGCGTGCTGTTCAACACCATCACCGTATCTGACGGTATCTCTATGGGTACCCCAGGAATGCGTTATTCGCTGGTAAGCCGCGAGATTATCGCCGATTCCATCGAGGCCGTTGTTGGCGCACAGGGCTTTGACGGCTATGTCGCACTCGGCGGCTGTGACAAAAACATGCCCGCTTGCGCAATTGCCATGGCTCGCATGGATCGTCCCAGCGTGTTTGTTTACGGCGGCACCATTCAGATGGGTGCCGAGCGTCGCGACATCGTGTCGGTTTTTGAAGCTGTTGGCGGGCGCGCTGCAGGCAACGTGAGCGATAACGAACTAAAAGTTGTCGAGCAAACCGCGATTCCAGGGCCCGGTTCTTGCGGTGGTATGTATACCGCTAACAGCATGGCCTCCGCGATCGAAGCGCTGGGTCTGTCGCTCCCCGGTAGCTCAGCCCAGGAAGCCGTTTCGCAACAGAAACGCAACGACAGCTACAACGCGGGTGAAGCGGTGGTTAATCTCATCGAGAAAGACATCAAACCCAGCGATATTTTGACGCGCGAAGCGTTCGAGAATGCCATCACTGTTGTCATTGCGCTCGAAGGTTCAACAAACGCGGTTCTGCACCTGCTGGCTATCGCCCACGCCGCCAAAGTTGAACTGTCTATCGATGACTTCACCCGAATTGGCAAGAACGTTCCTGTACTCGCCGACATGCGCCCAGCCGGTGAGTACTCAATGTCCGAACTCATCGAGGTTGGCGGCATTCAGCCATTAATGAAAATGCTGTTGGAAAAAGGCTTGCTGCACGGTGACTGCATGACGGTCACCGGCAAAACTCTCGCTGAAAACCTGGCAAGCGTTCGCCATTACCCTGCTGACCAAAAAGTGATCCGCCCTTTTGACAACCCGGTAAAACCCGATAGCCACCTGGTTATCTTGTACGGCAACCTCGCCCCGGGCGGCGCCGTGGCCAAAATTACGGGCCATGAAGGTTTGCAGTTCACAGGTACCGCGCGCGTCTATCACGGCGAAGAGGCCGCAATGCAGGCCATCATGGATAGTAAAATTGGCAAAGGCGACATCGTTGTTGTGCGTTACGAAGGTCCAAAAGGCGGACCCGGCATGCGCGAGATGCTCTCACCAACCAGCGCGATCAATGGCCAGGGTCTGTCGCAAGATGTTGCGCTCATTACCGATGGTCGCTTCAGCGGGGGGTCACACGGATTTGTGATTGGTCACGTTACACCAGAAGCGTTTGAGGGTGGTCCCATTGCTCTGGTGGAAGAAGGTGACAAGATCACCGTCGACGCAGAGAAGTGTGAGATCAATGTTGCCGTTTCAGACGATGAACTCGCCGCCAGGAAAGCCAGGTGGCAGGCCCCGCCGGTCTACACGGATCGGGGTGCACTGGCGAAGTATGCAAAGCTTGTGAGTTCTGCGAGCACAGGCGCAGTGACGGACTAGGTTATTAGATCTAGTCGCTACGTAAATAGCGCAATGCCTGCTCTTTTGCCGGGTGCTCAGACAGCCAGTCGCGAAATTCTTTCAGGCGTGACAAGTCGTCTCCGAACAGTGTTCGCAACCGCTCGTCGCGCATGGTCGCAACCGTCTGGGCTCGTACTGCCTTTTGCCAGGGGTCAGTCACAATGTCGGCCAGCTTACCCTGCAACTGCAATGCGCCAAGCAGTTGCCACTCGCCAGCATCGAGCCAGGCATCGTGGCACGTCATGCACACGTCGACCTTGTTGGCCGTTGCGCCACTGATACTGTACTTGGTCATAATGTGGGAACACTTGGTGCAAAGTAACGCCTGGGCATTGCCCTCGATCAGGCTCGCTGTCTCGCCTTCGCCATGCACAGGGTCCTCATCATCCACTCGCGTCTCGGCCCAATTGCGATAGGTTAATAGATCAATCAGCACACCATGACAAACCGTACAGGTATACGCGGGCAAGCCAGCGTGTAATCGAGTAGGTTTTAGGGGCTGATCGGTGCAGGCAGGACAGTTCATTTTTCGCCCTCGCCGGCGTCACTATCGTCATCAAAACTCACGAGCACCGCGGCATTGGCAATCACCATGGCATCGCTACCACGGTCGTCGGGCACCTCCAGGCCACCCTCGACTACCTTAACGCTCACCTGACCATGCGGGAGCTCTGCGGCAACGACCTCCTTGTCGACAGCTGCAGGATTCGGTACGCCAATGTTCACCTCAACATGCATCTCGTCCACCGACTTGTTCAGCAAGCGAAAGAAACCAATGCTGCTATGTCGGATCGCATCGGAAACAGCGCGACAGGCTGCCCGCGTATAGTCCCGACCGTGCACGTCCACACCCATGCCCATTTCAGTTAAACAGCGAACAAGCGCCATACCCTTCTCCCCTATGGTGACCTGAACCTATAGCCTAACTATCCGCAAGAACAGGCGCCAAACTTTTTCGCCCCAAAAATGGTGCGCAAGCAAACCCATACTGATACCCAGCAAATCGATGCCAAAATCGCCCCACTCCGCTTGCCTGGCAGGTAAAAAACTCTGAGTGATCTCGAGAAAACCACCGTAGGCTGCCAGCAACAGCACAACAGCTCCTATAGACAATGGGACATGAGAAATACGCAATGCGGCAGTCAGGTAAACGAATGCGAACAGGTGCAGGGTGATGTCACTCACCTTCGGCCCCACAGCGGGTAGACCTCGACCGAGCGCCGCCCAGGTACAAATCAAGAGGGGTAACCAGAACGCAATACGGCGCAACACCAGTTCTTTATTCATGCGCGCCGCCTTGGTTGAGCCCGGAGCCTAGCGAGCGCTCTGTTGTTGCACAAAGTCGACGAGGTGTTTGACGTTCGCTACCGGTGTTTCCGGAATAATGCCGTGCCCAAGGTTGAAGATGTGGCCTGGCCTGTTACCTACCTCATCGAGAATCGCACCAGCTTGCGCCGACACGGTAGCCTTATCGGCGCAGAGCACGATGGGATCCATGTTGCCCTGAATCGCTCTACATCCCAGACCATTCCAGGTCCTCGTTAACGGCGTACGCCAGTCGAGCGCCAATACATCTGGTGCCGCTTCGTTAAGGGCCTCGAGCAGGTGCCCGTTGCCCGTACCAAAATAGATAATCGGTACTTGCCCGCGCAACTTATCGATCAATGCCTTGGTATGGGGCAATGCAAAACTCCGGAAATCTGCTACCGACAGACTGCCCACCCAGGTATCAAATATTTGAATGGCGTCAACGCCTGCATCAATCTGCAACTGCAAGTAGCTAGCCAACGAATCCGTCAGTTTTGCCATCAGTGCATGCCACGCATCCGGAGCCTGATACATCAGCTTTTTAACGTGCACGTAGTTGCGCGAACCCTTGCCCTCCACCGCATATGACGCGAGCGTAAAAGGCGCGCCTGCAAAGCCAATGAGCGCAATTTCTGCGGGCAAATCACCAAGAATGTTGCTGACGGTATCCGCGATGTAGGGCGTTCCCTCACGCGCCTCAAGCATTCGCAGTGCCTCGATATCTTTGGGTGTTCGCACCGGGTTATCAAATACCGGGCCCACTCCCTCCTTATACTCAAGATCCAGCCCCATCGGCACCAGAATTGGCAGTAAGTCAGCAAACATAATCGCCGCGTCAACCCCAAGTATGCGCTGGGCATCCAGGGTTGCCTGGGCAGACATTTCAGGGTTGGTAAAAAAGTCGAGGCTTTTAGTTTTACCCTTTAGTGCGTGGTATTCGGGCATATACCGGCCCGCCTGGCGATTGAGCCATATCGGTGTATGTGGAACTTCGCGACCGTGACAGGCCTCGATAAAAATTTTCTCTGACATAACAGAAGGGATTCAGGCAATCGGCGTGCGCACCTTAGCAGACGGGCGAAAAACCCGCATCCGGGCGAAGCCTTTGAAGTCTTCATAACTGGCAGAAAACTCAACGGTATTCACCTCTGCGAACTCGATCCTCACAAGATCAGGCAAGGGTGCTGATGCCACTCGCACGCCACCCTCACGGGCCAGCCCAGCCTCCAACAACAAACGCATGGTTAGCGGGCACAACACCATAGAGTCCGCCTGGCTGGTCGCCTGGAGGCGTTCTGCCAAAGCGACACAACTACCAATTATAGTGTAAGCGCGTACATCGCTGGTGCCGCACTCGCCGAGCGAACAATAACCTGAGGCCAGGCCAACGCGCAGCTGCAGTTGTTGCTCGAGCCCAAAGCTGGCCCAGCGGTTGTTTAGTTCGGGCAACTGCGCCAGCAACTGATTGGCAAACCGCCAGGCGTTATGCGCCGCAACGCTACGATCTTGCTCAGGCAGAAAGAACAGCAAGGCGCCATCGCCCATAAACTTGTCGAGCGTGCCGCCACAACGCCCCGCCTGCACAACCACCGCGTCCAGCAGGTCATCGAGCACCAGACTGACTAGCTCCGGCGGTAGCGGCGAGCTACGGACCGTGAACTCCACCAGGTCGATGATGACCACGGTCACCCAACAACGACTCTGTCCGATCGGCAGTCGGCGGGCTAACCCGTGGGGTACAAATGGCTGCAACGTAGCTAGTCGATCCCGCCACAGACTACGGTGATCATCGAGCTTTTGAGTCAGGCGAAAGGCGACATCACACAACGCCACAGCAAATGTGAGTAACAACAGTGTGCCAGGCAACCAATTTGAGATTCCCGTAACGCCCGGGAGCCGCTGCCAAAGCACAAGCACGTCTGGCGCACCAGCGAATGCAGCGAGCATGACAACAACCAACCCACTAGAGGCAAACGCAAGCAAAACACCCGGCACCACGCGGCCACCACCAAGCGCGACATTTGCGGTGACCAGCGTGCCCAACACCGAAAGTGTCAGCGGCAAAGGCAACTGCATGCTCAACAATGCACCGGGAACCAGCAGCGTCTCCGCGCGCTGCAATTGCCGCACCGCCGTATCACTCGGTGGCGTACCACGAGGAGCCGAGAGAAGACGGACCACATCCAGCACACCTGCACCTAATACCGCAAGCAACAACCCCGCAACAAGTTGCGAGTTAGACAGCTGGTGGGGCGGCAGTGCCACAAGCAGCATCGCAAACAGTCCCCAACCCAGCACCCGAAAGGGTCGTGCCTGACGGTAAAGGTTTCGAACTGCCATGGACGCAGCCTGCCAAACCCCTCGGCGGGTCAGAAGCGGCTATTGACTGTTGGCCACGACAGACGGACGATCTGGTTCTTGGCAGCTAATGCCCCACCAAGTGTCGAGAACTAGACCACACCGTAGGCGTGCATTGCGTCGGCTACCTTAACGAACCCACCGACATTGGCTCCGCCAACATAATCCACCGCACGACCTCGCTTGGCAGCGCCATGTTCTACGCATTGTTCATGAATGCCGCGCATGATGTCTTGCAGACGACCATCCACCTCGTTAGCAGTCCAGTTGATACGCATCGCATTTTGGCTTTGTTCCAAACCGGATACGGCAACACCACCCGCGTTCGATGCTTTGGCGGGCGCATACAAGGATCCGTTGTCGCGAAAGAGATGCTGCGCCTCAAGAGTGCAAGGCATGTTAGCTCCTTCGGCAATTACATTTACGCCGTTGCGTATCATCTTCTTCGCATCCGCTGCATCGAGCTCATTCTGAGTGGCGCAGGGAAACGCCATATCGGCTTTAACACCCCAGGGCCGCTTGCCGGCGTGAAACTTCGTTTTCTTGTAGACAGTGGTGTATTCCTTGATTCGCCCACGCCGCGCGAATTTCAACTCTTTAAGGTAATCGAGCTTGTCCTGGTCAAAACCCTCTGGATCGTGAATGAAGCCGGTAGAATCGGATAGCGTTATGGCTCGAGCTCCAAGGTGCAGCAACTTTTCGGCACAAAAAATGGCGACGTTGCCTGAGCCACTCACTAGCGCTGTCTTGCCATCAAAGCCATCATCAATACGGTTCAGCATGTTTTCGACAAAATACACTACACCGTAGCCAGTCGCCTCGGTGCGCCCAAGGCTGCCTCCAAACGACAACCCTTTGCCCGTTAACACACCCGTAAACTCGTTACGCACACGCTTATACTGGCCAAACAGATAACTGATTTCGCGACCACCCACGCCTATGTCGCCAGCGGGTACGTCGGTATCCGCGCCTACGTGACGGCTAAGTTCCGTCATCATAGATTGACAGAACCGCATCACTTCGCGATCACTCTTACCCTTGGGATTGAAGTTACTGCCACCCTTTCCACCTCCCATAGGCAAGCCAGTAAGTGCGTTTTTGAAGGTCTGCTCAAAGCCTAAAAACTTCAGAACACTTTGATTAACTGAAGGATGAAACCGCAAACCACCCTTGTAGGGTCCAATAGAATTATTGAACTGTACCCGCCAAGCACGATTGGTTCGAATCGTCCCATCATCGGCCTCCCAGCAAACACGAAAAATTACAATACGATCCGGCTCAGTCATGCGCTCGAGGATGGACATATCGGCATAGTCTTTGTGTGTGGCCATATAAGGCATGACAGTTTCGGCGACTTCCTGCACAGCCTGATGAAACTCTGGCTCACCCGGATTTCGCTTCACGAGTCCGTTCATAAAATTATCAAGCGCTTTGCGCGTTGCCTTATTCATAATCACAATCTCCCTGATTGTTGTTTACTGATTAATATTTTTTAGTTGTTAGAAAAGCGCACGTTGCCTTCCCACTGAACGCATAAAACTAGAATGACCCGTTCAGATAGAACCAACCTGCTCCCGCTGCGGCAACAACCACCACAGCAATCAAGACCCAGCGCATAGCACCGCCACTGGACCCACTACCTGCCTTTCCTGACTTCGCCTTCCTTGCTTTATTCTTACCAGCTGCAGCAGCACTACCTGGCAGCAGCAAGAGGGCCTTGGTACCACCAAATTCGATTACATCTTTGGAATTTAGGAAGCGTTTCAGCACCGCTTCACCATTCACGCGTGTTTTATTTGTCGACATCTGGTCATGTACCGACCACTTCGCGCCGCGACGCACCAATTTAGCGTGAAAATCAGAAACGCTTGGGTCTTCCAACACGATAGACAGCTCATGCTTGGAGCCATTTTTGCCGATGTTCCAGAAATTTAGGTCGCCTTCGCTCTTGAGCGATATAGGTTGACCATCACCAGAATCTCCAAGTAATACGAGGGTTGGGTCGGTGAACTGCGCCGCGAGAGCATCCGCATCGATGGCAAACTGATCGTTGGCTTCACCGGGTTTCAGGATGATTGTGCCGGGGCTATCGTTCTGCCAGGAGCGCGGCAGGTTTTTGTTAACAGCCATCATCATGGTTTGGCCCATGGCTGCATTAGCGATATCGCTGTCGTCAGGCTGCCCACTAGGAGCTGGCGCCGGTACCGCGGCGCGAACCACCGTTGCGCCTGGATCCATCGACGCCGCATCCACTGCCGGCGCAGCAGCACCTTCCGAATCTGACAACGTTAATGTGTGGGTGTCGAACCGTATCTCATCACCGCCGACTGCCATAGTGGGTCCGGTCAGACGCTGATGATTGATAAAGGTACCATTGGTCGAACCCAAATCAGTTACCAGCACACCTTCCGCCGCGGGCGCTAAGGTTGCGTGATTGCTCGAAACTGTAGAATGCGCTAGCTGTAGCACTTCGTCGTAGGAGACGCCTTGATGTTCGGCAGACGGCGCCCGCCCAACAATCACTGTGGTATCAAACTCCAATACTGCTGTACCCGCGTCATCGCTCAGGGCAAATCGATTACCTGAAAGGCTCACTGTATTTCTCCATTCGTTTCCAATTCATGAATATATGTCATAACAGCCAGTAAACGAGCGCCACCAAAATCGCCAGCGCCAATGATGCAATAAGCAACTCAACATCAAACCCCTTCATACCAGACTTGTCTTTACCCGCAGATGCCTTCATCTGCTCATCGTCAACACCTGAGATATCTGCAGCATTACTGCTGGCAATAGGCAGCGCCGCCTTTTTGGGCAGCGCAATCGTTGTCGCCGCAGCCACTCTAGGCGCGGGCGCAACACCTTCGAAGTCATCATTGCCCAACGGTGCGGGTTCAGCAGCGTCGTCATTGAGCCGCTTGTGACCTTGACCCGGCATGCGCTCAAAACGTTCACGCAACTGCTCGACGCTAAGTACCGGCTGTAGCACCTCAATATCTTTAATTCGCAGACATACCACGCTAATGTTATCGAGAGCTTCGCCCAACAGAGTTTCTGCAATCAGCGCGCCCACTGCGTCGGTAGGCTCAGGATTCGCCAGCAGCAGGTCGCTGATTTGATCATCCCGCATCTCGTCGTGTAAGCCATCGCTACAAAGCAAGATCATGTCACCGTTGTCGAGATCCAGACTTAACTCGGCGGGCACTGGTTCAGGGTCAGCGATGCCCAGGGCTTGCACAAGTACGTGCTTCTGGGGGTGACCAAACGCATCTGCAGGATCCACCACACCAGACTCTAGTAACTGCTCGAGCAGCGAATGATCCCGGGTCAGCCGAATCAGCTGTTGCTTTCGCCACAGGTAAACACGGCTGTCGCCGCACCACCCGATTTCAGCTTTACTGCCCTTGATCCGCACCACAACAACAGTGCTGCCCATGTTTTCTGCGGAGCGACGCAGGCCCTCTGCAACAACCGCCGTATGGGCATCGAAAATCATCGCAGGTAACGCCGGTAGCTCAGAGTGGTCCATAACTGCGGCACTTCCTTGCAACAAGGATTGCTTAACAATCCGCGAGGCCACATCTCCACACGCATGGCCACCCATACCATCTGCCACCAGCCACACACCGGCGTCTTCAACCCAACCCAACGAATCCTCGTTGTGCTGGTAACGATTTCCCGGGTGCGACTCGGCAGCAAATTCAATCACTAAACAACACTCAAAAACTCCCCTGAACGGCCGCGGCAGCACGTTGGTAGGCTTTGGGCCGAAAGGTCTCATCATTGCCAAGACCAGAAAAGAGTCGGTCTAGCGAACTTGCGAGCTGGTCTGCCTCGCCGAGATATTCTGTCAACGTAACAATGCTGAGCAGACCCTGTTCTGCTGTACCGTAGTCGACCATACGCCGAGACGCTGCCTGGCCAATCAGCCGCTTGCGTAACGCCCGCACCTTGGCGGTGCTCACATTTTGCACTTGCCACAGCGCTGACAGCTCATCGATGAGGCTTTGCAGTTGTGTGACTGAAGTGCCAAGTGCCCTGGGGTCACCCTGACCTGCAACTACCAGTGCATCGATCGCCCGCTTCAATGCAGCTGTTTTATCTGGAGAAAGCTCTTCACTAATTAACTGTAGCGTACGAAAATGATGATCCGCCAGGCGTAAGCTGCCAGGCTCAACGCCCTGCTGCCGGCGCTCCTGATACCAGCGCAAGTCCTCCGGATCGAGCCCATGATGACAACTCTGACAGTCAAACATCGAAAACTCTGGGATAAACTTGGCGCCAGTAAAATAGTCACTACCTAACATTTTCAGAAACGCTCGAGATCCTTCCACCTGCCCGGTGAGCCACAACTGCACGCCCGCAAAGTTGCCCTTACGCTCTTTATAATCATCATCAACCGAAAAGTGCGGCGGCTGATTGGTCGTGAAATTCTCGAGTTCAAAACTCAACCTGGGATGGCCCGCGCCCATTATGCGGTGTGTGGTGAACTTATCCTGTGTGCCCAGATGACAACTCAAGCACAACTGCGCTCGCGCCGCTGGCTCCTCTGATGGGTAGAGGCCATTGGCGATATTATCGGCATGGGTATTGCCTGGATCATCATGGGTTTTAATCCAGTTTTCTGAACCGCCGTGGCACGCCTCGCAACCGACTCCATCGTTCAGACTGAACTCCGGGCCACGTTTGTCCTGAGGGACATTGTCAGCATGACAATCCAAACAAATATCTGCGGTATGAGCACTGGCTAAGCCAAGTTTCGTCGCCATCAACTTGGATTCTGGTGACAACAAGGTCTTGTAGGCACGCGAATGGTAGTCCTGCGCTCGCCATATGCGATGCTCATTCAACCATACGGTGCGGTTGTCCTGACGACTCGATTTGCCGTGACACGCCCCTCCAGCACAGGACGACGCGCCATAGTGAATATTATCGTCAATGGTGGATACGTCAGCCGAGACACTCATACCACACATAAGAATGGCACCAGCACAAATCCACAACGCCACATCACGAGCGGCCTGCCACTTGCTTTGGTATCGGTATTGGCACTGGTATCCACCCTTCACTATCTGGAACCCCCAGCACTAGTTGCGGTTGGCGTGGGTGCTTGTTCTGCGATAGCTTCATTACTGTCACCACCGCCAGCGCTACGCCCACGTACGGCTGTACCAGTGCCTTCTGTATCCTGCACAAACCAGGGCTCGCCCGATTCATTGAGGTACAGCTTGTTCATGTCTTCACGGGAGAGTGGTCGAGAACCACGGCGCCCAAACACCGCAATCTGTCCACCGGTTTCGTCTACACCCCGATCCCGATCAAGCCCTTTTGATAGTGCCAGTGCTGGCCGCTTGGTGGGATAACTCGCGATTAGTTTGGGGTTTGGCTCGGGGCTAAAGCCATAGAAGTTCGGCTGCAGGGAGGGCGACGTCAACTGCACAACTTTCAACCCACCCGCGCCATCGGCAACGTAGGCAAATAGCGAAGCATTGGTGCTCGCTACGACAACATCATGTGCGTCGACAATCTTGCCACCATCGTTGTAGGTCTGGAGCAGGCGCATATTGTCGGGTTGAGTGACATCTACCACTGCGAGACCTTGTGCTCCTGCGGCAACATAGGCATAGGTTCGCGCCACGTACACGCGCTTGGCATCACTCAACGTAATCGTCGACGCTGATAATTTCGGTGCTTTGTTATTGGTGACATCAACGGTCTGCAATCCGTCTGCCGTCGTTACAAACAAATAGCGGAATTGCAGCGCCGTCGCTCGAGGGTCGCTCATGGGTATGCGGCTCACCAATTGCGGCTCCAGCGGATTCTGCAAAGACACCACCAATACTTCCGTTGGTAACGTCAGATAGGCAATAGACCCCCCCAGTGTGATGTGACGAACACCATTTAGCAGACCGTCTGGGTTCCAGGTGAGTGCCCGGCTGAGGTTATTGTTGCGCAGCTCGCCGTCTTGCAGTGTATTAACGTCAACCAGAATCAAACCTTCTTGGGCATCTGTGATCACCGCGTAGTTGTAAATTGGATGGAAGGGCTGCTCCTGATTGGTGATACGCATCAGATCGCCTTCGTTCTTAAACGGTGCAATAGGTTGCGTAGACGGCAGCGCCATGCAGGTAGCGTTCTTCGACTTCACCTGTGTACCCTGACCGAGCGGACTGAACGGCGTTGTCACAATGCGCTGCGAAAAGCCCTTGTTCGCAACGTTGGCAATGTCATAAACGCGCATTCCGTTTTTACCTTCGGCAACGTACAAGTACTCGCCGCGCATTTGTAGACAGTTTGCAGGACCCGAACGATGCCCATACGCATGCTTCAGTACCCCGCCACGCGCTTCATGCTGCGCAAAGAAATCAGGGTAGGCGTACTTTTGCAGGTAACTGCCAATCACCGCCTGGGGCTCTTCCCACTCGGTTACTTGCACCGCAGAGACCTCGCCATCACCACCAACCCAGGCGTTATAGCCAACGAAGTTAACGAAGTTGGTTCCGAACATAAGTAGCTGGGCCATAATCGCGTTGTTATCGTTCTGTTCCGACAGATGACAATCGCTGCAATTCTTGGTCTCTGATAATCGCACAGTGTGCGGGAAGTGAGGATTGAAGGCCTGCGAACTGAAACCTGAAGCGGCAACCGGTGGTTGCTGAATATAGATTTTCTCACGGTTAGCATTTGTCGATGACAGTACCAACGCCGAGGTAGAGCGCACTGGCGCTATCTTGCCACCCTTGGCCGGACCCCTTCGTCCAAGCAGAAACATCTGATCCCGGGCAACCTGGGGGTTATAGCTGGCAAAGTTTCGACTCTTGCCCCCTTCATAGTGGTGTCGTTCGGTTTTCTTGTTCGCCTCAATGGGCAAGTGACAACCACCGCAGCTCGTTGTCCAGGACGTATGACAGGTGTAGCACTCCATTTCATCATAGGAATGGGCCAGATCAACACTGGCAACCTGATTACCCCACTCCTGTGTTTCGGTGTTGTTAGACATGGTTTTGGCGCGCGCTGCCTTCGAGTTGTAATCCGAGTGTTTCGGATCGACCGCGTTCTTTACCAGACTGACTTTCCACTCAAGATTTTCATCGAGTGCTGAGCGCTGGTAGAGATCCCCGTTCACCCACTCGAAGCGAGGCCGCCCACCAGGCACCCGAAGCGACAGAAAATCTGTTCCGCCACCAATCGCAGCTGGTCCGGAGGCGTAGAGATTGGGCAGCTCTTTTGAGGTGCCGTGGCAGTCTTTGCAATCAACCTCAACAGCAAGTGCTACTTCTCCCTGAATGTGGCCGTTGCCGTGGTTGTCCTGGGCAAAGTGGCAATCAACACAGTGCATCCCCACATCCAGGTGAATCGACGACATATGTACCGCCTTGTCGAATTTCTTGGGATCGTCGTTTTCAACCACGTTGTTCTTCGCATCGAGCAGATTACCCGTGCGATCACGTTTGAATACGGCTCGAAAGTTCCAGCCATGACCGTGATAGTCGGCGAACTGGGTATCATTTAATTCCGGATTCAGCTCAGATACTGCCTCCAGAAAATCCGTGTCCGCCCATTTGCCACGGGGCGCTGCTCCTTCCGGATTGCGCTCCAACACTTCATGAATCTCTTCGCTGGTCGGATATTGTTGCTGCTCCGGCCACATCGCAGGCGCGTCCGATTCGTAGTCCCACATGGTGTAGCCCAGGTAACTGTTCACAAACATGTTCGGCTGGTGCATATGACAAATCATGCATTGTGATGTGGGTATCGCATTGGTAAAGCTGTGCTTGATGGGATGCCCTGATTCGTTTTTTGGAATGGTCGGATCAAGCGTTGCGGTTTTACCAGTGTGGCCATGCTGGGCGTAACCGCCTGAATGTCGCGGATCACGGTCGTTGGCATACACAACGTGACAGGATGCGCAGCCAGAATTGCGATAATCACCCGGTTGATCGTTAGTGCCCATAAACCAGGTAAAAGGGTCATTCAGACGTGTTTTAGTGATATTGATTACGGGGACAGAAATGCGCGCACCCGTTGCCGGGCCACGGTTTGATTGACGAATATCAGGTCGACCCGGTTCCTCCAGACGTTGCACCAAGCCTAAGGAGTTGGGTATAGCCGTTTCCGGGAACAGGTTAATGATGTTGCGGCCGCCGCGCTCAAACACTCGAAACACATCACCGGGCTTGGTCGTTTCCCAGGCTGGCAAAGGCAACAGTTGCGGCAAAATACCTTTCTCATCTTTCAGCTGCTCCGCGAGCACCGTATCTAGCACCGGGCCTTTCAACACCGCTGGCTTACCGTCGGTGGTGTAAGATTCACCCAATATGTACTGCTTGAACGGCAAGATGCCGTTGTTGTAGGCCGCACCGCCCCAAAGCATGGCGCCTGTGGCGTGCAACGACCGGACAGATTTCTCAATCTGATCCTGGTGACATGAACCACACGCCAGCTCAACGACACGATAGTCAGAAGGATTCACAAAACGCACAAACTCGCGGCTTTCTTTATTTAGCAGCGTGTACGTGCGCTCCGGATTGGCAGAATGCGGGTAGTGCCAAGCGTCAGGGTACTCCGGCAGTATGTGTGCCAACTCCTTAACCGCAATGTACTCATCCGACTGGTTGCCTTTAGGCAGACCATGACCGCCTTCGCCACCACTCTTGGCATTACGCGGCACAAACTGACTGGCATCACCGCCGTGGCAATCGGTACAACCCAGATCCACGCCCGGCGCGTTGTGCATGGTTTTTTGATCAGATTCGGTATGGCAAGATACGCAACCCGCACTCTTTTCACTGGCAGCAATAGCGCTTGGCTGATTTGCCGGGGCCGCAGGTGCCATGACGTAGTTACGCTCTACTTTTATTACTGCCTCAGAAGCTTCAACCCCTTCGCTCCATATAGTACTGAAAACAAAGCCAGCACCGGTCACGCCAGCTGCTAACAAACTCAACGAAACCAGTAAGCCGCGCAACTTCTCAATTTTTCGCATCGAATTGTTCATCCCTGAGCTCCTCAAAACGCCAACACAAGGTTCATCTGGAAATAACCTGCTTCTTCATCCGGAAACAAATCCTTGAACCCCTTACCGGGAATCAGATGCGCATAGCTGGTGCGCACTACAATGTTCTGGGTTACCAGTGGTCGCCAGATTAGACTCAAGGACAGGTCATGGCCGATCTCTTCGTCGATCGAGCCCTGGTTACGCACTGTTTCGAGCACCTGGGTGTGATCAAAGCGCATATAGTTGTAGTTGAAGCTCAATCGCAGTGATGGCAGGAGATCTGCATCGGCACCAATTCCAGCGAGTATCATCCCTGGATTGGTGAAGTTTGACTGGCCCTGTTCCTTGGACGATCGTAGATTGTTTAGCAGCCCATTCCGGGTAGACAAAGCAACGCGCCCCCCGCCAATCAACGGCACCGATTGCCGCAGCCAATAGCTGGTGTCTGAACCCGCGAATACAGGATTTTCGAATATGGCATCAAAGCCGGTTGCCCGATCGTCGAACGGGTCTTTATCACCACTGCCGTAGAGCAATGACCCACGAAGGCGCAACCAATCCATATCAAAGCCGGCTTCAGCGGCAAAGAATCCAGCCCTGATATCAACCTTCCTCTCTTCGAACACACCCGGTTCAACGCTGCCTATCGCATAGTACGCAGAAGTTGTCAGATTAAGCCGACCAAAGTGGCCATCACCGTTGTAACCGAAGTACACCACATCGTATTTACGTGGCCGTTCGTCGCCAATGGAGGCGGGGCGAGCAATAAACTCGTTGTTGTCGAAGAAAAATTCATTGTCTTCCCGGTTACGGTTGTAAACAACGGTCGCCTGCGACACAAAACCAAGTTTCGGGAAGTCTTGCCAATAGAAGTTGGCTGCCACGACGTCGTCTTTGCGTAAATCTCGGGTAACGTCGTTCAACCCACTGTTAGTGTCCTTCTCGAGACGCCGGAAGTACGCAAGGTTGTACTGGAAGATGTTGTTATTGCGGTTACCAAACAGACGAACCCCTAGCTGGCTGTCCTGAAAAAGAAAGCCACGAAAATCGCTGTTAAACGGCTGAATACCAATTCGAAAACTGTCGAAATCGTATCGATCGCCTACGTTACGCAAGTGTCGATCATAGAACGCTGCCTGAATACCCAAGTGATGGTCAGTTCGTGACGTACCTCGGCTTGGTCGGGCGTTTACACCCTGAATCTCATCGAGATTTACATAGTTGATGCTCAGCACCGGCGTAAACCGAAACTCATGATCGGGAGGGCGAAACACCGTGTCGCCTTTCAGATACACAAATTCTGCAGCAAGATTTTGGTTAAAGAAGATTTGATCGGAAGTGCCAAAAATGTCGATGCCCCCGGGATCGTTAGTCGAGGACGCGCCCACAGGTGTCGGCACTTCGCGCACTTCCAATATACTGTCTGACAGCGCGTTAATGGAAAAGAACCATTCGTCGTCATTGACGGGAATATCGCCCTTCAATACGTTGCGATTGTAGGGATCCCACCACGGATACTGATAACGAACCGAGTCATTGCCCACAACACCCCGGAACCCATCCAGGTTATCAACAATACGCCAGCGATCAGGCATGGCGAGCGTCACACAGTTCTGTGCACCCCCTTTGCAGTCTAGCGTCGGCGCCGCTGCCACACACTCGCTGCGGCCGGAACTGACGCAGGGCACTTTGGAAGGCGTATTTCTGCCACGTATCAGGCCATAGTCGAATACATTTTCTTCCCCGGCCGCACGCGCGGTCGAGCCTTCTACTCGATCGGCAGCGTTTTCTGCATCAGGACGCGGACACTCTACGCGTATGTAACCGGGTCGACGTCGATTGACTATGCGACCGCGATCGTCTGCGTAACAGACTTCAGCGGCTTCAACAGGCAGCGCGGACAGCATCAAGATCACCGTACCACCGGTGACACTGGCACCCAGCACGACCGCACATGACAGAGCTGCAGACAGTAATGATAGAACTTTCATCTATAAGCCCTCGCAAGGTCGTTGAATGGAGGGATCAAACGAACCACCTTCCAGGAACGGCGATTGCGGACACTGGATGTAACGCAAGCGCGTATCGCGAGGCATGAGCTGGTCCGCACGTATTTCGGGTGGCGCGTTGTTTATGCTGCCCGTCTCAAGACCAGCCTCATGCAAGCCCAAAAACGAGATCATGTCGTCCTGATCTACGCCGTCACCGGATACGCCGATGCCACCTATGAGCATGTTGCCGCGATAGATAGGCACGCTGCCCGGAAAAATCTGAAAGCCATTAGCTACCCTGTTAGTCATCGCGGCCGGGCTGATAGATACCAGCCCGAGATCGATGAGCCCAGGCGTCGAGGTGCCCGGATTAAACCCGGCACCGGCACACCCCTGGACCACATCTGGCGCGAGCGCCCCATCGGTGACGGAGAACAGCACATGTTGCACCAGAGCGTTAATCGCCAGATCGAGCTGCAAACCCGTCGAGAAAGGGCTCCACTCACCAGCTGGCTTGCTCAGTGGGCCAGCGCCTCGCTCATCAATACCATCAGGAAAAAATGGCCGCGACAAATTGCCACCGGCTCGATCAGAAAACGCAAACGCGCCATTGGCCAGAGCCAGCGGATCTTCGAGGAAGTTACGCAGGTCGGTGACGTAATCACCGAGCGACAGAACTTGAAACAACTCCGGGCCAGCATCTGTAAATCCAACATAATTAGTGGGCGGCAGAGCGTTCAAAAAGTCTGCGCTACTGGCGCTGGAAAAAAATGCGGCGGTTCGTGCTTTTTGTAAGGAGACGTCCGCACCAAACACTGGAGCATCGCGAGTACGCACCATTCCCAGTATTTCACCATTGGTATCAACAACAGAGATAGTGACCCGGGCCGGTGAATTCAACGGCCGGCGAATCTGTGCACGCGCACTATTGGCTACCCTTAAGGCGTTACTCAACAGGGACTGGGTTTCCGCTACCGTAAGCTGATTACCGCCAGTTTCAACGGCGTCAGTGCCGGGTCGTGCCGGAAACCGATTGACATTGGCAGCGTTTACAAAAACAAACGCATCCTGACCATCAAACCCACTTACCGCCGGCCTGATACCTGACGCTGGCGTACCGAAGGCCGTGCCGGCGCGAATGGTCCCGTCAAAATAGCCGGTAACATTAACAAGTGCACCCGTCGCGGTTGAGAACGCAGGCGCGTTGGCCGGATCACTCATCAGGTCTTCGACACCTGCATCACTGAAGCGAAAAGTCTTGCCATCTACGGTAATTCGATTGGCACGACGGTCGAGGGGCGCAGACCAACCGAAAGACGCAGCGACCGCAATCAGTTCGTCGATGTCTGTATCAATGTCACCAATGGCCGGGTCTATGCCATAGCGACCGTCCGCAATGACGCCCACGCCACCTACGGGCACACCGTTGCGATACAAAGGCAGGCCACCTGGATCAGCAGCCAAACCCAATGGTGAACGATGGGGTCCTGGTTCTGCGGCTCCGCCACTAAAACGCTGTGAAAAGTCCGAACAGGAAAGCTGCGAAAACTGCACGCCAAACAGTGGTCCGGCCGGCTGGTTTAGCTCGCCGGGGTTAAAGTGCTCTTGCACGATCTGATTCGCGGTGCGAGTAGTAAACGCATTACCTTCACTCGATAGATAAGCGCCTGTTATAGCCTTAGCGATGGCACCAAGCTGGTCGATATTAAAGGGCACGGCTGCTGTAGGGAGCCGCAATCCCTCGAGGCCACCACTAATCAGCGGCGTCCCATCGTCTGCCGTGGCAGTTGCAACCAGCATGGATCGATCCGCAGGATCACCCATGCGGAACACACCAAGCACATTACCCACCCGATCCGTTACCGCAATGGTGGCCTGGACATTTCGCGCCTGTGCCTCAGCCACACCTTGAGCGATGATTGTTTCTACATCAGCAACAGAGAGCGATTCGGGTACCGTTGTGCCGCACTCACCAGAGCATGCCGGATCGGGACCGGTTACTCCTAGGGGTTCTTCCCGACCACCGCCGCCACAGCCACTAAATTGCGCAAGCACGAATACTGCGGCCGCAATTTTTAGTTTCAGCGACGGTTTGTAACGGTCATTCCGTTTAAAGCGTTCATAACGTTTATAGGTTTCTTTGACAAAACCATGGCCCACACTCTGACCCTCTACCATCTTGGTTGCGTTCATTCCTTTCCACCTCCTGAGTCACCACCGGCGACTCTCCCCGCGTTGGTCGCCCACTGTTGCGCGCTTGCTTGCCCACCTAGTAAGGGTGCTCCATCAAAGCCCGCAAAGTTCCGCGGGTGATACGCGTGACAATCTATGCACGCCAATGCCACCTGAGATACACTATCGCGATCGCCATGGCACTCATAACAGGTGGCCATCGTTGGCATAAGCAGATCGGTCGCACTGGCAGAATTCTTGGCGGCGTGACAGGTATCGCAGGCCTGATCACCCACCAACAGCTCGCTACTTTCGCCATCACGCAACACCTGATGAGCGATATGATCGAATCGCGCATCGGGCACAAAATCCTGTGGCAGCTTCACTGGATGCACCCAGAACTGGTCTTCGATATCCTTCGAATCCTGGCGTTCAAACTGATGACACGCAGCACAGCCGATATCACCGGCAAACTGAGCTTCGACGATCTCTTTTAGTTCACGCTCCACACAGACGTCTGGCGCGTCAGTACAACCGGCCACTCGATCCGGACGATCTGGCAAACGGCGATAGGCAAACAGCTCACCCGTGTCATCAGGATCGAAGTATTTTTTCAGTAACATGCCTTCAAGCGCCAACACCGCTTCTTTTAAACGCGCATGTGGCAAGCTCCGATCAGGGTCGGACTCATCAAAATCAAGTTGGTGACAATCCTGGCAATGCGCTTCCATGCTGACTGGCAAGAAATGTTCGCCGTCGATGCTCATGCTGTGGCAGGTTCCGCAAGTGAGAGCTTCACCGGTTACTAAATCTGACACTTCGCCAACATCCAGATGAATATCGTGAGGAAACACAAGTTCCGAAGTTTCTGGCGAATTCGCTATCTCAGTTTCGCTGACCGCTTCGATCCGCCATCCATCATCTTTCGATCCGGCAAACTCCTCGAGCGTGAAGCGCGGTAGCGAGTATTCGTAAACCGGATGGGTTTCTGGAGTGAAGCCCGTCACTGCTGCTAACGGATCTATATCGCGATGAATGCCACCACCAGAGTCAGTGCCTGCTGCGTGGCATTGCACACAGTCACCATCGGCGTCGCGAACTAAAGTGCTCGGCTCGTTGTGCTCCCGATGACAGACGCCACAACGCTCATTTGCATTGGCACCGAAGTCGAGCCCGCCAGACCCAAGTTCGCCAGGCACGGAGGTCGCGGCTAAAAACGCGCTGCTGACATGATCTTGAATTGAACCGTGGCACGCCTCACAAGCCTCGTTTTGAACACGTTCGAAGGGTTTGCCGTGACAACCGGCACAATTTTCGCCCGTGACCAACTCATGCGCGGCATGCAGCTCACCAGACGTCCATACATGATCTGAAAAGAGCCCACTAACCGGCGCCTGGGTGGCGCGTTCGCCGGAAAACAGAAAGGGCACAATAAACATACCCAGTAACACAACCAGTGCACCAATCCATGCGAACGCACGTTTCGCTAAAAACGTATCAGCCAAGCTGAGTTTTTGTGTTGACAACACCGAAACATGATCTGCTGCACGACGCACTATCAACATGCCGTCAAAACCACCCGGCGCTTCTTCTACATGCACGCTAGCACCAGGTAGCTCTATGAGATCGCCGGATCGCAAAACACAGCGCTTAACCACATTGCCGTTAACCTGCACACCATCACGAGTGGTGCTGCGCAAGACTAGCCCTTCTCGTCCCAGCTCAATACTCGCGTGGCGCAGTTCAAGCAGCGGTAGTTGCAGGTGCGCATCGTTAGCAGACCCGAGAATAACGCGATCAATCCCGTGTTCTTGGTCTATGTGGCCGCCTGCTTCCCTGGCGATGCGTATCAAGAGGTCCATAGGCTTACCAGTACCAAAACACGACGACAATATGGATAACGAGAGCGAACAAAACAGCTATGGAAAGCGGCACATGAATATACAACCAGGCCTGCAACAAGCCCTGCATTTGCACATCCCGACGCACGCGCCGCAACAAATCCTGACGGCGCGCAGTGAGGGACATCAGATGGCGCAACGCTGTTGTTTCTTTTCCATCGCTCGCTTGCGTTGCAGCCTCCGATAGAAAGCGCAACAGATTACGTTGATCAAAATTGCTGCGGTGCTGATTGCCTTCAGAGCTGGCTTCCTGGAACGTAGATCGATCGCTGCCCAGCAGCTGCCGGAGAAAACCACCTCCGACTCGGGTTTGGTCCAAGGCCGAGCGCACTGTATTGTTTATATCGTCAGAGCAATCCGCCGCTCGCTCGAGGCTCGCCAGCTCAAGACTTTCCAACTCTTCAATATTCTCTGCTCGACTGCGCGTTTTACGCACCGACGATAATCGTCGCGGCAGCGAGAGGTAGACAAACATGCCAAACACGCCGCTGGCGATCACCGCCATCATTAACCAGAAGAACAGCGAATGAATGTTCCAGCCGAGTTGCCCAGCGCTATGGAACAGGCTTACCCCGATGAGTGCAGTACCCAGATAAACGTGCGCACTTACCCAACCTTTTAGCGACCCACCTCGCCCATAGCGGCGCTTGCGCACTCCCAGATAGTTCAACCAAAAGATGAGCAATCCAGCAATGATGCCAAGCGTCAGTCCTTGCCAGGTACCGCCACTAGGTGGAGTCGTTGCGTCTTGCAGCCAATACAGTCCAAAGCTGATCGCAAGCAATCCAAGCGCTACCCACAGATACCGACCGCCTGCATGTTGCAACGCGTTCTGACTCATAGCGCGTCTCGCTCAATAATGCGCACAAAGTCTTTTGGACTGACGCGTTGCGCCGCGCCGGTCGGACAAGCGGATACACAGGCAGGACCACCGGTAACATCAAAGCAGGCATCACACTTCTTGGCCTTTTTCACCTGCCCTTCGGGTCCCTTCGCAGCTTTATCTTCGCCAGGACCAGACCCCATGCCAAACAACAGCCAGCTGAACAAACCCGGCTTCGCCGGCGCCTCAGGCGCCATCCGAATCACATCGTACGGGCAGTTACTCTGGCAGTTGCCGCAGCCAATACAGGAATCATCGATAAACACTTCGCCATCACTCGCCCGGTGAATGGCATTAGGGGGGCAATCCTTCATGCAGTGCGGTTGCTGACAGTGACGACACGATATGGGTATATGAACGTGGGCCATCGTACTGCCTGATTTCCGGTCGAGCCGCGAAATACCGTCGTGTGTTTCAGCACACGCGGTCTCACAGTTATCGCAACCGACGCAGAGATATTCATCGATAATGAGAGCGTTAGTGGCCTCTCCCAAACCGTCGCCCAACATAAATTCCAAAACCTGAGAAGACTCACGACGAGTTTCCCACTGCGAGTACTTCATCAAATCGCGACTCGCCCGCGCATCGACAATATCTTCCTGCTCCATATCGAACATCATCAAGCGTCGATACTGTTCCTCAGTGATCTCCAGCGTTTCAGTTAACACCGACGCCTCAGCAACATTGGTTCGTGCGTTCTGGTTGTACATGGCCATAAAACCGACCATTTCTCCGGCCCGTTCTTCGGCGATCAGATTTCGCTGTTCATCAATTTCGTTGAATATCAACACGGTGCCGGAGCGAATGAGATGCAGACTGTTACTGTCATCCCCAGGTTCCCACAAGCGTTGACCCGCTTTAAAACTATGCTGCTGAATCTCATCCGCAATGGGGCGCAGCTCCTCAACCGTCGCCGCCGGAGCAAAGTGGCGCTGCAACTCGCGCACAATGAACACCCAGTCAATGCCTTCGCGCACCGCATCATTGGAGGCGATGAGTTTCAAAATGGTTCGGCGTGGTGTTTCGAGAACAATGCAGTTGTCGCCCGCCATGGCTGTCTCGGGTCTGGGCTGGCCAGCAATAAGACTCATTTCCCCGAAGAACTCACCCCGCCCAAGGCGTCGTTCACCACCAGCAAAACTCGACGACCCAAGCACCACTTCGCCGTCGAGTACCGTATAAAACGACACACCAAAGTCACCTTCGGTATAAAACTCATGTCCTTTTGGAATAACTTTGGTCACACTGGGCTGGGCCTTTGAATACGCCTCATCGCCAGAAATTTTTCGTTCCACGTCCACAAGCGACAGCTCCGCGTCCTCGATGCTGTCTTCGTCAGGCAGCCCGACATACAGCGAGCTTTCAATCACCATCTCGCGAAATGCCAGCACACTAAGCTGACGAAACATCGGAATCCGTGACATGAACAGACTAATGAGTTCGTCGGCATCCCGATCATAGGGCAGGCCAGCAAACTGAAACTCAATCAGCTCATGATCTGCCGGTTTGACGAAATTGCCATTCGCAAACTCGACAACATCATAGCCCTGGTTCATCGCCTGCTTGATGAGTGGGCACCCTGCCAACGCACCGACCACATAAAGGCCTGGCACACTACTTTCGTAGTGTTCGCTCAATACCGGCAACGCATCAGCGCCAGCGTGGCTCATCGTCATGCCGCAGCCTTCGAGAAAACCACGGGGGGGAATAGAACCAAGCCGGGCAATAATGCGATCGGCCTCAATCAACTCTTCGCCTTCTGCGGTGGCGATGGTCACCTTCAGGTCCGGACCTGTACCGTCACCCGCAACGATGCTGTCGATTGAGGCGGAATACAAACACCCCAGGCTAACGTCATCATTGTTCGCGGCTGCGAGAATGGCGTTTAGGTTACCTTCTTTAGCGCGGGCAAATTCCGCCTTGCGATTTAGAATGTACACCTGGTTTTGCTCAGACAGCGCCAACGCATTTTCAATCGCGGAATCGCCAGCCCCAACCACAATTATGGTCTCGTTGCTGTATTCGCCTGGATCGTCCAGCTGATACTGAATATTCGGCAGCTCTTCGCCAGTTACTCCCAAGCGGCGAGGGTTACCCTGGGTGCCGATCCCGAGCACAACGTTTGCCGCTGTTACCGTCTGACCATTGGCAAGCTTTATCTCAAAACCGCCGCGCTCACCCTGAATACCAGTAACTTCGGCGCCGTATTGCACATGCAGTGCTTGATCTTCGGCCGCGGTGTCCCAAATACCTAGAATTTCTTCGCGCTTGCCGGCATCAAATCCCACATCACTACGCAAACGCAAATAGCCCGGCTCGGCCATAACGTGCTTGCCTTTCTGATACCGATAGATGGTCTTGGAGAGATGATCGAAGCCTTCAAGCAGCACATAGCTGGGAGTGGTCGCGCCACTTTGCTTGTCACGCGCTGCTGCGCGCGCTGCTGCCGACAACCCCGCTGGTCCAGAACCAACGATAGCTAACTGATATTGCACTTCCATGGCCAATCTCCCCAGATCAACGCTTAGTGTTGTCCGTAACCTACATTCATGACAACCTTTTTATTCTCGATTTCGATAACCTATTCTTGCCGCAGTTTGACTACTGCCATTACGCAGGTTTTGACCATGGCTTTTTTCGACGAACTTAAACGCCGTAAAGTGTTTCGTGTCACCAGCCTCTACGCTGTGACTGCGTGGGGAGCATCCATGGGTGCGGCCGAACTCTTCCCCACCTTTGGCCTGCCCGATGAATCGGTGCGCTGGTTCGTTGTGGGTGCCTTCGGCTTGCTGCCAGTTGTCGCATTGCTTGCCTGGCTTTACGAACTGACACCCGGGGGTATCGAACGTGACGCCGCCGATTGTCCCGACACTACCACGCACCTGGCACCCCAGCGCGCCGCCAACGAGTTGACTGCGAGCTGGCGCGACAAAAACTGGACCTTTCAGAACACCTTCACCATCGGCCGCGATATCACCTGTGACTTGCATATCGACGATCCGAAAATATCGCGTCGCCATGCTCGGGTAGTCGCTCAACATCAGCATTGGTACCTCGAAGACCTGGGCAGCAGCAATGGCACCAGCGTCAACGGCGAACTCATTACGCGAACCAGTCTCTCGGGCTCGGCCAAAGTTACGCTTTACGAGGGCGGCGACGAGATCACCTTGAGCATCAAAGTTCCGGGTGGCGTCGCCACTGTGCTCGCAGACCCCCCTCCGAACAATGCGATCACCCAACGTGATACCTAAGCAGCACCCTGTATTAGCCACTAGAAGGTTTTCTCGTAGCGCATGCCAAAGGACACCTCGTTCAGTTCGAGATCGTTGTAACCTTCGGTGGCCTGGTAGGTGACAAATCCGGAGAATCCCCGGATGAACTGCGCCGACGCTCCCACCGACCAGACGAAATAATTCTCATCAGGTTGTTCTGTGCGCACAATAATGGGCGCAGATGGATTGGTTGGATCGTTGGCAAAAGGGTCTGCGGCGAACCGAATACCAACTTCTTCAACACTGTCTTCGAACTCATGAACCCAATCGATCCGGGCGTTGGGTATGAGCACACCCCACTTCGTGTTAATCACCCAGCTGGCATGGCCACCGGCGTTCACGGTAAGCGACTTGGCATCCTGGTCACCGATGTTGAGGTTAAGCCCGCCGGCGCCACTTTCTGTGTAGGAATCAACATCAACGTCGTCGTAGTAAACACCGAGATTCGGTCCAAACGTCAATGGCCCGCGATTAAAATCAAAGCCGGTGCCAAAACCGACGGTGAATATGGTGCCGTCCGTTGATCCGGTGGCTGTACGATCTATAGCGCCACCAGAGTCGGTATAGCTAATGCGCCGATCCGATTCATAGTCAGTTGTGCCGTAACTAACCAGACCGTCCAGGTAGTAGCTGTCTGCCAAAAAGAAGGTGCTGTAGAGCGAGCCGCGATAGCTGTCGAAGTCGAGTCCTCCACCACCCGCAAAGTCAACATCGGCATTGGCATAGCCAAAGGCACCACCCAGGAAGAAGTTGTCGCGCACCCGGTAGTCGGCACCAACGGTAATTGTGCTGGAGTCGAAGTCGTAGCCGTTGTTTGCTTCGCTTGCGTCACGGTCACCAAAGTCGACCTTGCCATCAACAAAGAAACCCCAGCGACCAAAATCTGACTCGCCACCCACAGCCCCCCACGTGAGCCCGTGCAGCATTTCTTCGAGTGCCGCACCGGAGATTTGTTGGCCGCTTACGCTGACTGACAAGCCCGACAGGTCGATGCCTGTTGCCCCCGAACGCAGACCATTAAGTCGCCGTTGCAGGTTGCCGTGCTGATCGCCAAGCAAACGCAGAGTCGTTATCGCAGCAGTCGCAAGCTCTTCTGCGTTGATCGCATCAAGCGCATCGCGTACCTGGTCGTCAGTGGTATTAACGCTACGCAGATTGCCACAAATGCCAGCGAGGTCTTGTTGATCGGCGTTGGTGGGGTTAGAGGCTATCAATCGCTCACAATTAGTATCGAACCAGGCCGCGACTTCGCGTTGATTGGCAGACAGCCCGGGAATGCCCGCAATGTCTCGCCCAAGGTCACTAATAGAAATGGTGACCTGGGCGGGTGTGCCCAGGGTTACCCCCACGGGGTTTTGCAAGATCACCGAAAAATTCTCAACGCCTTCAATGACCAAAGGTGCGACCACGCCCGATTTGTTCGAGTTTTTATCGTTGGCTGACCTGACCGAACCATTGGAACTGGTTGAAAAATCAGAACTGGTCGAAAAATCACCCGGACCCCCGAAGGGCGCATCGGGATCAGGAATCAGTTCTATGCTGATTGTGCGCGGATCGGAATCACCCGCTGGCCAGGTCAACACACCGCTGGTGCCGGTAAAGTCCTCACCGTCGGTCGCGGTATCTTCGACGGTCAAAAACTCGACACTCGCATCACCGTCGGAACCATTGATACGCGTTACTTCGAGAGTGATTGTGCCGTCGCCCTCGTTAACAGCGAGCTCCTCAACGGCAAACTGCACAGTTCCTGGCGAGCTGATGACTGGTGGCAGCCCACTGTCGTCGTCATTAATGGTGACTATCGCCAGCGAGTCACCGGTAGACACAACCCCGCCAACAGGGTCGAACAGTTCCACCTGAAACTCTTCATCTCCTTCAACATCCTGGTCATCCAGAATAGTGACCGTCGCGAAAGCGGGGCCGGCCTCGCCTGGAGCAAAAACCACAGTACCGGTGATCGCTTCAAAGTCTGCGCCAGCCGTTGCGGTGCCACCGCCCAGCGTCTGAAAAGAGACCTGGCCGGAGTTACTGAGATCGCCCGTACGCTGGATCTGCAGATCTATGCTGCCTTGTCCTTCGTCAATATTTGACCCAACAACAGCAAATCCAAACTCCGTTGTGGAGGTTGTGGCCGTTTCTGCGATCAGGGTGACAAACACCACGGCAGGGGGCGGAAAATCAATTTCGTCGACAATCCCGTCCTCGAACCTCTGACCGTCGACAGCATTGGCTGGAATAACTGCACTATAGGTAACTGTGGCCGGCTGTGCTCCTGTAATCGTGAGATCCGAGAAGGCTTGCTCGGTAGCGAAGGCGCTCGTGTCCTGAGTGACGTCCACAGTAAAGGTCACTGTGGAACCCGGCGCGCCCCTCAGAGTGACATCCGAACTGACACCCGTGTCGTCATCTTGAATGGCTACCACTCCCGTATCGCCATTGTTGAGCGTCGCGCCAACCGCATCGCTTAGAACAACGTCAAACACTTCCTGGCCCTCATCATCGCTGTCATTCATCAGCGGAATCATGATTGTCTGTGGTCCCTGCGCACCAGCTGGAAACGTCAGTGTGCCGGACACTGCGATATAGTCAGCGGGACTGTCCGCGTTGCCGTCTACCGTCGTAAAATCGACCGTTACATCGGCCACGGGTGCTGCAGACGGAACAACCTCCAGGATCGCAAAGGGGGCACTCTCCCGGAAGAAAACGAGATCGTCGACAAACTCCAAATTCACATCTACTGCTGTTACCGGCCCGCCACCGCCTTGGCCAACATCGTTGTCTTCAATAGTGACAACCGCTGTACCGGGTTGAACTGCAGTCAGCACCGGAAACCCGTTACTAAAAGCACTAATCGATGTTATTGATACCGAAAAGGTCTCATCACTCTCAACATCAGCATCGTCAACAATCGACACCTCCACCACAGCGTCCGGATTGTTGACATTGAGTGCAAAGCTCTGTGACAACGCATCATAGTCGTCACCCGCGCTCGCCGTGCCATCTGCGGTGGCAACGACCACGTCCGCGGTAACTGCAGCGGCTGGGCCTGGATTGAGCGTTAGCAGCGACACACTGGCAATGTCCGCATCTTCAGCAACCGACACATCCGGACCAATCGACACCTGTAATGGATCGTCATCACTAATGAGGAGATCAACCGCAAGATCAGGCACGGGCTGGTTAAAGCACGCAGGGCTGTTAGTGGCATCAACGAACAGCGCAAAGCCTTCCTGCATAGCTTCGACTTCCGCATCGTCCGAAATGGGTATGGTTACCACCTCGGTGGTAGATACATCAGAGTTCGTTGATGCTGGGAGTGAAAGCGCAACGGATGTAGCCACTGATGTGTAGTCCACGTCTTCGGTTGCGGGGGCAACGGTAGCCGGAGCAACGTCATCCGTTGTGACAACCACGCTTACATCACAAGTACCGTTTGCCGATTCCATCTCTGTTGCCGACAAGCTGAGAGTGATTTCCAACGCACCACCATTCTCCGTTATCGTTGTATTCCCCAGTGCTTCAAACGTGATCGCCTGAGCAAGCGGCGCTCCAAAGAATGCGCAAGACAGCACCAGACTACCCGCGAGTTTTGCTAATTTCACAAAGACCTCCTGTGTCTTTTTAACGTAGTTGTTACTTCAAACTCTTAGGTAGGAAGAAAAAGTCACCAACTTCGTGCCCCGCCGTTTTAATTGTTTTAAACTCCGGTCGTTGATCAAAACTTGCCGTTTTGGCGAGAGCTTCGACTCGATCACGGATGCGTAAAAACAATCCCGGGCTCGACAACAATCCTTTGTTGCCTTCCAATTCATCAAGAAACGCTCGGGCAAACACCGAGCTACCATCACCGCCGCCATCCAAAACCGGGCGATCACCACCCGAGGTCAGCAACAAGCGAGATTTTTTGGCCAACTTAAACTCCAAAAAGTCCTGGTTGGCGTAATTTGCTTCGTTTTGCCCCAGCAGCAAAAAACTGGGTTCGCGCGATAACAACCCGGCGTAGCATGAATCTGCCACCACTAGTATCCGTTTCGCTTTTAGCCGGGCCAGATGCCCGGTAACAAACTCGTTTGGCACCCAGAAAGTATTACGCGGGGGCTGTTCGGCGTTGGTTGGCAACCAGTAACCTACTTCTGACTTACCCTGATTCAGACGAGAACCGTGCCCTGCGTAGAACAACAGCAGATTATCCTCTGGCTTTAACACTTTGTTTAAATCGTTAATGGCCTGCATCACTGCAATGTTGTCGCCATCAGAAACTGTAAAAACCTTAAAGCCGTATTTGTCGCGCAGCACTTGCTCGGCGCGCGCGATATCCGAACGCGGCGTATCGAGATCTTCGAGGTAGGCGTAGTCAGCGTTACCAATGAGCAGTGCAAAGTAACGACCGAGCTTGAGATTTTTGTACGATCGTTGGCTGGCACCTGCCTCAGTCAGCTCAGGCAAGACAGGGGTTGCCTGAGCTGACCCCAGCGGTTCTCTGGTTTTGGGGCCACTGGATGCGACGACCACAGAGTCAGAGTCATTTGCGCTGGGGGTGCTGGGCGGTGGCAGTTTCGCAAGCTGCACGGCGCTCTCTTTCGCCTGATCTTCCAGCTGGCTAATCAGCCCTTGCAAGGTTTGGGTTTCGAGCGCCGCCTGCTCAGCGGATGCCGCACTGTCCGCCAATTGCTTTTTCAGCGCATCGAGCTGTTTGCGCAGCAACTCCACCTGCTGGTTCTTCTGTTCTATCGCAGCCGCGAGTTGCTCCCGCAGCTCGGCAGTTTCGCGCGCGGCGGCAGAGGCAAACATTAGATCGTCTTCGCCAATACCCCAGGCGCGCCGATACCAGTTAAGCGCCTCAAGTTGATTGGCCTCAACACCAAAGCCCTGCTCGTAGAGCGTGCCAAGATTGAACTGTGCCCGGGTATTGTTTTGCGCCGCGGACTTGCGATACCACACCAGGGCGGCTGTGTAGTTCGGCTCGCCGCCGAGACCACGTTCGAAAATTTCACCCACGGTGTTCTGCGCGTCAGCGTCCCCGGCCTCAGCAGCAGGCAGCCAAACATTTAATGCGGTTTTGTAGTCTGCGCGGTCAAACTCAACGTATTCACCACCGCGAATCCGGCAATCGGCAGCGGTGGTCTTTATCGGCCGCCGAGCTGTAAGGTAAGTGCGATTGCCCAGCCGTCGAACCTGACCCGGCAGCAGGCAGTCGACAACGTGCAGGTCAGCGACTTCGCGATAGCCTTCGAGCTCTTTGCCCGGCTTTTTCCCTTTATTTTTTTTGGCATCGACCGCCGGTGCGCCAACGACGAGCGCTGCAATCGCCAGGCCCAAGACTAGAGTCAAAGCGGGGGACCGCCAGAGGCGGCCTGACACGGTGCTGTGTGACGGTGCTATCACGAGAGGGTGAATTCCTTTCCAAAAAGCAAACCAACTGGCTGAATAGCGCCCTTTTTCGCGGCTGCAGTGCAATTGGTGCACCTGCGAGAAAAATGGACTCGGTCTACTCTGCCAGTTAACCGGTGTCTTCCTTGACATCACCCAGCGTCGAAACGCTGCAAGCGGCATTCTAGAGTCGAATGGCCCCAAGTTCAAATTGTAAAACGAAGTTACAATTCAAGCCGCGAAGACGGAACCGTCCCAATTTTCCGGTCATGTTGCCCGGTCGCGGCCAAATTTTTAGATTAAGTCAATTAATTCATGGCCTTAAGCGACTTATTAAAGAGCCTTAAGCTGTTCGAGCGCATCGCGCAGAACTGCATTGCGGCGCAGAAAATCATCCTTATCCGCCAAATCACGAATATTCTCCGCCAGTCCGGCGCGTATCTGGGGATCTGTCTCAGCGGCGGCCAACTCAAGCAACGGCGCCATCAAATCCTCGAGCCGGGCCACCACCTCGGGATTTCTTGGATGAGCCTCGTAAGCTATCAGGTACTCGCCATAGGCTAAATTTAGCGCGTTAAAACTCAGCCACTTGTCGCCATCGCTTAGTCGCCGCGTGACTTCCGCCTGGACCTCCGGTGCCAGCTCAGCAAACGGAACATCAGGCTTGGCCACCTCCAGCTGCACGGACTGATCCCAGCCCAAATAACCAGCGGTCCCGATCAACAGCACCAACGTTGCCGCCAGGGCAAGGCGCGTGCGTGTTTTACCATCGAGATCAGACAGATATTCCGCTGCGTGCTGGCTGCGATCTTCCCGGTCAAAGGCCAGCCCTTTCACAATGGCCTTCCAGTGCCGCCGCGGCAAACCCGGAATGGGTTCGGGCACCATGCCGGCATCACGTGCGGCCGGCGCGGGTGCATTACCAAACGGGTGCTTGCCGGTCAGCAATTCATAGTGGGTGAGCGCCAGCGCATACACATCGTCGGCCGGATGGGGCTCTTTGCCTTCGAACATTTCACAGGTGGCGTACGCCGGAGTAAGTGCACCCAGCGAGCCGGCATCAAACACTGTGTCGTTCGAATCTGTCGACTCTAGTGGCGCCGAGCGGCTGTACTTTTGTAAATTAGCACTGCCGAAGGTGCCGGCTGGTGCTGCGCGAGCAATGCCAAAGTCCAATACCTTCGTGCGGCCGTCTTCGGTTAGAAAAACGTTCCCGGGCTTGAAATCGGAATGAATAATGTTTTTGTTGTGCGCGTACGCCAGTCCGAGACACATACCCCGCACAATCTCAAACGCTTTTTGCGCCGGCATACCGTTGGGATTCGAGCTAACCACGTCATCAACGGGCTGACCTTCGAGCACCTCCATCGTGAGGTACACCCGATCGCCTTCACGGTCAAAATCATAGACGGTGGCAATTGCCGGGTGCGCCAGTGTTTGCGCCTTGCGCGCTTCGCGCTGCAACGCTACCACCATGCGCGGGTCCCGCCGAAACGCCTCACCCAACACTTTTACCGCCACGTAAGGGTCGCGGTCTTCAGTCTCTTCCTTGCGCAAATCGCGCGCCCGATACACCACGCCCATACCGCCGCGACCGATGATTTTATCAATCACAAAGCGGTCTTTTAGCACGTCACCAACATTGAGGTCGTCAGTGGCATCATCTTCTTCATCGGTTTGTTCGGCGGCTTGTTCTGCGCCGGCGTTTGCGGCCACTGATACCTGAGTGCCTGTTGCGCCGCTACCAACGGCTATCGCTGTTTGACTGCCCAGCACTATCGTGCTTTTTGCACTGTTAGCATCAGGAGCACCCGGAGTGTCCGAACCACCGGGACGAACGATTTCAGTCTCGGCCTGGGTACTCCCCGTGACCAGGGTCTGTTGTGCATCGTCACGCACCTGGGTGGCGTCATCGCGAAGCCGGGTAGCGTCGTCACGCACTTGGGTTGCATTATTCTCTTCGCTCTTCTCTTCGTCCTTGATAGTCTCAGTCCTCCTTAACTAGGCTGCTATGCTGAGCGCAGGCCGAGTGGGGAAACCTCCGCATCGTAGTCAACGCCATCAAATCCAAACCCGAAGATCCGCAAAAAATCTTCGCGAAACCCCGCAAGGTCGGATAGCTCCAAAACATTTTCCGTGTTCACGCGCGGCCAGAGTTCTCTAACCGCGTCCTGAACTTTGTCGGTGAGCTCCCAATCGTCGTTGCGAATTCGACCCGCATCATCAAACTGGCCGCGCATCGCACCAAAAAGCTTTTCTCGAAACAACCGATCAATGTGCGCAATAACAGATTCATGCACACCCTGATCTTTCATTACCTTAAATACCAGAGATGCGTAGAGTGGCACAACCGGTATCGCCGAACTCGCCTGGGTAACCACCGCCTTTAGCGTCGCCACGCGCGCATCACCATTCACATTCGTCAGCCGCTCGCGCAGAGCACTCGCAGCACGATCGAGATCTTCCTTCGCCTTACCCAGCGTACCGTGCCAGTAAATTGGCCATGTCAGGTCACTGCCGATGTAGTTGTACGACACCGTGGAAAAGCCATCGGCCAGTACACCCGCTGCATTTAGCGCATCAACCCAAAACTCCCAGTCTTCGCCGCCCATCACTGCAACGGTATTAGCGGTCTCTTCTTCATCAGCCGGTTCAAAGTCGGTCTCGTACACCTCGCCTTTTTCGACGTTAATCGTTTTAACGTGGTGCGTTTCTCCCAGCGGCTTAATCACCGACCGATGCAACACTCCCGTTTTAGGGTGCTGGCGAACTGGCGATGCCAGGCTGTATACCAGCAGATCGATCTGCCCAAGGTCAGCCTTGATTAAATCGACAACAGACTGCTTCATCTCGTCGCCAAAGGCATCACCATCGAGCGTTTTGGCATACAACCCAGCCTCTTTGGCCTCTGCATCGAAGGCCGCGTTGTTGTACCAGCCTGCAGTTCCTGTTTTCTTTTCAGTGGGTGCTTTCTCAAATGACACGCCGATGGTTGCAGCACCCGCACCAAAACCACTCACCACCCGTGAGGCGAGACCGTAACCACCAGAACACCCCAACACCAAAACACGCTTGGGACCATCTGCCAGCACCCCGTTGGCCTGCACAGTTTTAATTTGTTCGTTAACGCTGGCAGCACAGCCCGTTGGATGGGCCGTTGTGCAAATAAAGCCGCGGATGCGTGGTTTGATAATCATAGAGAGTCCTTAGTAAGCGCGGCCATAATACCCACGTCGGTCGCGTAACGCATGGTTGCCGTCAGGTCGGGTACCCACGGTCCATCACGAGACAGCTGCACCCGGGCGACACCAGTTTCTGCAAGTTTGTGGTCCCGATCGCCATCACAGGCAATCACACCCGGGCCCTGAAACAACACAGGCAAGCCAAAGGGTGTAATGTGCCAGTCGTCTATACCTACAGTGGCGAACAAACCTGGCGACAGAGGTGCATGCACAGTGCTCGCTGCAGTAGCTGCGGGCGCAAGATGTACGACCATGCCGGCATCTGCGGACTCGTCAACCACTTTTATGTATCCGCCAATCGGCGACATGCCCACCGCTTCGGGTTCTGCTCGCGATAAAAACAGCTGGGCAATCTTTGCTGCATCAAACGGCAGCAGGTTACCCGTGTGATCGCGGCGCATAAGCACCGCATCAATCAACGCAACGTCAGTGTCTCCATCTGGCAGTGTTAAATGCAAAACCTTGGAACGTTGCGCCAATGGCTTTGACTCCCCGCCCGCCTGAGTCACCGCCGAGCCAGGCGGTGGTAGCTGATCGCCCGCATAGAGGCCGGCAACCATTCCAGCGATCGTCGGCTCCGCTAGCAGCGGATAAACGTTATTGGTGCCGGTAGACAGTGGCACGAGTACAACGTCTGCGTATTCCGGGTGTTTGTTCTGCTCACACAACAAGGCCCGCACCAATGCTCTATTAGTACCGTCACCACCCAGCGATACAAAACTGCGGCAGCCCGCTGCTAAATACGCAGCCAGGCTCTGTTCAGTATCGAGAGCCGTGTTTGTGAGAGGATGATCAACAACGTGTACCCGCGCCTGCAAGGGAATCTGTTCCAGGGCCGCAGCGGCAATGCGGAACGGCTCGCGTGTTACAAAAATATCGGTAACGCCCATGGCGTCAGCGCCGGTTGCGATGCGCGCAACAATGTCACGCTTTGCCTCATGCGTCATGGTACTCGCACGCCCGGCAAGGCGCCGCACATCGCGTCCAGACATTGGGTTAACGCAAATGCCCAGCGCCCGCATTAGCCCGCGGCCATTACTCTGCAGTAATGCAAAAAACTATACGCATAGGCGTGCCGATCGTCTGGCTGAAAAGATTCCTCGCCGATGCATGTCCAGGCCGCGAGATCGAACTCCGGGAAAAACACATCACCCTCAATAGAGGCATCCACCTGGGTGACAAAGAGCTCATCTGCGAGCGCCAGACCTGCTGCATAGATTGCGCTGCCACCGCAAATGAAGCAGCGCTCACGCCCATCTTTCGCCGCTTGCGCCTTCGCTAGCACCACCGCCTCATCCAGGCTGCGCGCCAATAGCACATGACCCAAGCGATCGGCAGCACCACCAAGATCACCAGAGGTGACGATGATGTTGGTTCGCCCAGGTAAGGCACCCCCCGTCGACTCGTAGGTGTTGCGCCCCATGATGATGGGCTGACCAAGTGTGGTGCGCTTAAAGTGCCGCAAATCTGCGGGCAAATGCCAGGGCAGCTTGTTGTCTTTGCCTATGACCCGGTTACGGCTCATGGCCCAGATCATCGCAACGCTCACATCAGCACTCTCTGTCACAGTTATTCAGCCCAGCTCGCTAAACCGCGATAGGCGCCTTGATGCCTGGGTCGGACGTATAGTTTTCAAGCGTAATATCGTCATAAGTGAAATCGTTGATCTCCCGGATGGCCGGATTCAACGTAAGCGTAGGCAACGCATGCGGGGAGCGCGCTAGCTGGCGATCGGCCTGCTCCAGATGATTGGCGTACAGGTGCGCATCACCCAACGTGTGCACAAAATCGCCAGGCTCAAGGTCACAGACCTGGGCCACCATCAATAGCAGTAGTGCGTAGGATGCGATGTTAAAGGGTACGCCCAAAAATACATCAGCACTGCGCTGATAGAGCTGACAACTCAACTTGCCGTTCGCCACATAAAACTGAAACATGGTGTGGCACGGCGGCAACGCCATGTCATTCACCTCAGCGACATTCCACGCGCTAACGATATGGCGACGGGAGTCGGGATTGTTTCGAATGCTGTCGATCACCAGGGCAATCTGATCAATGTGCTCGCCAGCGGGTGTGGGCCAGGATCGCCATTGCGAACCATAAACAGGCCCAAGGTCACCGTTTTCGTCGGCCCACTCGTCCCAAATATGCACATTGTGCTCAAGCAAGTAACCAATGTTGGTTGCACCCTGCAGAAACCACAACAGTTCGTGCACGATGCCTTTCATGAAAACCTTCTTGGTGGTCACCAGCGGAAATCCTGCACTCAGATCGAACCGCATCTGATGCCCAAACACGCTATAGGTGCCTGTACCCGTGCGGTCAGATTTAAAGGTGCCTGTGTCGCGAATGGTGCGCATCAGGTCTAGGTATTGTTTCATGCAGAACCTTGTAACGGCTGGGCGCGGCTGCGCAGCAGCAGCACAATACCAGCGATAACCATGGGGATCGATAACAGCTGACCCATGGATAACCAGTCGAAGGCGACAAAGCCAATGCCAAAATCGGGCTGCCGGAAAAACTCCGTACTGAACCGGAACACCCCATACCCGAGCAAGAACAGCCCGCTGATAGCACCCCGGCGGCGCGGTGCGCGGCTGAACCACCAGAGCAACAAAAACAGCAAGAGACCCTCCGTAAACGCCTGATAAAGCGGCGATGGATGACGCAGCACCTGTTCCCATTGGCCGGTGCATGACAGATTGAGGTTGTGGACCGCAGTGCAGGGGTAATAGAAGCCAAATGCAGAGTCGGTCACCCGTCCTGGCAGCTCTGTATTAATGAAATTCGCCATCCGGCCAAACCCGATCCCCGGCGGGCACAGCGGCGCCATGAAATCGGCAACCTGCAAAAAGCTGCGGCCGGTTTTGCGGCCAAACAGGAAAAACCCGGTCAGCACACCCAACAGCCCGCCATGGAACGACATGCCACCATCCCAGACCCGAAACAGCCACAGCGGATCCTCGAGAAAGCGCTCGAAGCCATAGAAGAAGACAAACCCAAGACGCCCACCCAGCACCGCGCCAAGGGCGCCATAAAACACCAGATCACCTACCTCATCTTTTGACCAGGCCTCACCGGTCGCCGATAGCCGCGCAGCGCGACCTGTGCCTAACCACCAGCACAATGCAAAACCTGCCAGGTAAGACAGTCCGTACCAGCGGATAGCGAGCGGGCCCAGGCTCACAATCACGTTGTCCATTAAGGGGTAGTACATGGGCGCTTTGCCTCCCGGCAGGCTAAACTGCGCCGCTATTTGTTACACGGTACGCAGATGTGTGCTTAATCCTGTTGTCGTTTCAACCCGACGCACCTCAACCGCTGGTGGTGGCCGCTAATCGTGATGAATTCTACGCGCGACCGGCATTGGGCGCACACTACTGGAGCGATAACACAGACATATTTGCTGGCAGAGACTTAACGGCTGGTGGCACCTGGCTCGGCACCACCAAAAGCGGCCGGTTCGCCGCCCTGACCAATTTCTCGGCCGGCGACCCCCCGCGCGACTATCCCCAGTCGCGAGGCGCCCTGGTTGCCGATTTTCTGGGTTCGGCACAAAGCGCAGAAGCGTACGTTGCCGGGCTAAAGGGCGAACAGTATGCAGGCTTCAACCTGTTGGTGTTTGACGGTACAACCCTGTGCTACGCCAACAACAAAGGCTTCGACAATCAGGTGCTGGCACCGGGCGCCTATGGACTGAGTAATGCAGAGCTGAGCGCCGCATGGCCCAAGGCCGCAGAGGGCGCCGCCGCACTTGGCGATCTGGTAAACACTCCGGGCGACAAACACGACCCAGACATCCCGGCACTGCTCGCTGTGCTTGGCGACACCACACCACCGCCTGACCACCGCCTGCCGCAGCGGCAACACTTGCAGGATGCGCCAATCGAAACCCGCAGGGCGTTGGCGGCTCGCTTTATCGAGGGTGACGACTACGGTACCCGCGCAATGTCCATTCTAAAATTCTCTGCCGCCCATACTGATGTCTATGAACAACAGGTTGGACCGCACGGGAAGCTCGGTGGCGCTGTATTTGCCCGCGTACCACGCTCCCACGCACCCTGAGCGAACGCTGGTGCGAGTCTGCACTTATAACTGCATGAACCTGTTCGCCTGGACGGCCGAGCCACAAGAGCCCGTTAACCCGGCCAAGCCCCAGCGCGAAGTGAACGCACTGGCCAAAACTATCGACTGGGTAAACCCTGACCTGTTGTGCTTGCAAGAGGTGGGTTCACTTACTGCGCTGGAGGATATCAACAGCCTGCTCAAGCGCCCATTCCCCGAGGTTCGGCTGGCGGAAACCAACAGCAACCGGGGTATCCATCTGGGCTTTATGAGTCGCTACCCGTTGCGCCTGCATAGCCATCGCGACCTGCCGCTGCTGGACGAGACGCAACAGCCCTTGAGCGATCTCGCAAGCCCAACGGCCACCGAGTTTTCAGAGTTAAAGCTACAGCGCGATATCGCCGTGGCCGAACTGGCACTTTCCCACCAACCCCCCGTGTTTGCGGCTAATCTGCACCTGAAGTCTGCTGGTAAACGGGCCTGGCAAACCTTGTCTCCATTAACCGTGCGTACCGCCGAATGTCAGGTGCTGGCTCAGGTTATTCGCAACTATCAAACACAGGCGCCCGACAGCCCGCTACTGGTCATGGGAGATTTCAATGACAATCCGACGAGCAGCGCCTTTGCAGCATTGGATAAACTGCCTGCGGGCACGCTGTTCGACCCGCTAATGCGCGAACTGGTGCCTGCGAACCCCAGGCTAAGCACGTATTGGCCCCGGCGTCGCACTCGCATAGATCGCATACTATTAAACGCGGTAGCAAAGCAGAGTTACCAGCTTGGCAGCATTAGACTGTGGGGCAATAAGCGCGCCGAGGTGGCGTCCGATCACTTTCCACTCAGCATTGACCTACGCTTTGATACGGGTTATTGACCTCTGCCCAGATAATGTTCTTGATAATGTTATTGATGCTGACAAACCACCGGAACTCTCCTAATGAAACCAATCGTCTCCCATTTTCACAGTTGGCAATCGAACTCTACCGGCAGGTGTGCACAAGCTATTACGCTGGCGTTTTTTGGCACGGCCGCCAGCTTGGCCGGCTGCAGCGGCGTGCCCACAACACCGAGCGAAACTACACCGAGCGAAACTCAAGCACTCGCTGCTGCGCAGATCGCAACAGGCACGGTAGAAGATAACTACCACGGCACGCTGGTGGCCGACCCTTATCGCTGGCTGGAAGACGACGTCCGCGAAAGTGCCAGTGTGGCGACCTTCGTCGAAACTCAAAATGCGCGCAGCAGCAGCTATCTTGGCAAACTGCCGGGTCGCAGCGCCATCGAAGAGCGGATGACCAAGCTTTGGAACTACGCGCGGAGCTCGACGCCCAGAAAAAAGGGCGGCCGCTATTGGTACAGCCACAATGACGGACTGGCTAATCAGAGCCGTGTGCTGGCCGCTTCAATTGCCAATACCGATGGCGAGGTTATGCTCGACCCAAACCGTTGGTCTGATGATGGCACTGTTGCGCTTGCTGGCTACTGGCCAGACAACTCGGGCAGATACGTCGCCTATACCATTCAGGACGGCGGCACAGACTGGCGCATCGCCAAGGTGCGCGATTTGCGCACGGGTGAAGACACCACAGACGAACTACGCTGGTTAAAGTTCACGGCATTGGCATGGGCGGCGGATGGCTCAGGTTTTTACTACAGTCGCTACCCCGAACCAGATACATCTCAGCAGTTTCAATCTACTAATCTGAACAAGGCGGTGTACTTTCACACCCTTGGCACTGCGCAAGTCGACGATGAGCTGGTTTACGAAGACCCCGCGCACCCAGAACGCGGGTTCTTCCCGCAGCTTACAACAGACGGCAATTTTCTGGTAATCGTCTCATCCGTCGGCACCGATGATCGCTACGAAGTGTTTGTAGAAGATCTGCGCACAGGAGCCACTACTACCGGGGCCAAGAATCGCTCAAAACGGAATATTCGCAAGCTTGTCACTGGCTTCGAGTACGACTACACATTGATAGGTAATCGCGGTGGCACGTTGTACTTCAGATCGAACAAGAGCGCACCGCTCGGTTCTGTGCTGGCCTTTGACCTCGATTCGCCGGATCAGACCCAACAGGGTGTTGTGGTGATTCCAGAAAGCACAGCCACACTGCAAGGCGGTTCTCTCGTAGACGATACGCTGGTCTTAAACTATCTGGTCGACGCCGCGTCGACGGTAAAGCTGTTCGATCTTGAAGCCGAAACCGCCAGTACGCTTGAACTGCCGGGCATCGGTAGCGTTTCGGGGTTTCCCAACAATACAGACGGCGCCGAGACATTCTACAGCTTCTCCAGCATGACCACGCCGCCTTCAACCTTTCGGCTCGACGTTGCAACCGGCAAGTCCACACTGGTTCGCCAGCCCGAACTCGCGTTTGATCCAGAGGATTATCAGGTACAGCAAACGTTCTACACTTCCAAGGATGGAACCAGAGTTCCGCTGTACATTGCGAGCAAAAAAACGACAGCGCTCAAAAATGCACCTACTCTTTTGTACGGTTACGGCGGGTTCAATATTTCGCTGACGCCCAGGTTTTCTGTGACTCAACTCGCCTGGATGGAGTTGGGCGGTGTCTACGCTCAGGCCAACCTGCGCGGCGGCGGCGAATACGGCGAAGCCTGGCATAAGGCTGGAACAAAACTGCAGAAGCAGAATGTGTTTGACGACTTCATCGCAGCCGCGCAGCACCTGATCCAAGAGGGCATCACCACACCAGCCAGGCTGGGTATTCACGGCCGCAGCAACGGCGGTCTACTCGTCGGCGCTGTGGTTAACCAACGACCTGAACTATTCGGCGCCGCACTACCGGGCGTAGGTGTAATGGACATGCTGCGGTTTCATCAATTCACAGCAGGGCGATTCTGGACGGACGATTACGGCTCTGCGGACAATCCGGAAGAATTTAAGGCTCTATTTGCCTATTCCCCATATCACAACATTACTGCCGGCAAGACCTACCCCCCGATACTCGTTACCACGGCAGATACTGATGATCGAGTCGTACCGGGGCACAGTTTCAAGTACGCCGCACGGCTACAGGCGACCGATACCGGAGACGCACCTGCGCTATTGCGTATCGAAACACGTTCGGGTCATGGCGCAGGCAAGCCAACAAGCAAACGTATTGCCGAGTTTGCCGACATGTGGGCTTTCCTGGCATTTCATCTCGACTTAAAAATCGACGAATAGAAGCTACGGGCGGTTTCAGGCGCATACTTCAAGCACAGAGCCCACCATCGATCACCAATTCGGTGCCGGTCATGTAGGAGGACTCGTCGCTCGCGAGAAACAAAACGCCATTCGCAATGTCTTCAGGCTGACCGAGGAGGCCGTTTGGCACTGTCTGGGCCATTGCATCAAGGTCAACTGTGTTTTGACCGTCGGTGTGGAACTCCGGATTCACCTTGTCCCATATAGGCGTATTGATGATGCCGGGGTGCACCGAGTTCACTCGCACATTCCAGCGATTTTGCGCGCACTCGAGCGCAACGCCTTTGGTCAGCAAGCGCACTCCACCTTTGGTTGCATTATAGGCGGCGAGATTTGCTGCACCTTTTATACCTGCGACCGATGAAATATTAATAATGGATCCGCCGCCGCTATCACGCATAACGGGGATGCTGTGCTTGAGACCAAGAAACACACCATCCAGATTAATAGCCTGTTGACGTTGCCAGTCAGCGAGCGACATCTCGATGATGCTGCCGCCAACACCAATGCCTGCATTATTTACGAGAATATCAAGGCGGGAGTACCTGGCCTGGGTGCTTGCCACAACGGCTTGCCAGGCTGACTCATTGGTCACATCGTGTTCAATAAAGAGTGCATCGCCACCAGCAGCGGTTAGTGCGGCAGCAACTTCAGTGCCAGCTGTACTTTGAATATCGGTGATAACAACGGCGGCACCCTCAGCGACAAGGCGGCTGGCGCAGCTTAGGCCAATTCCAGAGGCTCCGCCGGTAACAATGGCTACCTTTCCGGCGACCCTTCCAACTTCCTTTTTCTGCGCTTTCGGTTTTTTCAACTTCTGCACTCCTCGAACTTTGCTCAAAGAGGGAGTGTGCCAAAGAATAGTTTAGGGCGCGCCCCTGGACTCGCCGCTGCCTTTTTGCTCTTTCTTAATGCGCTCGTAAATCTCTTCACGATGAACTTCTACTTCACGCGGCGCATCAACACCAATTCGAACTTGATTACCATTGACACCAAATACCGTAATAACGACATCTTCGCCAACTCGAACTCGCTCGCCTGGCTTTCTGGTCAGTATCAGCATTAAACCTCCTCGCAAGTACGTAACATATCGCACCCGGAATTTACTTGAGTAGAGTGGATTCCCAAGATCTTACGCAAACCCTAACTACATTAAATGTTAGTCGAGGTTAGCGAAGGGTTAGATAAGAACGTGTAAAGCGGAAAAAATACAGGTGAATATCGCAGTTAGTGCGTAGTTTTTACGAATACTATTAAATCGTCGTAAACAGATAGACGCCGGCGACAGAATTTAGTTCACAGCAGTTGGGATAATGCCCATGCAAGCACACTCAAGTGCTGCCTGCCGTTAAACGGATGCACCTCATCATTCGAGTCTATATACACAAAACCGAAGGAGTTTTTTACCCCGTTATCCAGCAACCGCTGAGTTAGTCCTGGACCTTCTGACAATTCACTGGTTTCCAGCTCAGCGATTGTAAAAGCAGAATCGGTCGCAATCGTCACAAACAAATCTCGGGCTCGCTGCTGGTCAAGAGCCTCGTAACTTAGGCGTGCCGCACGGTGGCGTTCACCGCGTGAAGACGACTCACTAACAGGTTGGGTTGACACAGAACTTCGACCCGCTTTTTTTGCAGGCAACTCCGCCCAGCACACTCGCAACTTACCCGGATGCAGTTCTTGCAACCGGGTAAGCGTAATCCGTGCGAGATCGGATTCTGCACATTCGGAGTTAATCCCGGCGATGATTTCGAGCCGCCCTTCTTCTGCTGCCTGTCGCATATCCAGAAATACGCCTGCCTTCGAATCACGCGCGGTAGCATTGTGCACCACATCAACGAGGGGCGGCAGCGAGTTCGCGATGTCAGCAGGTGGTTCATGTTGACCGTGCTGTTGCGCGAGAATCAGACTACGTAGCCGAGGCAAATTCTCCCTGCCAAAAAAGTATTCGCCTGCGTGCACATAGCCGGGCACACCGTAAATTTCAGCCGCAAAAATGGCGGCCTGCTGTTCGTCGTGTGCGGCACCGCCGACGGATTCGGCCCATTGCAAAAAGCCTTCGCTCGAAACGCCTGCCTGCTCAATGCAGCGCAATACAACGCGCTCATCTTCAACATCGAGCTCGCGGACCCAAAAAGGCGGATATACCGCATCAATAAATTTGCGTAATGGAAGCTGACCGGAGCGCTTGACCCACTCAAACGCAATGTGGATTAGACGGGTGTTCCAGATTTTTTCTGTACCTCGTAACGCGTAGCCGTAGGCAGCTGCGTATCGACGGGCATCCATGTAAGCGTAGCGAACACCACTCCACTGTTGGGCACTACGGTTCGACTGAGCCACCTTGCCGCGCTTATCAAGCTTTGCAGAACCAAGATACGAGGGAATATCAAGCGTAACCGGCCGCCAGTCAATCTCGATTCCCAATTCATCAGCAAGTGCCCAGGTTGGGTCTTTGGCGACAAAGGCATAAGGACTTTTAATATCAACATAGACAATCAGAGGCTTATCGCTGATCAACGGATCGAAGTCACTCAAAAGGTTGTACTCACTCAAGAATCCGCGGCACGATGCGTTGGTACAACGCGGTCGAGCCCTGCTTCCAGTAACTGCTGTCGCATGTAAACCTGAATCTCTTCTGCGTCTGCCATTTTCAATGTCGCGGCAAGCCACTGTTTCGATTGTGCAAGAGTTACGTTACGCACTACCCACTTGATGCGTGGCAAATTGATCGCATTCATCGATAGCACGTCATAGCCCATCGCTACCAGCAATATCGCACCAACCGGCGTTCCAGCAAGCTCGCCACAAATTCCTAGCGGTGTTTTTTCGGCATGACAGTCACGAGCGACAGCATTCAGTGCCTGAATCACAGCCGGATGCAAATCTTGATACAGATCGGCAACCCGAGAATTATTGCGGTCTACTGCCAACATGTATTGCGTCAGATCGTTACTGCCCACAGCCAAAAAATCCACCTCACGCGCGATTTCACGCGCCTGATAAACGGCGGCCGGCACTTCAATCATTACCCCAATCTGTGGACGCTTTACCTTAAAGCCTTCCTCCAGCACCTCTTCGTACGCTCGAAGCACCATGGAGGTAGCCTCCTCAACCTCGCTCATACTACTGATCATCGGCAACATGATACGCAGCACACCTTCGAGCCCGGCATTGGCCTTAATCATGGCTCGGGCTTGCACCAAAAATATTTCGGGATGGTCGAGCGTTACGCGAATCCCGCGCCAGCCAAGAAACGGGTTATCTTCGCTGATCGGAAAATAGGACAGCGATTTATCACCGCCAATGTCGAGTGTACGCATGGTAACCGGCCGGGGCTCAAAGGCCACCATATGTCCACGGTAGATGACCCGCTGCTCTTCTTCCGTCGGAAACCGCTGCTGGGTCATAAAGGGAATTTCAGTACGAAACAAGCCAATGCCCTGAGCACCCATATCAAGCGAACGCGAGATATCACCAGAGAGACCAATGTTCACCCACAAACGAACTTCGTGGTTATCCTTGGTTTCGCTCGGCAAATCCCTTAGTGACTCAAGTTCTTGCGAAAACTCGCGCTCCTGCGTCATTAAATTTAGATAGTTTGTCTGTACCTCGGCGGAAGGATTCGACACAACCTCACCATAAAAACCATCAACAATTAGCCTCTTGCCTTCAAGGGCGTGGATCGGCAAATCGACCGCGCCCATTACCGTGGGCACTCCCAGACTCCGGGCCAGAATGGCAACGTGCGAGTTGCCAGACCCTTTCATCGAAACGATTCCTGCAAGTCGGTCCGCGGGAAACTCCGCGAGCATGCTAGCTGAAATTTCTTCGCCAATGACAATACTGGCCGCTGGAAAGTGCAGCTTCTTGCGCCGAATATCCTGTAGATAAGCCAGTACCCGCTGTCCAAGCTCACGTACATCAGAGCCGCGTTCCCGCAGGTAAGAGTCCTCCATCTCTTCAAAGCGTTGCACATGAGCAACGATCACTCGTCTCAAAGCCCCTTGCGCCCACTGTCCACGCCTAATCAAGGCACGCACATCGTTCCCAAGAGCTGCATCATCGAGCATGTGCAGATAGGCATCGAACAGCGCTCGCTCCTCGCGCGGCAAGTTATCTGGCAAGCGCTGGCCGATCCGAGTAATGTCTTCACGTACCGCAGAAAGCGCCCGATCAAACACCATTAACTCTACAGTAACGTCGTCGGCTTCGCGGTCAGGCACACTTTCGAGATCGGCAGGGGGCTGTACAACCACGGCCTGCCCTAAGACAACGCCGGGCGCGCCAGGAACTCCAATATAGCGACTGTCGCTACCATCGTGGTCTTGAGCGGCGCCCTCAAACAAATCCCGTATAGCACCAGTTGCCTGAGCATGGGCGATGACCCCAGCTAACTGCGCAGACAAAGTAATCAGAAAAGCTTCTTCAGCATCGTCGAAACGGCGAACGTCTCGCTGTTGGACAACTAAAACTCCAAGCAGTCGACGTTGATGAATCACTGGCACGCCAAGGAATGCGTGAAAAGGTTCTTCGCCGATATCTGGCAGCAACAGAAACTTGGGGTGCGTCGTTGCATCCTGCAGGTTTAACGGCTCGGCACGTTTACCCACCCACGACACAAGCCCCTCGTCTTCGCCCAGCTCAAGACTCCCCACCACATCGCGATTCAGACCGACATTAGCAGCAAAAGAAAAACGATTTTTCGCTTCCGAATTTTTCTGGTTATTTGACGTGTTGTCCGAATTTTGCAGATAAATCGAACAGACCTCTACGCCCATCGCTTCGCGAACTTCGTTAACAATCAAATCCAGTGCTTCGCGAAAGTTCGTCGCGTCATTGACGTGCTGAACAATACTGCGAAGAGCACCTAGCATTGCGATTAACCACTATCGCGATCAGAGGAATGCTCAGCTAGTGGCCTAACAGGTAACTTGGGGGCAAGCTGCTTTAACGCACGACGATAAACGTCACGCTTAAACTCGATCACCTTGTTAACCGGGTACCAGTAACTAACCCATTCGAAACCGTCAAACTCGGGCTTGTCGCACAGATCAAAACGAATGAGGTCTTCCTCACACAGCATTTCAAGCAGGAACCACTTTTGTTTTTGCCCCTTAAAAGCAACTGGTTGCTTGTTGGCTTTTTCCGCGCGAGGAGCGCTACGCGCGGAGCGGCTGCGGCCATTAGCCCGACTGGTGGGGCGGCGATGATCGCGACGCATGTGGCTGGGTAACTGATAGCGCAACCAGCCATCAGTGCAGGCGAGTACTTTTACGTGATCTACTTGCAGCCCGACTTCCTCTTCAAGCTCTCGATACAGCGCCTGCTCAGGCTTCTCGCCCTGTTGCATGCCCCCTTGAGGAAACTGCCAAGCATCGTGACCACCAACACGACGAGCCCACAGAACCTGACCGAGTCGATTGGCGACCACTATTCCTACATTTGGCCGATAGCCATCTGAATCAATCATGCTTTTTTGACACGACGCCGTTTTCTCTGGGCCGCCGCAGCCACAAACCCGGAAGTAAAGATTGATTGAACATCAATCGACCAGAAAATACCAACAGCTCAGGTATCGAGACTCCGGTAGCTGGGCATGGGTTGGGTGATCCGCCGGCAGTCCACCCTCAGCAACAACACGCAACTGTCGGTGTTCACCACGAGCGGCAGTCCGCACCATGGCGAGATGCGCGCCAGGGCCCAGATGCAGTGAGCAGGAACAGCTCACCAACATGCCGCCAGGCTCAATCACTTGCAGCGCCTGCCGGGTGAGGGCGCGATACTTGGTGGTGCCTTTGTTTAGGTCTTTCTTGCGCTTGATTAACGCGGGCGGGTCAAGCACCACCAGATCCCATCGCCGTTTCGACCTCGCAGCCGTCGCAAGAAAGGCTTCAACCTTGGTTTGCTGGGTTTCAATCTCAAGCCTCTTGCTTCGCGCAGTTGCGCTGGCTGCTTCGAGCGCAGAAGCTGAGCTATCGACGCACAGCACCGACGCCGCTCCCGCGTGCGCAGCGAGAACACCCCAGCCGCCAGCGTAACTGAAAAGATCCAGCACCCTTTGGCCTGGAAACCAACGAAGGGCTTTGGCTCGATTGTCGCGCTGATCGTAATACCAGCCGGTTTTCTGCGCACTGCCGGGCAATTCGAAGTCGATACCATTCTCGCGAGCCCCATTCTCACGAAGCAGAGCTGGTCGCTCTGCATCGGTCGTGGGACCCGCTAATCCCTCCAATTTGCGGACTGTAGATGAATCATCAAAATAGATGGCGCGTGGGGCCAGCAGGGACTCGAGTATCTGGACGATTTCTGTGCGCCTATTTTCCATGCCCCACGTAGAGACTTGCACCACCAGTTCGTCACCGTATCGGTCGATAACCAACCCCGGCAGGTCATCCCCCTCGGCAAACACCAGCCGATAGTAGGGTTCGGCAAATGTGCGTTCGCGAAATGCCAGCGCCCGCGCTATACGGGATTGCAGCAATCCCGTTAGCTCCTCACTACCACGGGCAAGCAGCCGAACACTGACAAGACTGCCAGGACTCACGTAGCCGCTCCCCAGGCGATTACCGCTCGCTGTCAACACGGCTACCTCAATACCAGGCGTAAGCCCTTTTAGGGGTGAACGATCGACATCAATCTCGTTGCTATAGACCCATGGATGTCCGCGGCTAAGTCGGCGCTCGGCAGTTTTTTTCAGGTAGAGTTCATGCATAGAGCCCATTGTAGAGGATGCGGAACACCACGGTGGATATTCTCGACCCATCACAAACGAATCGGCTAGCCGACGAAACTAGCCCTTATTTGCTGCAACACAAAGATAACCCGGTGCACTGGCACCCCTGGGACGACGAAGCACTTGCCAAGGCCCGCAGCGAAAACAAGCCTATCTTGCTAAGCATTGGCTACTCTGCTTGCCACTGGTGTCATGTGATGGCTCACGAGAGTTTCGAAGATCCGGTCACAGCCAGCTTGATGAATGAACTGTTCGTAAACATTAAGGTAGATCGGGAAGAACGCCCCGACATCGACAAAACCTACCAGTTGGCTCATCAGTTACTGACACAAAATTCGGGCGGTTGGCCGCTGACAATGTTTCTTGACCCCGAAACTCACCTGCCAATTTTCGCCGGCACTTATTTTCCAAAAACCGCAAGCTACCAACTACCCGGGTTCGCCGACCTGTTACGCCGCGTTAGTGAGGCATTCACTACACAAGGCGATGAGCTGCAAGAACAAGGGCAAAAAATCGCGCAGGTACTGGAAGCCTTGCAAGACGTTGACCCCAACCAGCTCGACAAAAGTGCAGACTACGCAGAGATCATAACGACAGCGCGAGAACAACTCAGTGGTCAGTATGACGAAAGCGCGGGTGGTTTCGGTGGGGCGCCGAAATTTCCCAACACCACACGGGTGGAGTTCCTGTTCGAACAGTGGGCTTACAGCGACAAGCGCGACCGAGAAGCGCTAGACATGGTGATGACCACACTGACCCAGATCGCACGTGGCGGCATATACGATCAGCTTGGCGGTGGCTTTTGCCGTTATGCCACCGATCAGTCCTGGATGATTCCCCACTTCGAAAAGATGCTCTACGACAATGGCGCCCTGCTGTCCCTCTACGCCAACGCGTTGCGCATCGGCCCTGACCAACTATTCGAAGACGCTGTAACCGACACCATCGGCTGGCTTTTTAAAACCATGCAAAGCCCTGAGGGTGGGTTTTACGCCGCACAAGATGCTGACTCAGAGGGTGTGGAAGGAAAATACTATACGTGGCAAAAACAGCGCGTGAAGAAACTGCTAACCGAAGATGAATACTTGCTGGTGGAAACACTATTTGGTCTCGACAAGCCCGCGAATTTTGAAGGTAAATGGAACCTGCATCGTCGCGAGTCCTGGCGCAGTGTCACCGAACGAATTATTCTGGAAGACGACGTTGAACCGCGCGCCCTATGGCTGCGCGCTAAACAAAAATTGCTGCGCGAACGCGCAGAGCGCGTACCCCCTGATCTCGATGAGAAGATTCTGGCGAGCTGGAACGGCCTGATCATTGATGGTCTCGCAAACGCCGGCATGGTACTCGAACGCCCGGACTGGATCAGTGCAGCGCAAGCAGCCATGGACTTCATTCGTACCCAAATGATGCACGATGGGCGTTTGTACGCCACCTGGGCCGATGGTAAGGCCCGGCATCCTGCCTATCTTGACGACTACGCTTACTGTCTGCGCGCGCTCATCACATTGCTCCAGGCACAATGGCGCGATCAAGACATCGCCTTTGCAATCGAGTTGGCCGACCAGGCCATAGCGCTATTTTCATCAACCCAAGGCGGGTTTTACTTCACTGCGCACGACCACGAGAAACTCATTCATCGCGCGATGCCAACCACCGACGATGCGATTGCAAGTGGCAACTCTATATTAGGTGCCGCGCTCACTGATCTTGGCCATCTGCTCGCCGACTTACGCTACCTTGAGGCTGCTAGTGGGATTTTACGGTGGGCAATGCCCTTCGCAGAACGCTACCCCACGGCCCACTGTTCGCTGTTAACACTGGCGAATCGGCATACAGAAAAACAGCAGCAGATTATTTTGCATGGACCCACAGATCCTGAGTGGTTAGGCGCCTGCCGGGAAGGGTTTAAGCCTAATCGCCGAGTATTCGCCATCGGCCATGGCAGCAGCATCGGTACCGTGCCCGCCTATTTGCCACGCATGGTTAGCGCAGAGAAGCGCGATCGACTTACGGCGTACATATGCACCGGCACCACTTGCTCTGCACCCATCGATACATTGGATGAGTTGCGTGCGCAATTGCGCTAGCCAGCGCTCGGTTTCAGATCCCAAACCAAATCAAGATCCCGTGCGGCCTTTACATCATCAAGCCGACGCACCGGCAGCGAGTGAGGCGCACTGGTCACACTGTCCGGATCAGTGCTTGCCTCTTCGCGCACTGCGATCAGCGCATCTACATAGGCATCCAGTTCAGCTCGAGTTTCCGTCTCGGTAGGCTCAATTAGAAAGCACTCGGGAATAAGCAGCGGGAAGTAGGTTGTTGGTGAGTGCACTCCGTGGTCAAGCAGCCGCTTGGCCATATCCATCGCATTAACGTTAAGCGTTTTCGCTTCTTCGGAATAACTAATAATAAACTCGTGACTGGCGCGGCGATCGGGGAAGGCAAGCTTGAAGCCTGCCTTTGCAAGGCGCGATGCCATGTAGTTCGCATTGAGCGTCGCAAATTCTGATACTCGACGCAGTCCGCCCTTGCCTAACAACAACGCATAAGCGAGCGCCCGCACCAAAATACCGGTATTACCCATAAACGCAGACAGGCGCCCTATCGAACCGGGTAAGTCCTGTTCATCAATCCATACATAACGGGCTTGCTCTTGCTTCTGGTCACGCGGATCACCTGCGGTGTGGGCAAGCCCAGCCATTGGCACCGGCAAGAAAGGTAATAGTCGTTCGCCTACAGCAACCGGGCCGGCGCCCGGCCCACCACCACCGTGCGGTGTCGCAAACGTTTTGTGCAAATTCATGTGCAACACGTCAAAACCCATGTCACCCGGTCGCACCCGACCGAGGATTGCGTTCAGGTTTGCCCCGTCGTAATACAACAGCCCACCGGCTTCGTGCACAATTCTTGCGATCTCTTCTACCTGACGCTCAAACACCCCACAGGTACTGGGGTTAGTCATCATCAATCCGGCAGTTTGCGGCCCAACGGCCGCTCGCAGATCTTCTACGTCAACGTCACCACTGGCATCAACCTTAACCTCACGTACTTGGTAACCACACATCACCGCTGTTGCAGGGTTTGTCCCGTGTGCCGCGGTGGGCACAATGATCTCTTGCCGATCCGTGTCACCACGACTTTCGTGATACGCACGAATCATCGCAACACCAGCGAACTCGCCCTGAGCACCGGCCATTGGTGCAAGACTAACCCCCTGCATGCCAGTGACATCACAGAGTATTTCCTGCAGCTCATACAGGCAGGAAAGAATGCCCTGGCTCGCGTGTGACGGCGTGAGCGGGTGACGATTCTGAAACCCGGGCAAACTGGCCGCTCGATGTGCACCACGCGGGTTGTACTTCATCGTGCATGACCCCAGCGGATAAAACTGGGTGTCAATCGAAAAGTTCTTTTGCGACAACCGCGTGAAATGGCGCACCACCTGTAGCTCAGAGGCCTGTGGCAAACCAAGCGGCGTGGTGCGTAATGCTGAAGCGGGAAGTTCGCAGTCAAGCTCACCAGACACATCCGGTATCTGCGCACTTGCGCGGCGGCCCGGCGCACTCAATTCAAAGACTGTCAGTTCGGTATTATTGTTCATGCGGCATCACCCAGCAACGCGCCAAGTGCTCGCGCGTAGTTGTCAATTTCCGCAGGCGTACGTTTTTCAGTAGCGCACACCAAAAGCGCATTTTGCATATCCGGAAAGTAGTCCCCCAACGGTAGTCCGGCATGAATACCCTGCATCAGCAGCTCATCAACCACAGATTCGGCCGAGCGCGGCAGCCGAATAACAAACTCATTAAAAAACGCACCAGCAAAGGCCAGGTCGACACCAGGCAAAGCACAAAGCGCACGCTTTAACTGCAATGCGTTGTGATGGCACTGTTGCGCAACTCCTTGTAAACCCAGCTCACCTAAGAGACTCAAGTAGATCGTGCCGGCCGTAACCAACAAACCTTGATTGGTACAAATATTGGAGGTCGCCTTGGCGCGCCGAATGTGTTGCTCGCGCGCCTGCAATGTTAGTGCGTAACCGGGCTTACCATCGAGATCGACTGTGCGACCAATGATTCGACCCGGCATTTGCCGGACGTACTTGCTGTTTGTGCACATAAAGCCAAAGGATGGTCCACCCGATGCCATCGGGATGCCAAACGGCTGACCGTCACCACAAACGATGTCCGCGCCCCACTCGCCGGGTGGTTTGAGCATCGCAAGAGACAATGGGTTAGCAACAGCAATCAACAGAACATTGTTGCTTTGCGCCCAGCCAGCGAGCGCATCCACATCTTCCAGGGCGCCAAAGAAGTTGGGCTGTTGCACAACCAAAGCGGCGCAATCATCCACCCAATCCGCCAGTGCAGCGTGATCAAGTCGACCGTCGGCTGACATGGGTAGCGTGCAAACTTCAATGCCCTGATTGCTCACAATGTTGGTCGCCGCCCGGCGATACAAGGGATGCACCGTCTCTGGCACCAACACCTTTTTCGCAGGAGCCTTACGG
>CAZSYU010000005.1:0-88770 GCA_964611345.1 uncultured Pseudomonadales bacterium
GTATGGGCGTGGGGAGGGTTGCCCGGCCACGGGGTGGCCCCTCCGGGGCTGCCCTCGCTGCGCGAACTTGCCTCTGCGAAGCGCAGAGTCAATTCGCTTCGCTCGGCACCCCTTCGAGGCCTGGCAACCCTCCCCACGCCCATACCCCAACAGCTGGCCAGTGCACGTTTCAAACCAACGGTTTCGGTGGCGCCAGCACGCGGGTAGTGCCCCCCCATTAGTTTTGACGAAGTTTCGCCAGCTTGGTGGTTACCGCATATAGGGGCCGGCGAGTGAGTTGTTGGGTTTAATAGATGGCCTTCTCGCAACCGGGACAACAGCGAGCAAAGTCTGGGACACCCCATCAACCCGATCCAACTTCACTAACTTGATCGCCCTGCCAACCTAACCAGCCGAGCATAGCGAGGGGCTGTTCCGGATTAGGGATCGGGGCCGGTGCGGTGGCTGGGGCCCTGGGTGGGGTGAGAGGGCCTCGAAGGGTCGCCGAACGAAGCGAATTGACTCTGCGCTTCGCGGAGGCAAGTTCGCGTAGCAAGGGCAGCCCCGGAGGGGCCGACCCGTGGCCCGGGTCACCCCCACCCAGGGCCCCAGCCACCGCACCGGCCACTCACCTCAATCCCAACAGCAACGCCCTCTAAGCCTTATGCTCCCGACCCAGATACTCCCGCGACCGCATCTCCAACAACCGACTCTCAGTCCGCTCAAACTCAAACGCGAGCCGCTCCCCCTGATACAGCTCGTGGACCGGAGCCTCAGCGGAGAGAATCAATTTCACCCCACGGTCATAAAACTCATCCACCAAACTAATAAAGCGCCGCGCCTGGTCTTCCAGCTTGGTCGTAAACTGCGGCACGTCACTGACCAGCACAGTATGAAACAGCGTCGCGAGCTCAATGTAATCGTTCTGGCTACGCGGCCCATCACACAGCGCTTGAAAGTCGAACCAGACCACGCCAGCGGCGCACATGCGCGCCAGCATGTCGCGACCTTCAATCCGTAAGGCGTGGTCCTGGGTGACCTGCTCTTTGGCTGCAATGCTCACAAAACTGCGCGACAGGCTCGCCTCGGCAGCCGCTCCCAGCGGCACGTGATAGATCTCCGCCTGCTCAAGCACTCGAAGGCGATGATCGATACCGCCATCAACATTCAAAATGTCGACATGTCTGTGCAGCAAATCAATCGCCGGTAGAAACCGCCGGCGTTGCAATCCATTTTCATACAGGTTTTTTGGCTCTACGTTCGAGGTTGCCACCAGCGCAACGCCGCGCTTAAAAAGTGCATCCAGCAGCTCTGCCAATATCATGGCGTCGCCAATATCGGAGACGAAAAACTCATCAAAACACAGCACAGATCCCCGCCCGGCAAACTCGTCTGCAACCAGGGTTAGCGGATTGGCCGCGCCCGAGTGGCTGTTCAGGCCGCGGTGCACCTCGCGCATAAAGCGGTGAAAGTGCATGCGCACGGCAGCACCTGCCGGGAGGGCTTCGACAAACAAATCCATCAGAAACGTCTTGCCGCGCCCAACACCGCCCCACATATATAGTCCCTGCAAGGGTTCTGGTTTGGGTTCATCCCGAAAGCTGCGCAAAACCCGACCCAACAAACCAGGATCCGGTTCAGGTTGAGCGTTGCGCGCCAGAAAACGCTGGTACAGATCATCAAGCCCAGCTACGGCTAGCGCCTGGCCCTCGTCGGCCGTTAACTCACCGTTCGCTAACAGTTCGGCATAGCGAGCGGCAGGTGAAAGCGATGCATTGGCAGTCATTGCTTAAGCGTTGTGATCGAAGTTATTAAGACGCGCCCTCGCTGCCCGCGCGTGCGCCTCTAACCCTTCGCCATCAGCGAGGACACTGGCAATGCGCGCCACTTCCTGCCCGCCCTTGGCAGACAGACGAATCAACGACGAACGTTTCTGAAAGTCATAAACCCCAAGGGGTGACGCATAGCGGGCCGTACCAAAGGTCGGCAACACATGGCTGGGGCCGGCCGCATAATCGCCCATCACTTCCGCAGAACCGGCGCCGACAAAAATCGCCCCGGCGTTACGAATAGCGCCAACCACAGCCTCTTCGTGCTCAGCGGCCACATTAATCGCCAGATGTTCGGGAGCCACTCGATTCGAAATGGCACAGGCCTCTGCAAGGTCTTTGGTCAGTATTAACGCCCCACGATTCTCAAGCGATTCCCGGATAAGCGCAGCGCGGGACATCGTCGGCAACAGTCGCTCAATCGCGGCCGCCACCTGCGCAAGCAAATCAGCGCTTGGCGTGAGCAAAATAGCCTGCGCCGCCGCGTCGTGTTCCGCCTGGGAAAACAGATCAAGGGCAAGCCACTCCGGATCCGCGGTGGCATCGGCAATCAGTAATATTTCGCTGGGACCTGCAATCATGTCGATTGCCACCGGACCAAACACCTGGCGTTTGGCCTCCGCAACAAAGGCACCCCCTGGGCCCACAATCTTATCGACCTGCTCAATACTCTGGGTACCGTAGGCTAACGCAGCGATAGCCTGAGCACCGCCAATCGTAACTATCTCATCGACCCCTGCCACGGCGGCGGCGGCAAGCACCAGTGGATTGCGTACGTCTCCGGGGGTTGGCACCGTCATGATGACCTCATCAACACCTGCAACTCTGGCAGGAATAACGGTCATTAACACGGTCGACGGATAAGCCGCCTGGCCACCGGGCACATACACTCCGACTCGGCGCAGCGCGGTAACCTGCTGTCCCAAAGTATTGCCAAGCGCATCTTCATAACTCCAGGACTCATCGACCTGGTGCTCGTGGTAGGAGCGCACGCGCGCAGCAGCCGCCAACAATGCCTCACGGTCTACGTCGGGTAGCCCATCGAGCGCCGTGCGCAACTCATCGGCAGAAATCCGTAACTGGTCCGCGCGCTCAACACTGCGCCGGTCAAAGCGATTGGTGTACTCAATAACAGCCGCATCGCCGCGCGCGCGCACCTCGGCGATTACATCAGTGACCGAGCGCGTTAACTCGCCGTCGGCACCGGTATCCCACGCAAGCAGGGCATCGAGTTGCCCAGAGAATCCCGCAGCGGCGCTGTTCAAAGTCTTTGGCAGTGTGTCTGGCACGATCGACGCCGCCTCAACCGCGGTTGGTAACAGCGTCACGCAAGCGCTCGAGCAATGGCTCAATCTCGGCGTAGCTCGTTTTCATTGCGGCACGATTAACAATCACACGGGTCGATATTTCTGTCACAACCTCAAGCGGCACCAACCCATTCGCCTTGAGCGTCGCACCGGTCTCCACAATGTCGACAATCTGGTCAGCAAGACCCAATTGCGGCGCAAGCTCCAGTGCTCCGGACAGTTTGATAATACTCACCTGCTGACCCCGTTCGGCGTAAAACGCCACCGCCGTCTTGGCAAACTTGGTGGCCACCCGCAGCGGTCCAAGGGGTGGTTGGGCGTTGGGTTCGCCCGCGGTCATCAGGTTGCAGCGCGCCACACCGAGGTCAAGGCGCTCGTAGTAATCCGTGGCATTGGTCTCCAGCAGGGTATCTTTGCCAACCACACCGATGTCTGCCGCGCCGTACTCAACAAAGGTAGGTACATCATCACCACGCATGATCACCAGCTGGGCCGATCCACATTTACTGGGCACAACCAGCCTGCGAGTTGCACCCAAATCGTCCGCTGGCTCAATACCGGCTGCGGCAAGCAACGGCAAACACTTGCTTAAAATCCTGCTGCCTTTGTTGAGAGCAATGGTTAACACAGGCTACCCCGACACGCGCTGCACTCGCGCGCCCAACTGAGCGAGTTTTTCTTCGAGCCGTTCATAGCCACGATCAATGTGATAAATCCGGTCAACTAGAGTTTCGCCGTCTGCCGCAAGCCCCGCAATCACCAGACTGGAAGACGCACGCAGATCAGTAGCCATTATGGGCGCGCCATGGAGTTTTTCCACTCCATGCACAATCGCCGTCGTGCTGCCCTCAAAATCGATGCTGGCGCCGAGTCGGTTGATTTCCTGTACGTGCATAAACCGATTTTCGAAAATAGTTTCGGTGATACGAGACGTGCCTTTCGCTATCGCGTTTAGTGCCAAAAACTGCGCCTGCATGTCGGTCGGAAAACCGGGATGCGGCGCTGTGCGTATATCTACTGCCTGTGGCCGCTTGCCCTGCATGTCGAGGCTAATCCAGTCCTCGCCCTCCTCAACTAAGGCACCGCTTTCACGGAGTTTGGTGCACACGGCTTCGAGCGTCTGGGGCACAACGTTGGTTACCTTAACCTTGCCACCAGTCGCAGCTCCGGCGATCAGGTAGGTACCCGCCTCAACCCGATCAGGAATGACCGAATGGCGCGCACCATGCAACGACTCAACACCTTCCACGGTAATGGTTGCGGTGCCAGCACCAGAGATCTTTGCACCCATGGCTATCAGGCAGTTGGCAAGATCGACTACTTCAGGCTCACGCGCCGCGTTTTCCAACACCGTGGTGCCCCTGGCAAGCACTGCCGCCATCAAGAGGTTTTCTGTGCCCGTGTGGGTAACCATATCGAACAGCACAGTCGCGCCTTGCAAACGGCCCTGACATTCGGGCGGCAGTAGGGCCCGGACGTAGCCATCGCTAACCGTGATTTCGGCGCCCATGGCCGCGAACCCTTTTAAATGCTGATCAACGGGCCGAGCACCAATCGCACAACCTCCAGGCAGAGACACCTCCGCCTCACCAAACTTCGCAAGCAACGGGCCCATCACCAAAAACGACGCACGCATGGTTTTGACTAGCTCGTAAGGCGCGCAAAACTCATTAACCCCGACAGCACATACTTCAACACCCATACGCTCATTAACAAGCACATCAACACCCAGACAACCGAGCAGCTCGATCATGGTAGTCACGTCATGCAGATGCGGCATGTTTTCGAAATGCACCCGGCCATCAGTCAGAAGCGCTGCTGCGAGCAAGGGTAACGCTGCATTTTTGGCGCCGGATGCGCGCACTTCACCAGACAGTGGCTGGCCGCCTTTAATGAGTAGCTGTTGCATGACTATTGCTGCAGTTCAGCAGGTGTAAAGGCTTTGATGGTAATCGCGTGTACGCTGCCATCAGCAAGTAGAGGTTTGATCGGGCCATAAACGGTTTGCTGCTTTTTGACCCGATTCATACCTGTAAACAACTCGCTGACTATGTAAATTTCGTACCGCCCACCCTCTCCTTGCACATCTAGCTCCACAAAATCGAGCTCTGCTTCAATGGACGATCGAATCTGTTCAATCACGCGCACGTAACCTCTGGTTGAGTAAAAATTACTGAGAGGTCGAACCAATATGCTCGGCAAACATCGGAGCAATACCGGAAAACTCAATCACGCCACTGAAATCGGCGCTCAGGTTGCTTAGGCAGAGTTCCTTTTGGTGTCGCTGCGCGCTCGCGAGCCAAGAAAGAGCTACCGCTACTGCAACGCTTGAAGGCGCCACTTTCGCCATATCAAGCTGCACCTGAACCGCATCAGTAGCACCGATAAATGCCTCGCCAGCCGCACTCATCGCGTTGGCGTTGGCGAGAGTTATCGCCGTATCGATAACCCCACCTTCCGCCGTCGCAACGATCAGGTTGCTGTGTTTCGCTACGCTCAAGAGTCGGCAGTGCCGATTGTGTCCACTTCGCTCACCAGCCCACCCCAGGCATCAATCACTTTATCGAGATCACCGGCGTATTTTCTATCTCGTACGGCACTGCCAAACTGATTGCGAAATGTCAGACCCAGATTAATGCCATTGATGATAATGTTCCTCATCTGCCAGTTCCCGGCTTTGTTTCTTCCCATGGTGTAGCTCAACGGATACACAGTACCGCCCGCCGTCGTAATCTCCATGTTTACAGTGGGCCGGCGCGGATCACGCGGCGCCCGCGTCGGATCAAGCACTTTGATTTCTTGATTGCTGAATTGCATTAGCGCTGAGGCATAGGTCTTAACTAGCGACCGCTTAAACGAACTGGCGAAGCGTTTGCGCTGCTCCACAGTCGCTTTTTTGTAGTGTGTCGCCATTACTAGCCGCGAGAACGACTTAAAATCGACAACCGGATCGAGCAGCGCCTGCACTTCGGTGTGATATCGATCCGGGTCTTCGTCGACATAGCTTCGCGCACGCTCAATCAGTTCAACCAGCTCACTGGATGTACCGCGAATAACCTCATGAGGAGAAGCTTCGCTGGCGGGCGCGTCTGCTGCATTTGCCGCCAAAGTTAGGGAAAGCATCCACCCAAGCACGAGACCGACTGCACCATTGAGCACAAGAAGCTTGGTAATGGGGTTAGTAAAAGTGTTGAAATTCATGATTTGATTCCTGCTTTGAGGCGATTAGGCGACACAGTGATGAGTTAATTACCTAGTGAGGTTACAAAGTCACCGATGAGTTTTTCGAGCACGAGTGCACCCTGGGTCTCAGTTAAAAAATCACCACTGGCCAGCAACTCTTCATCCGCGCCAGGAGATAAGGCAATGTAGCGGCCGCCCATAACGCCTTCTGTAACAATCTGTGCGCCAGTATCCAGGGCCAATGGCCCAATGGAGTCCTGCACGGCAAGCCCGACAACCGCTTCACCATACTCAGCGTCAACCCTGATGCTGGTGACCCGACCTACGGTAACTCCGGCAATGGTCACCTTTGCGCGCTCACGCAAGCCAGAGACATCGTCGAACCGGGCCTTCAGCAGATAACCCTCTTCGTCAGCGCTGGCATTAATGCCACTGACTTTCACCGCCAGGAAGACCAGCGCGAGAATGCCGGCGAGCACAAAGGCCCCAACACTGATTTCAATTGTTCGCATTCGCATTGTTTTCTACCTTGGGGCCAAATTCTTCAATTTCAAGTACCCGCTGCAAGATCTACTTGAAATCACCAAACATCACCAATGTCAGCACAAAGTCGAGCGCGAGAATGGCAATAGAAGAGTATACAACCGTTCGGGTGGTGGCTTCACCGATGCCTTCTGCGGTCGGGACCGTGTCGTAGCCCTGAAACACAGCAATCCAGGTCACTACCAGCGCAAAAATACCGGCCTTGATCATGCCATTGCCGATATCTCGCCCAATCCGGACACCATCCGTCATGCCGGTCCAAAAACTGCCGGCACTCACACCCAGCCAGTCAACCGCCACCAGAGCACCGCCCAGGATGGCCACGACGCTGAAAATAAGCGTAAGAATAGGCAAACAGAAAAACCCGGCCCAGAGCCGTGGGGCGACAATGCGGTGCAGCGGGTCGACCCCCATCATCTCCATGCTGGACAGTTGTTCAGTGGTTTTCATGAGGCCAATTTCGGCTGTGATCGCCGAGCCTGCTCGCCCGGCAAATAGCAGTGCCGTGACCACCGGCCCCAATTCCCGCAACACGGTGAGTGCGACGCCAAGCCCTACGGTTGACTCAGCGCCAAACCGCACGAGCTGAGTGTAGAACTGCAGGGATATCACTGCGCCGATCGAAAACGCAGACAGGATGATGATAACCAGCGACAGCACGCCAATGTTGTAGACCTGCTTGAGAGCAAGCGGCACATCGGCAGCCTTCGGTAAGCCCCACAGCGCCATTACCCACAGCGTCGAAGCCCGCCCGAGTGTTTGCAGACTTTCGAGCATGCGCTGCCCAAGGACACGCAAAAAACGCAGCATCAGGGCGTGCCCAGCAGATCGAATTCCAGCTCATCCGCCGGATAGTGAAACGGCACTGGGCCATCAGGTGAGCCATTCATAAACTGCTGAATGCGGGCGGAGGAGTGACTGCGCAAAACCTCTGGCGACCCCGAAGCGACCACTTCGCCGTCCGAGATAACGTAGATTTTGTCCGCGATGGACACCGTTTCATGAATGTCGTGCGACACCAGCAAACTGGTCATGCCCAGTGATTCGTTTAGCCCCTTGACCAGGGTTAACAGCACCCCCATTGCAATGGGGTCCTGGCCGGTAAAAGGCTCGTCATACATGATGAGATTGGGATCAAGCGCAATTGCCCGGGCCAGAGCCACGCGCCGCGCCATGCCGCCCGATAGCTGCGACGGCTGCAGATCGCGCGCGCCCCGCAAGCCAACCGAGTTGAGCTTCATGAGTACAATGTTGCGAATCAGTCGCTCATCGAGATCCGTATGCACCCGCAGCGGAAACGCGACATTTTCATAGACGTTCAGGTCGGTGAACAACGCCGAAGACTGAAACAACATACCCATGCTGCGACGCAGTTCGAGCAAGTCGCGGCGCGACAACGCACAGACATCCTTGCCGTCAACCAAAACTTCACCATGATCGGGACGGACCTGACCGCCAATAATACGCAACAGCGTGGTTTTCCCAGTGCCGCTGGGGCCCATAATCGCCGTAATTTCGCCGTGCGGCACCTCGAGATTGAGCCCATTGAATATGACTCGTTCCCCACGGGCGTAGAAGAGGTCGCGAACTTCGATGAGATTAGACAACGCGCAGAGCCCTGAAATTAGTCGCTGTGAGAGTGACAAGCCACTATCGGACCAGTCACTATAAATGGGTTGTGGGCACTAGCGCAGTCTCTGTTGTAGGTACTGCAAAAGGACCTTTGTGAGCGTGAAAAATGATACCACCTTGGCGTTCTCTCGCTATCCGTCTAAAGTCCGTCCCACAAAAAATGTTCCAAACCATCCTTAACCATCTTTAAGTAGACCCTTCTATCTCCATGGCGGTTCCCATTTTCGTCCTAATCGCCGGTTTTGTTGCTCTCGTATGGAGTGCAGATCGGTTCCTGTCCGGCGCTGCGGCTACCGCTGCGAACGCGGGCATGTCCAAAATGATGATTGGCCTAACGGTTGTTTCGCTGGGCACTTCGGCACCAGAGATTCTGGTGGCACTCATGGCGGCTCTCGAGGGCAACCCCCTACTGGCCGTCGGCAATGCGGTTGGCTCCAATATCGCCAATATAGGCATGGTGCTTGGCATTACAGCTATCCTCGCCCCGCTGCCCTTCAGCGGGACCACCCTGCGGACCGAACTGCCCTGGTTGTTTGGCGCAACCGGCCTTGCGCTGGTTCTGTTATTCGATCAAAGCTTGTCGCGCATCGATGGCATGCTTTTGCTGCTGGGACTTGGTTTTATCCTGTTCGGCCTTCTGCGGCGGCAGAACACCAACCCCAACGACATCAGCGACGCCATCAACGAAGAACTCGACGAGCTGCCCGAAATGCCCATGCGACAAGCCTTGATCTGGCTCGGTTCAGGGTTAGTGGTGCTGCTGAGTAGTGCCAACATCCTGGTGTGGGCGGCCACCTCAATCGCCGTCGCGTTGGGGGTTAGCGAGTTGATCATTGGCCTCACCATAGTTGCTGTGGGCACCAGCTTGCCAGAACTCGCGGCAACCGTAGGCTCAGCACTCAAGGGCCATACCGACATTGCCGTGGGCAATGTCGTGGGTTCCAACATCCTTAACATCCTGGCGGTGCTGGCGGTCCCAGCGCTGGTCAACCCTACCGATATCAGCGCCGCGGTATTTTGGCGTGACTGCGGCATGATGGTCGCTCTGACGCTGTTACTGGGTCTGTTCGCCTATGGCATCAACTCACGAGCCATCATTACTCGCTTCGAAGGCGCCGTGTTGATCCTGAGCTGGATCGGCTACAACTACATGCTCTACCTGCAAGCTTAGGCCATGCCAACGACACTGGCCGCAAAGCTAGCCCGCATCGAACTGCTGTGCCTCGATGTGGACGGCGTGCTCACGGATGGCACCATTTACTACAGCAGCAACGGCGACGAGCTCAAGGCCTTCAACACCCAGGACGGTTCCGCATTGAAGCGTTTGCAAGCGAGCGGCGTTACTCTGGCGATAATCAGTGGGCGCAGCTCTGCGATGGTGCGACGACGGGCAACCGAGTTAGGCATTACGCATCTGTACGAAGGTAGCGAAGACAAACTGCCCGCACTAAGTGATCTCAGCGCAACAACAGGCATAGACGTCACCAACATGGCTCACATTGGCGATGACATTGCCGATATTGCGTTGTTTGCTGCGGTTGGTTGTGCACTAGCGGTTGCTGATGCCCACCCCGAGGTACGCGCTAGCGCGGATTTGGTCGCCAGCTTGCCCGGAGGACGCGGCGCTGTGCGTGAACTCGCAGACGCCATCACCGCCGCGCGAACCGCGTCTAACGCCAGCCCGGATGTTGGCTAAGCCTGACAGTGGCTGCTTCCGACCCCTCCCATCTGCCCACCACTACTCGACAATCTCCTCTGGCACTGTTGTTGGCCTTAGGCGCCATCCTCGCCGCCGGCACGCTGTGGCTGCAGCAGAACGCAGACACCGCAACCAAACCGCAACAGTTACCGCCGGAACTGCAGGACGAGCCCGACCTGTACATCGACAACGCGGTGATACACCAATTCAACGCAGACGGCACCCGCAAGTATCTGTTGCATGCCAAGCGCGTGAGCCACTTTGACAATGCGCCGGGGCAAGAAGCCACCCACGCGACCAACGAAACGCAACTAACGCGTATGGATCAACCCGACCTCCTGTTGTCGGCGACCGACGCAGAGCCATGGCAAGCCACCGCAAACTATGGTTCAGTGCGAAAGCACCCCAGCCCCGCCGGTGTACTCGAAGAAGTGGTGTTCTTGCGCGACAACGTTGAGCTGCAGCAACAGCGCGTACCACCGGCGTATATCTCGGTGCGTGGCTCCTCCCTGTATCTCTACCCCGATCGTGAATTCGTCGAATCCACTGAGAGTGTTACCATCGACACCCATACAGGCCGCACCAAAGCGTCAAACCTGCGCGGCAACCTTGCGACAGGCGTGCTAGAACTAAGCGGCGCTACAACCCAGGTACAGACGATTGTTCTACCTTTCCAGTTTAAGTAGGTCCAGTTTAGGCCCGCCCGCCAGTGCGCTTTGCAGACCATTGGTTGCGGCGTTTGCAGCAATACTTGGTGCCTTCAGCAGTTTACCAACCGCGGCGTTAACCGAAGACGCTGATCAACCTATTCAAATATTCTCCGACGAACTGGTGTACGAAGAAAAAGCCGAAAAGGCCACCTATCGCGGCGCAGTTCGAGTCAATCAGGGCTCGCTAAAAATCACCGCTGAAGAGGTTACGATCGAATTCGAAAACGACAAGGTGGTGCGCTTGATCGCCCAGGGAAATCCCGCTTATTACAGTCAGAAGCTGAAAAGTAACCAGGAGACCATGCAGGCCGACGCGCGCACTATCGTGTATCACACGCGCGATGAGAAAGTGGATCTCGAAGGTAACGCCCACCTCACCCAACAGGGCAATGATTTTCGTGGCGAACTCATCGAGTACGATATTCGCGCCGGCCGCGTCGATGCCGCCAGCGCCGAACCCAAACGCATCCAAATGACCCTTCAGCCGAAACGCAGCAAAGCGCCCGCGACCCAAACAGATAACGCAGCCGATGCAGCGGCAATCGTTGAGGACGATCAGTAGCTTGAGCACGGCAGGATCTTCCAACTCAAAGTTGAGCGCCCGTAACCTGAAAAAAAGTTATGGCTCTCATCAGGCCGTCTCCGACATCAGCCTCGACGTCGGCAGTGGCGAAATTATTGGCTTGCTGGGACCAAATGGTGCTGGCAAAACCACTTCGTTTTACATGATTGTGGGTCTGGTTAAGGCAGATGGCGGCAGTATCGTGCTGGACGACAACGATCTCACCAGATTGCCAATGCACGGTCGGGCACGTGCCGGCATCGGCTATCTGCCCCAGGAAGCCAGCGTGTTTCGCCGCCTCACCGTCGAGCAAAACCTGCGCGCAATCCTGGAGTTGCAAAAAGGGCTGTCGCGCGCCGAACGCCGAGAGCGCGAAGACCAATTACTTGACGAATTTGGTTTAACGCCCATCCGCACGCAACGCGGGGAGCGTCTCTCCGGGGGCGAACGCCGGCGCCTGGAAATCGCTCGTGCCCTGGCGTCTAACCCACGCTTCATGTTACTCGATGAGCCCTTCGCTGGAGTCGACCCGATCTCAGTGGCCGACATTAAAGCGCAAATACGCGATTTGTCCGCCCGTGGCATTGGCGTCCTGATTACCGACCATAATGTGCGCGATACCCTCGATATTTGTGACCGGGCCTACATTGTGGTGCAGGGTGCAATTATCGAAGCTGGAGACGCTAAGACGATCCTCCAGAATGAGACGGTCCGCAATGTCTACCTGGGTGATCAATTCGAGCTTTAGTTAACCAACCAGTTAAACTGGCTTGGTAATGAAGCAATCCCTGCAGTTAAAAGTAGGTCAGTCCCTGACCATGACCCCACAACTGCAGCAGGCCATCCGTCTGCTGCAGCTGTCGACGTTGGAATTGCAACAGGAAATTCAGCAGGTTCTTGAAGAAAACCCGCTGCTCGAGCTCGAAGAGGAGTTCGCCGAAGACACCGCAGAAGATGCACCGGAACTATCGCAGGTCGATCCAACCGACGACTATACGAACGGTGCACTGGAGCCGGATGGTCAAGCCGGCGCGGACGAGTTACCCGACACTGAGATGACCGGGGAACTGAGCGAATTCGAAGATATCACCGGAGTCTCGGACTACGACAACGATGTACCTGACGACGTCCCCGTCGACAGCTCCTGGGAGGATCTGGCCCAGAGTTCTGCGCCAGCGAGCAGCGATAACACACTCGACTTCGAAGCACGCAATAGCGCGACTAAGACCCTCACCGACCATCTGCTCTGGCAGCTCAATCTGACACCCATGTCTGATCGCGATCAGCTCATGGGATTAGCCATCATCGATGCTATTCATCCCGATGGTTTATTAATGATGAGCGTCGAGGATATCTGCGCCGGCTTCGATGCAGAACTCGATATTGAACTGGATGAGGTAGAGGCGGTGTTACACCGCATCCAACATTTTGATCCGCTGGGCGTCGCCGCGGTGGATCTTGCCGATTGCCTCGCTATCCAGCTCCGCGCACTGCCAGCGGAATACCCTTGGCGGGATGAGGCGATCGCTCTTGTTAGCCATCATTTGGACGTTCTGGCCGCCAAGGATTTTGCCACACTACGGAAGAAAACCCGCCTCGCCGACACCGAGTTGGCAAGCGTGGTCCAACTCATTCAGGCACAAAATCCGCGGCCAGGCAGCAGTATTGGTGGCGGCGCCGCTGCTTACGTTGTACCCGATGTGCAGGTGCGCAAGGTTGAGGGCCTTTGGCAGGTCAGTCTCAATGGCGAAGCCATGCCCAAGGTGCGCATTAACCAAACCTATGCCAACCTCATCAAGCGCGCCGATTCCAGTTCGGACAACCAGTACCTGCGCGACAACTTGCAGGAAGCGCGCTGGTTCTTAAAGAGTTTAATGAGCCGCAATGACACTCTGCTAAAGGTAGCCACCCAGATCGTCGAACATCAACGGGCGTTTCTCGATTATGGGGAAGAAGCCATGAAGCCATTGGTTTTGCATGACATTGCCGAGACGGTAGAGATGCATGAGTCAACGATTTCCCGGGTTACAACCAACAAGTACATGCATACACCGCGCGGCATTTTCGAACTAAAGTACTTCTTTTCGAGCCACGTCAGCACAGCGAGTGGCGGCGAAGTCTCGAGTACCGCCATTCGCGCGCTAATCAAGAAGCTTACCGCGGAAGAGAATCCAAAAAAACCGTTGAGCGATAGCAAAATCGCGGCAATACTGAAGGACCAGAACATCAAGGTGGCGCGGCGCACAGTGGCCAAATACCGAGAATCCATGGCGATACCGCCTTCCAACGAGCGCAAGAGGCTCGTCTAGCAGTGCTTCTCATCGCATGCCGCCAAACACCCACTCACGGGCCCACAGGTAGCAATGCGATAATCTGGCCTCGTTCTTGGGCCCCATCTTCTGGCACTAGCACCGGCATTCGCCTAACACCCGCTCACCCAGCAATCTGTCACGTCACAAATTCGTCCCGCGCACTAAGACACTCACCAAAGACTCAAACCAGAACCTCAACTGAAATCGTAAGTAATGAAATCCTAAGTAAATTGGAGGAGCATCTATGCAGCTAAATATTACCGGTCATCATATCGACGTAACCAGTTCGCTACGCAACTACGTAACCACCAAGCTGAACCGCGTAGAACGCCACGACGACCACATCACCAACGTTCATGTGGTGCTGTCTGTCGACAAGCTGGTGCAAAAGGCAGAAGCCACTCTGCACACCACCGGAGCTGAGATATTCGCCGACGCAGATTCTGAAAATCTCTATGCCGCCATCGACTCACTTGCCCACAAACTGGATCGCCAGGTTCTGAAACACAAAGAAAAATTGGCCAGTTTTAAAGCAACTGATCGACATCAGCCGCTTCCAGAGGAATAATCCGCCCCGCAGAGGCGGGCAGAGCCAAAACTGAGTCAAAATCAGGTGAAGGCTGCCCGCCATTATAAATTCCTCACCAGGGGCCCGCCCGACAGGGGGCCCTTCGCCGTACAAAGGTTTGCTAATTCCTCCATGCGACTACAATCGTCCGCAAAGAAGTCTAACCCCGACACTAAAACACCGGGCGTCGACTCCGATTCTGCGTTATCAACCACTTCAGCCACCGAATCCAGCCTGTTACCGCTGCTGAGCCTGGATCGCACCTGCGCCAAGGTGTCCTGCACGTCGCGCAAGCGCGCTCTGGAGCACGCCTGTGAAGTTCTTGCGGGTAGCAATGATCTGAACGCTCGCAGTGTGCTCGACGCTCTGCTGGCCCGCGAGAAACTGGGCTCCACAGCGCTCGGGGAGGGTGTCGCCATTCCACATTGTCGCCTTGCGGGTTGCGAAGCCCCCCTGGGCGTACTGCTCACCCTTGACGAGCCGGTTGATTATGCTGCGCCAGATGACACGAATGTCGACCTGCTGTTTGTCCTGGTCGTGCCAGAAAGCGCCGACGATCAACATCTGCAATTGCTATCGCAGCTCGCCAGCATCCTGATCGAAGCGGACCACAGAGCCACATTGCGTCAGGCACAGGACCACCTTACCCTGTTCGAGAGCATGCAGAAGCTCGTCACACCGGCGGATTCATCCTAGCAGCTACGGACAAACACAGGATAACCAGTGAAGCTAATCATCATCAGCGGTCGTTCAGGGTCGGGCAAGAGCACCGCTCTCAATGCACTCGAAGATGAAGGCTTCAACTGCATAGATAACTTTCCCGTCGGCCTGCTGCAGTCACTCGTCCACAACGCCCTGCGCAACCCCCTGACCGAGGCCCAGAATCTGGCCGTGTGTATCGACGCACGCGCCATCGATCTCGAAAGGTTCCCCGAAATTCTGCTTTCACTCGATCGCATGGATCTCGACTGTCAGGTGTTGTTCCTCGACGCCAGCAGCCCCGAGCTCGTTAAACGCTTCAGCGAGACCCGACGCCGGCACCCGCTGACCAATCCCGGCACGGACCTGCGACAAGCCATCGAAATCGAACGCGAGCTGCTCGAAAGCGTCTCTGATCTCGCTGACTTACTCCTCGATACTACGCAGATGGACAGCCAGCAATTGCTGGAGCTGATCAAAACCAGGGTCGTCCAAAAACAAACCACCGGGCTTGCACTGCTGTTCCGCAGTTTTGGCTTCAAGTACGGAGTGCCGGTCGATGCAGATTTTGTGTTCGATATTCGCTGCCTGCCTAACCCGCACTGGGTCGAAGAGCTGCGCCCCCTGACAGGTCTCGATGAACCGGTACGTGACTACCTGTCGCTACAAAAAGAAGTGGGTGCCATGTTTGACGACATCCAAAACTTTGTGACCAACTGGCTACCAAAATTCGAAGACTCTAATCGTGTCTACCTCACCGTCGCTATCGGCTGTACCGGCGGCCAACACCGGTCTGTCTACATTGCCGAGAGGCTGGGCAAATTTTTCGCAGCCCAAAAAACAAATGTTCTGGTGCGACACCGCGAAATGCCGCGGCATATCGCGGCCGGCAGAGTCAAACCACGACCCGATGGCTCCATTCCCGGCATGGCCCTGCCGCCGAGCGCTGCGCGCGGACACGAACCCTGATGCCAAGGCGCAAGCTCGTTATTGTTAACCAACTCGGTCTCCACGCCAGAGCGGCCGCTCGACTGGTCGACGTGGCGCAACGCTACGACAGCACAATTAGCGTTGGCACCGACGAAAAACAAGTCGACGGCAAGTCGATCATGAGCGTTATGTTGTTAGCAGCAGGTCAGGGTCGGAAGATTACACTCACCGCCGAGGGGGCAGATGCCGAAGACGCCCTAACGGCGATCTCTGAGTTGGTCGCTGACAAATTCGGCGAAGGCGAGTAAGGCACTCGCATGCAGTTTCAGGATCAGCTTAGCGGTGTAATTCACGCCCTCGACGAAGGTTCGCTTGGTGAAACCCGAGTATTACTAACCGCAATGCGTGCGCCTGAGCTCGCCCACCTGCTCGAGTCCATGCCCTCCAAACCACGCCGCGTGGTCTGGGAGCTACTGCAGGAAGAACGTGCCAACCAGGTACTGCAACACTTACACGAAGACGTGCGGGCCGACTTTTTGGCGTCAATGGACACTCAACAGCTACTGGCGGCGGCTGATGACTTGGCAACAGACGATTTCGCGGACATATTGCAGGCGCTACCGCACACCATCAGTCAACAACTACTGAACGCACTCGACGCCGCCGACCGCGCGCGAGTAGAGGCGGTGCTGTCGTATCCGGAAGACAGCGCCGGCGGCCTGATGAATACCGACACGATCACGGTCCGGCCCCGTCACTCTCTGGAACTAGTGCTGCGTTACCTGCGCCGTCTGCACGAGCTGCCAGAAATGACAGACGCGCTGATTGTAGTGAACTCCCGGGACAAGCTGGTTGGCGTTCTGCCCCTGTCAAAGTTGGTGACTTCTGATCCGTCAGTAACCGTCCGCGAAGTTATGGATACCGAACTCCAACCCATTCCCGTGGACTCGCCTGATACCGAGGTAGCACGAGAATTCGCAGAAAAAGATCTGGTGTCCGCCCCCGTGGTTGATGCAGACGGCCGCCTGCTTGGACGCATCACGGTTGATGACGTGGTTGACGTAATCATCGAAGACGCTGACGAAGCCGTGCTGGCTCGCGCAGGCCTCGACACCGACGAAGACACCTTCGCGCCCATATGGCGATCTACTCAGCGACGCGCTATCTGGCTAGGCATCAATCTGATCACGGCATTTATGGCAGCGGCTGTTATCAATCTATTCAATGAAACCATTGCCAAGGTCGTGGCACTGGCGGTGCTCATGCCAATAGTTGCGAGTATGGGCGGCATTGCCGGCACCCAAACCCTCACACTGGTAATCCGCGGTCGCGCGCTCGAACAGATTCATCGCACCAATCTGTTCTGGTTTTTAAATCGAGAACTCGTAGTAGCCCTGCTAAACGGTCTGCTGTGGGCAAGCGTTGTCGGACTCGCCGCAGCGTTGGCCTTTCAGGACCAAACGCTCGGTCTTGTCATTGCCGTTGCAGTCATCGCCAACATGGTCCTTGCAGCATTGTCGGGCGCACTGCTGCCCGTAGTGTTGGAGCGTCTCAATATCGACCCGGCCATCGCAGGCGGGGTTATTCTTACAACCATTACCGACGTGGCGGGCTTCTTCTTGTTTCTGGGCCTCGCAACCTGGGTTTACGGCTAGATCAAATTAAGTCTGGGCCTTCGCTCGCTCAACCCGCCGCGACCATCATCTCCTCAAGCAACACACTGCCGCAGCGAACGTTACCGCGCAGATCGACATCATCCCCGAAGGCCACAATATTGCGCAGCATATCCTGCAGAGTGCCTGCAATGGTGATCTCTTCAACCGGGTGCACAATCTGCCCGTTCTCGACCCAAAATCCCGCAGCCCCGCGAGAGTAATCACCGGTTAAAAGGTTAACGCCCTGCCCCATCAACTCGGTAACAAACACTCCTGTGCCGAGCTCTTGCAACAAGTCAGCAAAAGGCAACGTGCGGGCGTCTACGTGCAGATTGCGCACACCACCAGAGTTCGCTGTCGTTTCAAGACCAAGCCGACGTGCAGAGTAAGTACCCATCACGTAGTTTTGCACCACTCCGTCTTTGATGAAGGCCTGCGCCCGCGTCGCAACGCCATCGCCGTCGTACGCCGCACTGCCCATAGCACGGGGCAAAAACGGATCCTCTCGCAGCGTGATGTGCGGACTCAAAACCGTGTTACCAATGCTATCCAACAAAAAAGACGACTTGCGATATTGCGCAGAACCGCTGATTGCCGACATCACGTTGCCCACCAATCCAATGGCCAGATTAGGCGCCAACATCACCGGATAACGACCGGTCGCAATAGGTCGACTGCCGAGACGCGCAACTGTTCGTTGCGCTGCTGTTAAACCCACCTCTTCGGCACTCAGCAAGTCACTGGCTTTACGCGCAACGGTGTACCAGTAATCGCGCTGCATGCCATCGTTGTCCTGACCGATAACCATGCAACTCATCGATGCTCGCGAGGCACTGCTGGCGGCAATAAAGCCGTGACTATTGCCATAGGCACGGGACCCAACATGGGCGTTTACAGACGCCCCTTCTGTGTTGGTAATACGGGAATCGTGTGCAAGCGCAGCACCTTCACAGGCCACAGCCATCGTACTCGCTTGATCTACTTCCGGTATCCAGGGGTGGAGCAAATCCAGATCCGGAAACTCTGTCGCCATCAACTCGGCAGCGGCCAAACCACTGCAAGGATCAGGCTGGGTGAACTTTGCGATGTTACAGGCCGCACGCACGGTCTCAACAATCGCCTCATCGCGATCATCTGCGGTGCTGGCACTGCCTTTACACACGCCATCTGCGGTGTGTCTGTACACGGTTACGCCAAAGCCGCGCTCCTGGGTGTATTCCACCGTCTCAATCTCACCGCGCCGCACGTTAACCGAAAGCCCGCGGTCGCTACTGGCTGACGCCTCAACCGAGTCAGCCCCTTGCGCCTTAGCCTCGTTAACAATGCGCTCGACAAGAGTGCTCAGATGAGCCTCCACGCCGCTATGATCGTAATCCGAAGTATTCTCAGACATGCTGTCCAGTCCTATACAATTCACAAATGGCTCGATCAAAACGCAACCCACCGAACCCCTCACCAGAGACTGGAGCACACCAGCCATCAGCACAGTTAAAGCGCGATGCGGCAAATCTCACCGAGGAAGAGTTCATAGCGGCAGCGGCCGCTGAAGAAGCACACAACAGCAAGTCTGCAAGAAAACGCGAAGCAGACGCACTGAAAGCGCTCGGCATGCAGCTGGCTGAGCTCAGCCCCAACCAACTCAGAGAGCTTGAGTTACCTGAACAGCTAGCCACTGCGATCACCACGTACCAAAAAATCAAGAGCAACAGCGCCAAACGCCGGCAACGTCAGTTTATCGGCGGTCTGCTGCGCAAGGACACCGAAGAGGCTGACGCCATACGGGCACGCTACCTTGCCATTACCAAACACGACGCTGCTGCCAAACGTATCCATCATGGGCTTGAAAACTGGCGCGAACGGCTCATTGCAGACGACCAGGCGCTAACCGGATTTTTAAACGAATATCCAGGGGCATCGGCCCAGGAGCTGCGCGTACTCATGCGCCGCGCTCGCAGCGCGAAAGATGACAAACAAAAAAAGTTGGCCACCCGTGCGTTGTATCGAAAACTAGCAGACATCATTCAGGCCTGAGTACCGCCAACCGTGACCTCATCGATGAGCAATGTGGGTTGACCTACGCCCACGGGTACACTTTGACCATCCTTGCCGCACACACCAACACCCGAATCGAGCGCTAAATCACTACCCACCATCGACACGCGATTCATAACATCGGGACCGTTGCCGATTAAGGTTGCTCCGCGCACGGGCACCGTTGCCTTGCCATCTTCGATGAGATAGGCCTCTGTTGAAGAAAACACAAACCGACCTGAGGTGATATCGACCTGCCCACCACCAAAGTTCACTGCGTAGATTCCGCTCTTGACCGACGCAATAATTTCTTCCGGATCATGTTCACCAGCCAACATGAACGTATTGGTCATGCGAGGCATCGGCATATGAGCATACGACTGCCGCCGGGCATTGCCGGTACTCGTAGTGTTCATCAACCCGGCATTGAGTTTGTCTTGCAGATAACCTTTGAGAATTCCATTTTCAATCAGCACCGTGCGCTGCGTGGGCGTACCTTCGTCATCGGTGGTCAGAGACCCGCGACGGTCTGCGAGTGTCCCGTCATCGACGATCGTGCAGTGCTTGGAAGCCACTTGTTCACCGACGCGATTGGCGTATGACGAACTGCCCTTGCGATTAAAGTCGCCTTCCAGACCATGTCCCACAGCCTCGTGCAACAGCACCGCGGGCCAACCGGGTCCAAGTACAACGGGCATGGGACCCGCCGGTGCATCAATGGCCTCGAGGTTTACCAGCGCCATGCGTACAGCTTCGCGCGCGTAGTCAAAGCAGCGCTCATCATCCAGCAACCAACCCAGTTCCCGCCGACCGCCACCACCAGAAGAGCCGCGCTCACGCCGCCCCTGATCTTCCACAATCACCGAGACATCCAGGCGGATCAATGGGCGAATATCGCCAGCCATCACACCATCACTGGACAACACCAACGAGGTGTCGGCATTGCACGACAACCGCACGTTCACTTCTATGACTCTGGGGTCGGCCTTACGTGCCACGGCTTCCACTTGCCGCAGCAGGTCTACCTTGGTTGCCTCATCAAGCCCGGCGATCGGATCCAGCGCCACAAACCGGCTCTCGGCGGTAACTCGACTTGCTGCCCGCACGTGACCGCTCTGCCCACTCCTTGCAATGCCACGCGCCGCCTTCGCGGCATCTAGCAGTGCGGGCAACTCAATGCTGTCTGCGTAGGCAAAGCCGGTTTTTTCGCCGCTGACCGCTCGCACACCCACCCCACGATCGACAGAAAACGCCCCATCCTTCACCTTGCCGTCTTCCAGCGCCCAACTTTCAGATCTGGTGTGCTGAAAATACAGCTCGCCAAGATCCAGCGAATGACTCATAAGCTCGGCCATAGCCGTATCGAGCTGGGCATCAGACAGCCCGCTATCCGCTATTAGTTGGTCATAGGCGACAGATAGTCGTGATGCTCCCATGGTGGGCCATCTCCTTACAAAGCGCGACGCTGCGCATAACGGGTTTACCAGCGGCCCTGAGGCCAACTAGGGATACATGGTTAATTTTGCCTGAGTGCGACGTTCCGGGCTATCGATGCCCAGCAACACCTCGGCCCCGGGGTCCAGTTCAATCGGCGCAGGCACAGGCGACTCAGGCAAGATGGGCTCGGGTAAGCCTGACTCCGGGACATCAGGGTTCGCTGCTGGTGGTGGTGCCGCTGCCGGTAGATCGGCTTCAACGCTATCTACCACCACGTCATCGTCTAGCAACTCGTCACTCGCTCGCAACTCGTCGTCTGCCAGCAATTCGTCGTCTGCTACGGTATTTTCCATGGACCGATCAAACACGCTGACCAGCTCCAGCTTGGGGTCGTCCATATTACCGGTAATACGGTATTTGGCACTCGACAGTTCCTTAATGGGCTTGCGCAGTATGCGCTCTCCCAACAAAACACCAATTCCTACAACCGGGTTGGCCAACGCAAGGTAAGCACCAAGCCACGGTAAGCTCTTGTTCACCGGCAAGGTAACAACCATCTCGTTGTCGAGTTGGCCGTTCGCCATATCGATCCGTCCATTCACCTTGAAATCACCACCGGTGCCATCAACTTTCAATGGCTGCACGAAGGTCAGAGTCCCATCATCCAGCGCAGTCAACGAATGGACCTTTTCAAAACTGATACCGCGACCAAACACATCTTTAAAATTCAGACTCATACGCTTGGCTATCGCGTTGAAATTGAGCAGGCTGAAGATCCGCAAGGCGTTGTTGCCACTGGTGACATCGAGGAACCTGCCCTCGCGCACGGTAACCTCTGCATCACCCCTGGTCTGCAGCAGTTCGAAGTTAAGCGGCGAGCCAACCCAGCTTACATCGAGCTGAGTTTCCATAGACTCCGATGCGATCGAGCGTGCATAACCCCAGGCTTCCAGCACATCGCCCATGTCTTCTGCCACAAGAGTCCCGGCAAATGTCGTCCGATTATCGGCCCGGATCCAGCGCACACCATCGGGTGCAGTGAGCGCCAGATTTTTTACCTGTGCATTTAATTCGTTAAAAGCGACACCCTCGTCTTCACGGGCAATTCGGAACGCCCAGCGGCCATAGTCCTCGCCATCAACCCGCAGCGCATCAATACGCACCTGCATGTCTGGCAGAGTGTCCATCATCGCCGGATCTATGGGGTCAATAATCGGTTCGTTGGCGGCGGTTACTTGTGGCTCTTGCTCCAAGTTTTGGGCTTCTTTGGCAGCAACAAGAGTCCCGTCAGACGCGACCGGCTCCGCAGTCGGAACGTAATCGGGGCTTTCATAAATAAACTCCGAAAGTACCAACTCTGTCAGTTCCACTTCTGGCACCAGCAGCGAACCCGTTGCAAACTCAGACGCAAAATCAAGCTGCAGCCTTGAGTCGTCGCTACTGCCAGACAGCGTCATGTTTGGCAATTGCACTTTACCCAGCGTCGCCACACCAATGGCAAGATCGGCAATTTCATAAGGAGGCAATTCGACCGAACTCTCGCCCCCTGCCCACTGTGCAATATCAGCACTGGCAATGTAGCCATCAATCCTGATCGGCCCGTTCACTCCATCCCAATCGGCAGCAGCTCCCGAGGCACCAAGAAGTCGCATGTGACCGCCACTGATACCTTCGTCGGCAATACCCAGATCCGCATCGAGCAGGCCGCGATACAGCAGGTTCGCCCGCTGCCGGGTGTCACCAAAGCTCACAGAGACTACCGTAAGCGCGCGTTCATCCGCCTGTTTGCCCAGTGGCGCAGGCAGATTGATTTGCGCACCCTGCAACTCTGTCTCGACGACCAGCGATGGCAATACGCCAGTATCCGTTTCGGTGCTGTACACCGCGCCGAAATCAAAGAGGCCGTCAACCACTGGGGATTTATCGAGACCAATAAGTGGCCACATGTCATCCGAGTGCATCTCGCCCGACAGGTCAAAGTCCAGCCGCCGTGGCGCAAATCGTTCCGGCGCTCCGGCAGGCGGCGCCGTTAACCGGGTGCTGCTAATGCCCATCTGCATCGCCCGTCCAAACAGCGTGCCTTTGATGTTCGTGCCGGTGAGATTGTAGGGATAGCCGTAATTCAGGTCGCCGCGCAGATCGTCAAACTGAAGGCCTGCTTCTGGCATGCCGAAGGTCGTACCCTGCAATTTTCCCTGCGCCTGCATTCGCACGCGAGGGTCAAGTTCGCCACCCGCCCGATCATCCAACGGCAGATCCAGGGTTAAATCGAGCTGCATCTGGCCATCAGCCCACCAATCAGCCGCTATAAAATCCATTGATTCGCGCAGAGGCGTTGTTCGGATAAATTCCAGACCCGTTGCCGCATCAAAACTGGCCCGCCCTTCAGCCACGACATGAGCGGCCCCCGCAGGTAGCCAGATTTTCATGTCTTGCAGGGCCATACCTGCAAGCACCGCACTACCAAGCTCAGCGTTAATGCTTTCGTGGGATACATGCACAAGTCCATCTGCATCAGTGATGCGCGGCCACTCCTTATTGAAAACGAGTTCGCCGTCGTGCATCTCCGCCTCCACCAGGTAACTACGCTTCATGTCACTTTCTTCTTCGCGCAAAGGACCGTGCATGACAAAACGAGGGGAAGATAAATCTGCGCGCAAACCGCTGCTCTCCAACCAGTCGAGCACTTTTCTGGGCAACTTGTAAGGGACGTAGGGCTCAATGTCTGAGAACTGGCCAGCGTTAGATTCGATAGCAAGGGTTATGTGGTTATTGGTCTTTGGTATTGTTGAAACCAGCGAAAAGCCACCCCGCGCATCCAAATGACTATCTACAAGATGCAAGTTACTGCCTTGCAAACCAAAGTAGTCCTGACCGAAATACATCAGGATCTGCCCAGTCACCGAAGAATAGTCTTTTTCCTCGCGATACAACTGTGGGAAGCCGACCCGGGCATCAGCACCCAGCAAGCGTAATTGCAGATAGCTGGGTCCACCTGCAAACGACCCTTCCAGTTCCGCAACAGAAGGTACGCCGCCGACGCTTTGCATAAACACGTCGTGGAAATCACCCCCATAACCTATACCGCGTTCCTGGGACCAGCTGCCTAACATGTGAGTAAAGGTCCCGGTCATTCCGAGGCGCCTGATCCAGCGCGCGGTCGGCACCTCTTGCGGCAGCATATTGCCAACGACTGCGGTGATATCACCAACGTTCAATTGCGGCACCATAAATGTCACGGTACCGGGCGCAGAACTTGTGTCTGTGCTGGCATTTGTACTTGCGTTTGCGTCACTACCATTCCAGTTCAGGAGAGCGTCCCGAACCTCCAGTACGCTATCTGCGCCTGACAACTGCAACGCACTAATCTGCAACGCTGCCGCACTACCATCATCTATCGACCAACCATCCGCCAACAAACTAAGTCCTGAGGTCCTACCGCCTGGCAAGCGCACTTCGCTTTCCAATAAACTGAGCGGGCCGCTAAAGCGCTCTCCTTGCAGGCGGAGTCGGCTCTCAAGCTTACCCAGCTTCAAGTATTCAATGCCGACGAGCGCCGCCATCGAGTCACGCAACTCAAAGTTCTCCGAACGCAACACAGCGCCACCCTGGCGCTCACGAAACCACAATGCCGCTTCTTCTACGTTGTACTCCGCCGTAAGGTCACAACTAACGCAACCATCAACATCGGCCAGTTTCAAAACACCGCGATGGCGGCCACCAAAATTGGAAAAGTTCAAATTTAGCGTCAGTTCACTGGGCGATACACCAAACCCACGCAACGCAACCGATGCTTCTAGCTCTAGTTGATCGCTGTGCCAAAGCAAACTTAGCCAGTCGAAATTATTCTCGATTGGTTTTCGCCCTTCTAGCGTCCAAACACCAGCCTCGTCCTGCACCAACGCCAATCTCACGCGCTCGGCAGCCGCGTTGTGAAACACAACACGATTGCGGGCCAAACTTTCAAGCGTGTCGACTTCAGCCCAGGTCGCACCAAGCTGCACGCCAGGCCCAGTCAGGCTCTCAACTCTTAGAATTGGATCAAAAAAGCGCCAATCACCAGAGAGTCCCTTGATGGCAATTCCATGCTCGCTAAGCGTCGCATTCAGGCGTGGCTCCAACCGTTCGAGGTTGGCGAATAAAATTCGGCCACCCAACTGGCCGATGGCACCGACTAACAGAATCACGGTAACGAGAATAAACAGCGGCCGGACAATATATGCCGCAATACCGACATCAGCCTCGACATAAGCCCCAACATTAGAACCAGCATTAACAGGCGCCGGCTCTGTAGTGGCTACCTGGCTGGGATTTGTAGGTGTCTGGTTATTCATCAAAAAGTGAACCGACCGCCTAGCGCAGCTCAAAGGCGCCAGGGGCACCATCAGCTACGCTCTGCAATTGCACCGTAACGCCAAGGTTTTGCGCAATACGGGCAAGATGTGTTGCGTCTTCGTTCAACAGTCTAGCGATCACCGGTTCACCAGCTTCCACAACAACATCTTGCCGGGGATTGATAAGCGCACTGAGCGCGCGCAACACTTCGAAGGCGACCGTTGCCGGGCGCGGCACAAGACCTGAACCTGCACAGACCGCACAAGGCTCGCAGAACTGTCGCGCCAGGCTTTCTCTGGTGCGTTTGCGGCTAAGTTCAACCAGCCCGAAGTCTGACATCTCAGAGACTCGAATTCGTGCAGGGTCACTCTGGCAACCTGCACGCAACTCATCCGTAACCGCTACACGGTGCGCCGGCAACTCCATATCGATAAAGTCCACCACAATCAAACCACCAAGATTGCGCAGACGCAGCTGCCGGGGCAGCACTGCCGCCGCTTCCAAATTGGTTTGATAAACAGTCTCTTCCAGCGAATCTGCACCGGTAAATCCACCGGTATTCACATCGACCGTGATCATGGCCTCAGTTTGCTCAATGATGAGATAGCCCCCTGAGGGCAACCCTACCCGGGGTTTGAGTGCCGAACGAATCTGTTGTTCCACGCCGCGAGCCAAAAACAATGGCTCACTGGACTCAGCCCGTGACACGATATGCGCAAACTGCGGGAGGGTTGTTGCAATGAACTCGCTAACAGTTGTGTGCAACTGGGCGGAATCCACCTGGATCGATGTGGTAGCAGGTCCGACAAGATCTCGCAGCACCCGGATATGGGTAGGCAGGTCCCGAAACAACACATCACCGGCTACAGCCCGCACACGACGGGCTTCGACTTCTTGCCAGACAAGTGCAAGCGCAGCCAGGTCTGTCGTCAGGTCTTCCCGACACGCGCCTTCGGCCGCCGTGCGGACAATAAAGCCGTGGCCAACGGGTAAACACGCGGCGGTCGCGCACTCACGCACCAACTCACGCAGCCGATCACGTTCTAGCGCGTTGACGATGCGCTGCGAAACGCCGATATGCTCGCTATCCGGGGTCAAGACCAAAAATCGCGATGGCAAGGCAATATTAGTCGTGAGACGCGCACCTTTGCTGGCGATAGGATCCTTGACCACCTGCACCGGCAGCACCTGGCCTTCATGCACCAGCTGGCGAATATCAGGTGGCTCTACGGTAGCACCCAGTTCGTTCACTCGAACGCGCTCAATATCGCGGGCGTGCAGAAATCCAGGGCGCTCAAGACCCAGCTCAACGAAGGCAGCCTGCATGCCGGGCAGCACACGAACCACCTTGCCCAGGGCAATCAAACCTACCGCCGACTCGCCGTCGGTGGGGGTCGCGTGCAATTCCACCAACTGCCCCTGTACCAACACAGCCATGCGGGTTTCAAAGGGATGGGCGGAAATCAGCAGCTGCTCAGAACCTGCGTGCATGGCGTAATTGGGTAGCGCTGTGATAACGGGGCCCTACTCTACCATTTGCCCTTGCTCATACCCCGAGGGCGCGCAGTAATAAGCGAGTTTCAACCAGTGGCAGTCCAATAACATTCGTATAACTTCCGTCAATCTTACTGACATATTCACGGGCAGCCCCTTGAATTCCGTAGCCGCCAGCCTTGTCTCTGGGTTCTCCAGAGGCCCAGTATCGCCGGGCCTCCTGAACGCTGATTGAACGGAAGCGCACGGCCGTTTGCACACAGACGTCGCCGCGCTGGGGTGCCGCTTTTTTTTGCCCTGTCTTGAGAGGCCCTGGGCTGGAAGCACCGCTGTCACGGCGCACGCTGACCGCCGTCGCGACCACATGTTGTCGACCGCTCAAGCGCGCAAGCATCGCGCAACCCTCCGCCTCGTCACGGGGTTTCCCGAGAATCATCCCATCCGCGATGACAATAGTGTCAGCCGTGAGTACCAGGCTATCCCGCGCCGGCGCAAGTCGGGTGACCACAGCGTCGGCCTTGGCGGCCGCCATGCGTCGCACGTATGGCAACGGAAGCTCAAACGCAGAAGGGGTTTCATCGATGTCCGCAGGCAGCACGCGGTGGGTGATTCCCAGCGAACTCAACAATTCTGTGCGCCGCGGTGAAGCTGAACCAAGGACAAAATCAATCATCGAACTGCAATCATCAATTAACCACGAGCTCTCAACGGACCCGACAGGCGGTCTCCAGATGTTCCAGCAGCACCCGCACCAGTGGCCACATCAGGGCGGACGCAAGCGCAATCACTACAAAGCCAAACTGCGCGCCCCGTTCAATCAGCAATAGCAGACCGAGCATGCGCACGCCCTCGGCGAGCAACACCATAAAAAACAGCAAAATCGCCTGCTGTAGAGCCCCAAACATGCGCAGGCGTTCGTAGATCGACCAAGTGATGTAGGTGAACACTGCAAACAGGGCGCCGTTCAGCCCCAGCGGTTCGCCGTACAACACATCACAGACAATACCGAGCAGCCATGCCGCAACCAGACCAAAGCGCTGGGGCACCGCCAGCACCCAGAAAAACACGGTTAGCAACACCCAATTTGGCCGCAGCCAACCCAGCCACTGTGGCCACCACTCGGGCAAGTGCATTACTGCAAATATGAGCGCCACAATCAGCGACAACAGAATCGCCCAGCCACCGTTAGTGGGGTTCACAGACCGGCACCCGGATTTGCAACAGTGGCTGTAGAGTTCGCAGGGGTGGGAGCGGGAGCCTCCGTCGGCGCATCAGTTTCGTTCGCAAACAACACAAGCACATGGCGTGATCGATCGAGCTGCGCACTTGGCCGTGCCTGTACTTGTGCAAACGCCTCCCCGTTGCCTTTCGTAACAGCGCTGACCACGCCCACCGGATATCCAGACGGAAAGCGTCCGGCAAGGCCGGAACTAACCAGCACGTCGCCCTCGCGAATGTCTGCACTGTCGGGTATGTAGTCGAGCTGTAACAAATCGAGCTGGCCACTACCAGTCACAATACCGCGCAGGTTATTACGCACCACCTGTACCGGCATGGCATGGGAGACATCGCTAACTAACAGCACACGAGCGCTGGAGCTGGCAGTCTCCACCACCTGTCCCACCATGCCGTGTTCGTCGATCACTGCCAGACCATCGCGCAGCCCATCCCAGGTGCCTTTGTCGATCATCACCTGGTGCCGATCAACGCCCGGTAACACACCCACAATCTCGGCCACCAGCACGTCACGACCCAGGCGTTCCCGCGAACCAAGCAGCGCGCGGAGGCGGCCGTTTTCTTCGCGCACAGCCAGGTACTGCTGGGATGCCTGGGACAGCTCAAGAACCCGCCGCTCCAACACACTGACCCGCGCCTGCAACGCGCCACGCGTTGAGATGGTGCTATCAACCCAGTCACTCGACTCCGAGGGTAGATTGGCCAAGAAATAAACAGGGCTCAGAGCACTTGCCACCGACGCACGAAAGCCGTTAAGCCACGGCCTCGATAACTCGATGTACATGAGTGACAGCGATGCAACCAACAGGCTAACCAGGAGGTAGCCGGCGCCGGACTGTCTGAGAAATAGTGCTTTCACCCGCGCAGTTTACACTTGCAGCACGCTCGCAGGCAGGCGTTACTCAGTAGAAAGCATGTCCGCGTTGCCAGCAGCATCCATCATTTCCAGCGCCTTGCCGCCACCGCGCGCCACACAGGTCAGCGGATCTTCGGCGATCACCACCGGCAGGCCAGTCTCTTCGGCGAGCAACACGTCAATATCACGCAGCAGCGCGCCACCGCCGGTTAGCACCATGCCGGTTTCAGCAATATCAGAGGCAAGTTCTGGAGGGGTTTGTTCCAGCGCACTCTTAACGGCCGCGACAATCATCGCAAGCGGCTCCTGCAACGCCTCCAGAATCTCATTGGAGGTGAGCACAAAACTGCGCGGTACACCTTCGGCCAGATTGCGCCCACGCACGTCAATTTCGCGAATGTCTTTCTGCGGATAAGCAGCGCCGATTTCCTGTTTGATTCGCTCTGCTGTCGCTTCACCAACCAGGGCACCCTCGGTGCGCCGCACATAGGCAACAATAGACTCATCAAAGCGATCACCACCGACGCGAACGGTCTCGGAGTAAACCACGCCATTCAGGGAGATAACGGCAATCTCTGTGGTGCCGCCACCAATGTCGACCACCATGGTGCCCACGGCTTCGTGGACCGGCAATCCGGCCCCGATCGCCGCTGCCATTGGCTCTTCGATCAGACGCACATCGCGGGCTCCGGCTGAAAGTGCCGACTCCCGAATGGCGCGACGCTCAACTTCGGTTGATTTACAGGGCACACACACCAGTACACGTGGGCTGGGTCGGATGAATGCGTTCTCGTGAACTTTGGCGATGAAGTACTTGAGCATCTTCTCTGTCACCAGAAAATCAGCGATCACGCCATCTTTTAAGGGGCGAATCGCGGTGATGTTACCGGGCGTTCTACCGAGCATGCGCTTGGCATCGAGCCCCACCGCTGCCACTACTTTCTGGTTACCCTGCTGGCGGATCGCCACCACAGAAGGCTCGTTGAGAACGATACCTTCGTCGCGAACATAGATAAGTGTGTTAGCGGTGCCGAGATCAATGGAGAGATCCCGAGAAAACAAACCGCGTATATATTTGAACATTGAGTATTTCGGTGGAGTGCGGGGGTGATATAAATCCGCGCCACTCTAGCAATGGCCTGTTCCCGGGGCAACAGCAACGCCATGTTGCCAAGCACGCTTGCCAGCTCCTGTCCCGCCACATTCTTTTCCATTACCCTTCTCTCATGAGCGAAATAAACATGGAAAAACTGACCCGGCTCGCCCATTTGCAGCTGTCAAACTCAGAGCAAGTGGCGGCACTGGCAGACCTCGAAGCAATTGTGGGCATGATCGACGCCTTTAACGCAGCAGACGTTGGCGACACAGCCCCAATGTCCCATCCACTCGACCTACAGGCCCGCCTGCGCCCAGACGCAGCGACGGCCGAGATCGATCGGGATCGCTATCAGGCCCTGGCCCCCAGCGCGGAGGACGGCCACTACCTGGTGCCCCAGGTGATCGACCGCGCATCGAGCGACACCCCGTGACGGCGAACATTGCGGGGCCTCTGGCAAGCCTTACTGAACTGAGGAGCGGACTCGCAGCGGGCGATTTTTCGGCGCGCGAGCTGGCGGATGATTATCTGGCGCGAGTCAACGACACAGCACACCTAAACAGCTTTATTACCTTATGTGCTGAAAGTGCACGGGAAAGTGCGCAACTCGCGGACAGCGAGCGAGCCCAGGCCAACCAGGCCCTACACCCACTGCATGGTTTGCCGATTGCGCAGAAGGATATTTTCTGCACGGCAGACATTCGCACTTCCTGCGGCTCAAAGATGCTTGCAGACTTTACCGCCCCCTACGACGCCCATGTTGTTGAGCGCTTAAAGGCCGCCGGCACAATCATGCTGGGCAAGTGCAACATGGATGAGTTCGCGATGGGTTCCTCCAACGAGAACAGTTACTTTGGCGCGGTGTTAAACCCCTGGGACAACACTCGCGTGCCGGGCGGGTCCTCCGGTGGCTCAGCCGTCGCAGTCGCTGCCGGGCAAACGCCAGTTGCGACCGGCACCGATACCGGCGGTTCCATTCGCCAGCCCGCGTCTTTTTGCGGCATTACCGGTATCAAACCAACCTATGGCCGGGTCTCGCGCTACGGCATGGTAGCGTTTGCCTCGTCGCTCGATCAGGGCGGTGTCTTTGCGCGCCGGGCAGATGATGCAGCCAAAGTGCTCGCCGCGATGGCAGGCTTTGATGAACGCGATTCGACCAGTGCGCAACAAGACACAAAAGATTTAGCGCGTGTCGCAGCCGAGGGACTAAGCGCGCCGACGCGTTCGCTCACGATCGGTTTACCCAAAGAATACTTTAACGATCTCGACCCGGCAGTCGCACAGCTGCTCGACGATGCACGCGAGTCGCTTGAGGCTCAAGGTCACAAAGTGTTTGATGTCGAGCTGCCCAATACAAAGTTTGCGATTCCGGCGTACTACGTTGTTGCCGGCGCCGAGGCATCCACCAATCTGTCGCGCTACGATGGGGTCCGCTTTGGACATCGCTGTGACAACCCCAAAGACCTGCAAGACTTGTATACGCGGTCTCGAACCGAGGGCTTTGGTGCCGAAGTGAAGCGACGCATTTTGACGGGCACCTACGCGTTGTCAGTAGGCTACTACGACGCCTATTACTTGAAGGCACAAAAACTCCGGCGCCTGATTCAGCAAGATTTTCTAAGCGCATTCGCGGCCGGTGTGGATTTACTTATGGCGCCCGTTACACCAGGCCCTGCATTCGCGCTGGGCAATCTGACCAACGATCCCGTCAAGATGTATCAACAAGACATCTACACCGTGCCTGCAAGTCTGGCTGGCTTACCCGCTGCCAGCATCCCCTGTGGGTTTGTCGATGGACTGCCTGTGGGGATGCAACTGATCGCACCACATTTCGAGGAAGTGCAACTGCTTGAGCTGGCGCACCAATACCAAACGCTGAGCGATTGGCATCTCCAACTTCCACCTGAGAAAGATTCTGCAGGATCAGGCGCATGAGCAAACAAAACGCAGAGCAACCCGGAGAAGATTTGCACCGCTGGGGGAACTGGGAACCGGTTATCGGGGTTGAAGTTCATGTTCAGCTAGCCACCAAAAGCAAAATATTCTCGGCCAGCCCAACCGGCTACGGCGCCGCAGCCAACAGCCAGGCGAACGTTATCGACCTGGGCATGCCGGGTGTTCTGCCGGTGCTCAACGAAGGCGTTGTCCGCATGGCTATCACCTTTGGCCTGGCCATTGGCGCGCAGATTAATCGCCACTCCATATTCGATCGGAAAAACTACTTTTACCCCGACCTGCCAAAGGGTTATCAGATCAGTCAGTTCGAAGCACCCATTGTTGGGGCCGGCCAACTCACCTTCACGCTGGACGACGGCTCTGAGCGCACACTGAACATTACCCGCGCGCACCTCGAAGAAGATGCCGGTAAGTCGGTGCACGATTTGTTTCCTGACGCCAGTGGCATCGACTTAAATCGCACGGGTACGCCACTGCTCGAAGTCGTCTCCGAGCCCGAGCTGCGTTCACCCGCCGAGGCCAGCGCTTACTTCAAAGCCTTGCACGGTCTGGTTAAAAGCCTGCGTATCTGCGATGGCAATCTGAATGAAGGCTCGATGCGTTGCGACGCCAACGTTTCAGTGCGACCACGTGGGCAAACCGAGTTGGGTGAACGTACTGAAATAAAAAACGTCAACTCGTTTCGCTTTGTAGAACGCGCCATCGAGACAGAAATTGCCCGCCAAATCGAAGTGCTCGAAGGCGGCGGCAGCATTCGCCGCGAAACCCGACTGTACGATCCAGACCGCGACGAAACTCGGTCGATGCGCGGTAAAGAGCTCTCAGACGACTATCGCTACTTTCCCGATCCCGATTTGCTGCCCCTGGTGCTCGACGAGGCAATGATCGACGAGCTGCGCAGCCAACTACCCGAGCTGCGTACTGCGAAACGCACCCGCTACATCGCCGAGCTGGGCCTGTCGGACTACGACGCGGATGTGCTCACTCGCGACCCGGATGTCTCTCAGTACTTCGAAACCGCGGCTGAGCACGCAGGGGACGCAAAGGTGGCTGCTAACTGGGTAAACGGCGAGGTCGCAGCCGCGCTCAATAGGGCCGACTTGACGGTGGCCGACAGTCCGGTTGACGCCATCACCCTCGGGGCCCTGCTGCAACGCATCAGCGACGGCACTGTCTCGGGTAAAATCGCCAAGACCCTGTTTGAGGCACTGTGGGACGCACCCGGGCCAAACCCAGACAAGATCGAGACCGCCCTCACACGCATCGACACGCTGATTGACGAACGCGGGCTAAAACAGGTGAGCGACAGCTCGCAACTGCAAGCACTGGTCGACCAGGTGCTGGCAGACAATCCCGACCAGGTGGCTCAGTTCAAGGCGGGCAAAGAAAAGGTGCTGGGCTTCTTTGTGGGTCAGATAATGAAGGCCACCCAGGGCAAGGCGAACCCTGGTCAGTTGAACCAGCTCCTGCGCGACACCCTGAATTCCTGACCATTCGCGCGCTCGATGAGAGGCTTGTTGGGCTAACTATCCGCTATAAGGATAGAAACAACACAAATTGATACCCACATTGGCCTGTGTAAACTGACCCGCCCGGATTTCAGCCAGATCGAGACCCAGCTTATGACCAAGAGCACCGATGTAGTAATTGTGGGCGCGGGCCCCTGCGGCCTGTTCCAGGTCTTTGAACTCGGCCTGCTCGGTCTGAAAAGTACGCTCATAGACACGCTACCCACACCTGGCGGCCAGTGCACCGAGTTGTATCCCGACAAGCCGATCTACGACATTCCAGCCATCCCTGTGTGCGACGCTCAGGAACTGGTTGAGCGCCTGCGTGAACAGATCGAACCCTTTGGTCCTGAGTATCTGCTCGACCAGCAGGTCACCACCGTCGAACGCATCAACGACCTAGAATTTCGGGTGCAAACCAGTGCCGGCACCGAACTTACCTGCAAGGCCGTTGTTATCGCGGGCGGCGTGGGTTCATTCCAGCCCATGCCATTGCGTATCGATGGCGTTGGGGACTATCTCGATCAATCCCTGTTCTATCGCGTGAAAAATCCATCTGACCACTACGGCAAAGATCTTGTTGTACTGGGTGGCGGGGACTCTGCATTCGACTGGGCCATAGAGCTCGCCCAGCACGCAAAGTCGCTCAAGCTGATTCACCGCAGCGACAAGTTTCGCGCCGCACCTGCCTCTGTGGCAAAAATGCACGAGCTGATTGCCGCCGGCAAAATGTCCTTTGAGATCGGCAACGTGGTCGAACTCACCGGCAGCAACGGAGCACTTAATGCCATCCAGGTGAAAGCCGCAGACGACACTATTAAGCCGGTGGAACTCGACCAGCTACTGGTGTTCTTTGGTCTGTCACCCAAGCTCGGCCCTATCGCCGAGTGGGGTATGGAGATGGCGAAGAACCAGATTCCTACCGACACCGAAAAGTTCGAAACCAGCGAACCAGGCATCTACGCAGTGGGCGATATCGCCACCTATCCAGGCAAGAAGAAACTCATTTTATCCGGCTTTCACGAAGGGGCGTTGGCCGCCTTTGCGATCAAGGCCCGGATTGAGCCTGATAAAAAGGTGCATCTGCAATACACCACCACCAGCCCGATCATGCATGAGCGACTGGGAGTAAAAGAGTAGCTATCACCCGCTCAAACCGGGGGATTTGAACCCCTGGCCCTCCTGCGGCTATCCTGAGTTGGTATTTTTCGCTGGCTCTGGCTGCCGGCTGAACAGGAGACATCAATGAGTGCCGCCTCTGCATCCCCATCTGCTGCGCCTTTGCCAGCCGTCCACTACCTGAAGATTCCAGACACCGGCGCCCCCTATCTTGAGGGTTACAAGTGCGATTCCTGCGGCACCATCTTTCTGGGCGAGCGCTCTGTATGTTCCAGGTGCGCGGCCCGCGACCAGATGCAACCGATCAAGCTCGCTGAAACCGGCACCCTGTATTCTTACTCCATTGTCTTCCGGTCATTCCCCGGAATTGAAGTGCCCTACGTTTCCGCCATTGTCGATCTCGACGACGGCACCACCATCAAAGGCAATCTCATCAACATCGAACCCGATCCCGATGTCATCAAGTTCGGCATGCCGGTTGAGGTTGTCTACGCCGATGCACTCGGTCGCAAAGACAAAGAAGGCAATTCTTATCTGTCCTATTTCTTTCAGCCCAAAAGCTAAACCAAAAAATATCAGGAGGCGTAAGCCATGAGTGATGTATATATCGTTGGCGTAGACATGATCAAGTTTGGGCGTTTTCCGGACCGCACCGTCCCGCAAATTGGTGCCGAGGCCGCGTTGCTTGCACTGGACGACTGCGGTCTGACCATAAAGGACATGCAGGCCCTGTACTGTGGCAACCTGGGCCAGGCTTCTGGCATGGTCGGGCAACGGCTTCTACAAGAGATCGGTCAGACCGGCATGCCGGTGGTTAACGTGGCCAACGCCTGCGCGACAGGTGCAACCGCTTTTCGCGAAGCCTGGACCGCGGTTAAGGCCGGTCTTTATGACCTCACCCTCGCCGTTGGCGTAGAACAAATGGGCAAAGGCTTGCTGGGCGGCGGCGCTGCGGCCAAAGGTATTCCCAAGGAAGGTCTCCTGGGGTCGGGCACCATGCCTGCCGTGTTCGCCGAAGCCGGTATGGAACATGCGAGCAAGTACGGCACCACGTTTGAACAGTTCGCCAAGGTATCGGTTAAAAACCACCACCATTCCACACTTAATCCGAAGGCGATGTACCAGATCGAAACACCCCTCGAAACGGTAATGAACGCCGAAATGATTTCTTACCCCAACACCAAGCTCATGTGCTCAGTGAACGTTGATGGCTCTGCCGCGGCGGTACTCGCATCCGAGGCGAAAGTACGGGAACTCGGTTTGATGGACCGCGCCGTCAAAGTGCGCGCCTCGGTCTTAAGCTCTGATCCATGGCAAGAACGTGATCTGGTGATGCCTGACGTCAACAGCTGTACACGCATGGCCGCCAAGGCTGCCTACGAAATGGCGGGAGTTGGTGCCGAAGACATCAACCTGGTAGAGCTGCACGATTGCTTTGCTACCGCCGAAATCCTGCACTACGAAAACCTGGGCCTGTGCGGCGATGGCCAAGCTGGCCGCCTCATTGACGACGGTGACGTTGAGCTTGGCGGCAAAATTCCGGTGAACGTTTCTGGCGGACTCTTGAGCAAAGGCCACCCATTGGGCGCCACTGGCATTGCCAACATTTACGAGGTGTCGACCCATTTGCGCGGCGAAGCCGGCAAACGCCAGGTTGAAGGCGCAAAACTGGGCATGACTCATGTGATTGGCCTGGGCAGTGCCTGCGCCATTCACATCCTGGAAAAAGCGTCATAGCCCCTGACTGCGAAAACCAAAGAACATGCGTATCGGCGTCGTTAGCGACACCCACAACAATCTGAAAAACGTGCGCCGCATCGTTGCACTGTTTAATGCAGCAGGTGTGGAGCGCGTGATTCACACCGGCGACATTTCCCAGGCCAAAACGATCGATGTGCTGGCAGAGCTGAACGCCCCGGTGAGCGGTGTGTTTGGCAACAACGATCAGGAGCGCGAATCACTGACGTCGGCCATTAACCGTCACGGCATGCACTTTGTCGACCCACCGCTGGAACTCAACTGGCACTCGCGCGACATTCTGGTCGTGCACGATCCTCTTGAACTCGAGGGTCTGCACACCCCACAGCAACACCTTGTGCTGCATGGCCATACCCACCGCCAACGCATAGAACAGCGCGCCGGTCAGCTCATATTCAATCCGGGGGAATGCGCAGGTCTCATGCAGGGCTATAACGCCATTGGCGTGGTCGACCTCGAAACCATGACACCCGAGATCATCAACTTTTAGCCGCTACGGTTTGCATCCCCAGAAAAGCAGCAATAGAACAGCAGCACTTTAGCCGTCAAAGCGCGCCAGAAACTCCTTGATCCGTGCTGCGTTGGCGCCCAGATCGCTCTGGCCCACACGCGATACCGAGCGCACATCAATCAGGCTACCAGCGCCACCGCTCGCATCACGAATGCGCACGACCAGGTCATCTTTAAAACCAAACCAAAAGCTCGTAAAGGTGGCCTCAACCGTGCGCCCACTCGGTGGTGCCGCGACAATTTCAAGCCCCATGGCTTCCAGCACGGCAATAGACTTGGCCAGCGCTGCTTCCCGGCCAAGGGTTGTGGTGTGGGTTTTTACCTCCGGGTAGGCCGCCCGCTGTTTTGGCCCCAGTTCAGCCTCATCGTAGGCGAGCGGATTAGCGCCCTTGCGGAGCGGCACAATGGCATTGAAGGCCGGCGGATCCAGCGTGTCAGTCGAAATATTATGGATTGGCGGCACCGAGGTGGCAGGAATCACCAACATGGCCATGATACCCAGCACTACCGCGCTTAATAGCGCACCAATACCACACAGAGGTTTGTCTGCGACGTAACCGTTGCTGCGTGCAATCATGAAACCCCAGAGCCCACCAATGAGCCCAATCGCCGCCAGTACCGCCCCACCCATCATGAGCATCAACCCAATGGTGAACGGCCAGATACCAAACTTCGTGCCGAGCGGACCAATCAACAGCAGCGCCACCGCCATTATTGCGCCGATCTGAATCGAGCGGGACCACCAGTGCGCTTGATCGTCTGTTGGTGTTGGGTCCGTCGCTTGTGTCCCTTCTGTCCCTTCTGTCATTGGGAGGTGTCCTCGTTCAGATTAATAACTGTGCAGCTGATTCTACGTTAGACCGAGGTTGCACCACCATCAATCACAAAGTTCTGCCCCGTGGTAAAGCTGCCCGCTTTTGAGCCCAGGTACACAGCAATACCAGCCAGCTCCTCAGGTTCGCCAATCCGACGCAGTGGGTCGTTCTGGGTACGCCGCGCCAGCGTCTCTGGGTTCTCCCACAGCGCCCGCGCAAAGTCGGTGCGCACGAGCCCTGGCGACACCGCATTAACGCGAATGTTATATGGGCCGTATTCAGCCGCCAGATTGCGCACCAGTTGCACGTCAGCAGCCTTGGATATGGCATAGCCACCAAGATCTGTACTGCCTCTCAGGCCCCCAATGGAGGACACAATGATGACGGAGCCATCCTGCCGTTCGACCATCTCCGGCAGCACCATGTGGCACAGCCAGTGGTTAGAAAGTATGTTGATGTTCAAAATCTTCTGAAAGGCGCTATCGGGAATATCTTTCGACGCCCCGAAAAAGGGGTTCACGGCGGCGTTGCACACCAGCACATCAATGGGTCCAAGTTGTTCCCTGGTTTGCGCCACCAACAGCTCAAGTGCTGCCTTGTCGCCGATATGTGCCGGTATGGCTACCGCACCACCGGGCTGCCCCGCACAGGCCGCGTTAATCTCACCCGCCACAGCCTCGCAAACGTCACCTTTGCGCGAAGAAATCACCACTTTAGCCCCTGCGCGTGCCATCTCCTGCGCGATTGCGCGACCAATCCCTTTACTCGAACCGGTGATTAACACCACCTTGTTGGTCATATCAAACAACGTTGAAGCCACACTCTCTCTCCTGTTTCCTGCTATTTCTCACTGAGGCTGTGCGTAATCAGATCACAAGCTATTCTTTCGGTATAGTGCGCAACCCGGAACCTTTAGCACACCACGATCACCACTATAGAGAGCGAAATCTGATGCCTGCCAAAACGATGGATGAACTAGTAGCCCTGTGCAAACGCCGCGGCTTCATCTTCCAAAACAGCGAACTCTACGGTGGCCTGCAGGGCGTTTATGACTACGGTCCTCTGGGTGTCGAGCTGAAGAACAACCTGAAGTCGGCCTGGTGGCGTGCCATGGTGTATGAACGCGATGACGTTGAGGGGTTGGATGCAGCAATTCTCACCAACAACCGGGTACTGCACTACTCCGGTCATGAGGATACGTTCAGCGATCCGCTGGTTGACTGCCGGGACTGCAAAGGCCGGTTTCGCGCCGACCATCTGGAGGGACCCAAGTGCCCCAACTGCGGCTCCGAAAACCTGACAGACCCAAGGCCGTTCAATCTCATGTTCAAAACGACTATGGGTCCAGTCGACGACGGTGGTTCGTTTGCTTACCTGCGCCCGGAAACCGCCCAGGCCACCTTCACCAACTTCAAGAACGTTGTCGACTCGACCGCCCGGCGCCCGCCCTTTGGCATCGCCCAAATTGGTAAGTCGTTTCGCAACGAGATTACCCCCCGCAACTTCATTTTTCGCGTGCGCGAGTTCGAACAGATGGAACTCGAGTTTTTTGTGCAGCCCGGCACCGATGAAGAGTGGCACAAGAAGTGGGTAGAAGATCGTATTAGCTGGTGGGAAGAACAGGGTATTGCGCGCGACAACATCGAGCTTTTGTACGTGACCGGCGATGACCTGTCGCACTACTCGAAGTCAACCGTCGATCTTATGTATCGCTTTCCGCATGGCGTCGAGGAGCTCGAAGGCATTGCTAACCGCACCGACTTTGACCTGGGTTCACACACCAAACATCAGGCTGATCTTGGCATTGATGCCAACGTCAAGCCCAACAGCGAATCCAACTCACGCATGGCCATTCAAGACATCGAATCCAAAGAATGGGTGGTGCCCTACGTTATCGAACCGGCCGCAGGTGTAGACCGTGGCGTGCTCGCAGTACTCAACGAAGCCTATAGGGTTGAACAATTGGAAAAAGGCGAACGCACGGTACTTGCCCTGCCAGCTCACCTGTCGCCCATTAAAGCGGCCGTGATTCCACTCAAACGCAATCACGCTGGTATTGTCGATAAGGCGCGCGCGGTGAAGAATGCGCTGCAAAAAGAAGGCCTGGGTCGGGTGTTGTTTGAAAATACCGGCAACATCGGCAAAGCGTATCGCCGCCACGATGAAGTCGGCACGCCGCTTTGCATTACGGTAGATTTCCAAACCATCGAAGAGGACGACACCGTAACCGTGCGCGATCGGGACACCATGCAACAGGAACGCGTCGCCGTCGCCGAATTGCCAGCACTATTGCGGTCGCGTATCTCTGGGTGAGCGACCGTAATTGTCCTCGAACCGGACAATATCGTCTTCGCCAAGATAGCTACCGACCTGCACCTCAATCATTTCCAGCGGTAGCTTGCCTGGATTGGTCAGCCGGTGCGTCGCACCCAGCGGAATGTAGACGCTCTCGTTTTCGCTCAGCACCATCTCTTCGTCGTTGCGCTGCACGATGGCAGTGCCGGTTACTACAATCCAGTGCTCAGCGCGGTGATGGTGCATCTGCAAAGACAGGCTTGCGCCCTTCTTCACGCGTATGCGCTTCACCTGATAGCGATCCGCAAGCTCGATAGTCTCGTAACTGCCCCAGGGTCGGTAGACCTCGGTGTGGGTCTCGGGCTCTGCGCGATCCATAGCGCGCATTCGTTTCACAAGCTCGCCCACGTCTCTAGCCCGCTCTCGAGAGGAGATAAGAATGGCGTCAGGCGTTTCGATGGCTACGACATCTTCTACCCCAACGGCCGCGATCAGTCGTGATTGCGAAAACAACATTGAGTTTTTGGTGTCGTGGGTTAGGACATCACCCACAATGGCATTGCCCTGATCGTCCTTATCCATAATGTCACGCAGTGCCGACCAGGAACCAATATCACTCCAACCGATATCTACCGGCATAACCAGTGCATTGTCGGTGCGCTCCATAACGGCGTAGTCAATCGAGACATCCGGCGCACTGTTGAACGCGCTCGACGGGCGAAAAAAATCAAGATCTGACTGTCCCTGTTCGACTGCAGTCAGTGCGGCGCTATGGATGGCAGGCTCAAACTTCTCAAGCTCAGCAAGGTAGCTCGATGCCTTGAACACAAACATGCCGCTGTTCCAGCTATGCCGACCACTGGCGAGAAACTCCGCAGCTTTTTTCGCGTCGGGCTTTTCATGAAACGCCGCCACCTTGCTTACCCCCGCACTCACGTCGGCCCCACGTTCAATGTAACCAAACTGAATGTTGGCGAACTCCGGATCAATGCCAAAGGTCAGCAAACCGCCATCGGCCACAGCGGCTACGGCGCTCCGGACGGCGCTAATCAGCGCTGGCTGGTCTTCGATCACATGATCAGACGACAGAACCACCAATACGGCATCCGGATCGGTCTGCAACGCGACTTGCGCCGCGAGCGCAATTGCCGGCGCCGTATTGCGAGCCTGTGGTTCGAGAATGATGCTATGCCAGTCGACACCACACTCGCGACATTGTTCGGCGACCAGAAATCGCGTGTCATCGCCCGTCACCACAATGGGGCCCTGTGTTGCCACCTCAGTCAATCGCACAAGCGTGGCCTGGAGTAACGACAGGTCGCCGATCAGCGTGTGAAACTGCTTCGGGTAGAGTTTTCTCGACAGGGGCCACAGGCGGGTACCCGATCCACCGGCGAGCACTACGGGTACAATATTAGTCATTTTTCTAGCCTTTGCTGGCAATTTTGATTATTTTTAGTCCTTCCACGAGGAAAGACAATGGCTCTTCTCGCCTGGTCGTCTAGTATTAGCTGTGGAGCACCGCTTGTCACACAACTCTGACTGAATTCGACAGTCTGAGCTGGACAGACGGAGTGAACCACTGCAATGGATGATTGCTAAAGCGGTCTGACTCTGGCCTCATCCCTAACTACTAAACACATCGGATTGTGAGGCTAGCCAACCCGTGCGAATACTGCATGTGTACCGCACCTACTTTCCTGACTCGCAGGGGGGTCTGGAAGAGGTAATACGCCAAATATGTCTGAACTCCCAGGCCCACGGTGTCGAAAGCCGGGTGTTCTGCCTGAGTTCAGACGCAGACCCCAAAGTGATTCGTCGCCCGGAGGGCCGTGTATACCGCGCCCCACGCGATTTTGAGGTAGCGTCCTGCAGCATGTCACGCACGGCTCTGCCCATGTTCAAGCGTCTGGTTGACTGGGCCGATGTGGTGCACTACCACTTTCCCTGGCCATTCGCCGATTTCCTCCACTTCGCGGCCCAGGTTAACAAGCCGACGGTACTCACCTATCACTCAGACATTGTTCGCCAGCGCACTCTGGGCAAACTCTACAGCCCGCTAATGGACCAGTTTTTGTCCTCGGTTGATCGCATTGTCTGCACGTCCCCAAACTACTTCGCCACCAGCGACGTACTGAGTAAGTTTCCGCACAAGGTCGAGATTGTACCCATCGGTCTGAACGAGGACTCTTATACCGTTCCAAGTGCCACGGAGCGAGCCGAGGTTGAGGCCGAATTCGGCAGCAATTTCTTTTTATTCGTTGGGGTACTGCGTTACTACAAAGGCCTGCACATTCTGCTGGACGCCATGGCAAATGCACCCTACGACGTGGTCATCGTCGGCTCGGGTCCAACCGAAAAAGAACTGCGCGCACAGGCCGAAAAGCAAGGGCTAGACAACGTTATTTTCGCTGGCTATGTCGACGATAAAACCAAGGTCAGCCTGTTCGAACATTGCCGGGGGGTAGTGTTCCCTTCATACCTGCGATCAGAGGCTTTTGGGGTCACCCTGCTGGAAGGCGCCATGTACGGGAACCCACTCATATCGACAGAGGTCGGCTCGGGCACCTCCCATGTCAACGTCGATGGCAAAACCGGTTATGTGGTTGCACCAGGCTCCTCTGCACAACTGCGCGAGGCGATGGACAAACTGGTAGCTAATCCGGACATCGCCGCACTATTTGGTCGCCAGGCGCGCCAGCGATACACCTCGTTGTTCACAGGTGAGCTTATGGGAGCGCGTTATGTGTCGGTGTACCAGAAACTGTTGAAGGTTGAGGTCACTTCCATGCATCAGGCCTCCCACATCGCCGATCGACGACTGGATCAACACAGCGATTCTATCTACCGATAACTGGCATGCCAGCGCATTCCGGTCGCAATGGCTACCGGTAACCAGATCAAAAACCAGGTATCGCCTATTTTATCCAACAGCTCGTGCCCATCTAGCGTGTAGGCGGGCAACGCGAGACCTAAAACACCCAACCCAAACTTGACGTCTTGGTGATGATACGCAATCTGAAACTCGCGCAGCACCCGCAACAGTAGCCAGCCACACAACACCAGTCCGAACATTCCCCCATGCAGGGCGACAGATAGATAAAGGCTATGCGGATGATTAAAACGCAGGTCACCCATAACAACATCATCTGATGACAGCACCCCAACACCGAACCAGGGAGAATCCTGTATCCGGAGCCACGTCTGTTCCCAAATGATCAACCGGTAACTGTCACCGCGTGGAAACACCAACTCGCGAATCTCCGGCTGTAACCAGGCAAACGTAACCCCCAGCGCCACAACAGAAAACACCCCTAGGACACTCCATACGAAGCGCTGTGGGGTAGGTTGATGATGTGCCAGCAACAACACACCGCTACCCAAGATCAAAGACAAAACTGCGTTGCGAGAGCCTGTCAGCCACACCGCAGCAACCAGAGGGGCAAGCAACAACGCAGATAGCCAAACAGGCCTGGCACTGACAGTATGTGCAGTATGCAAGACCGTTAGCGTTGCAAATCCGAACACCAGACCTGCCACTACTTCGGTATTCAGCTGGCCGAGGCCATTCATTCGGCCATCATTGGGTGGATCGATGTAGAAGAGCACAATACACAACAGCGCAACTGCACCTCCCACAACCGCCAGCGCAGTAAATAGCCAACGCTGCAACACACCACGGAGTTGACACTCGGCAAAGGCAATCACAAAACAGAAGGTGAGCAAGGACCGTACGCACTGGGAGAAAAAGTCTCGCCATGAAAATACTTCGGACCAGAAACTGGTCAGCGGCAGGTACAGCAGTACAGCCAAAACGGGCCACACCATTGGGCAATGTAATACGTCGCGCCAGTCCTTGAAAAACAACAGCATTGCCAGGCAAAGCAGATAGGAAACAATACTGGAAGCACTCTGAGAGCTCAGCAACAGCACAGCGACAAACGCAGCAACAAGTAGTGCTGAGTTAACAACAATTCGATCGTATGAAATTTGCACAGGCGAGAATCTACCCCAGACCAGCGACGACGTCACATGTGCAAGACCTACAAAATCACCTCCACCCGTTGCGTGAGCAAGTTGTATTACCCTTTTTGCGCTGCTAGAGTCCCGCGCGCGAAGCTTCCGAATAGCACCGCAATCGGTTTCCTGACTATCCAGGGGGATATGACCAAGTGGATCGGCAGATTTTCCACTCTTCTCCAGACCAAGCTGTTCCAGAAGACCGGGCCCTAGAAGACGCTCCCTCAGAAGATAGTTACCCCGCCAAAAAATCGCTGCGCATCGGTGTGGATGCTCGCCCCCTCAGCTTTCCGCACAGCGGTATCGGTCAGTATCTTCACGCCTTGCTTAAAATTCTGTTACCCGCCACCACTGGCAGAGTGCGGTGGTACCTGTACTCTGACCGCTGTTTGCCGGAAGACTTTCCCTTGCACGACAGCGTTTTGCGGTGTGGTTCGAACTCATCGAGGCTCTTAAGTACGGGCTTTGCGCAATGCTACTTTGGGCGTTGGGCAAAAGCCGATCAGTTGGATGTATTCTGGTCCCCTCGCCATCAACTACCAGTGAGCCTCTCCAGGAAAATTCGCAGCGTCGTGACACTGCACGATCTGGTCTTTGAGACGCACCCGCAAACCATGACGGGCTCCGGCAGGACACTGGAACGACTCTTAACCCCGCGGTCTCTAAAAGCAGCAGATGCGATTATCACTACCTCAAAGTCAGTACTGAGCGAGCTGACAGCCTACAATGCAGAGTTGCCACCCAAAACTCGAGTGATCCCCTTGAGCAGTAATATCGCCGACTTCTCGACCACTGAGCGGGCCATCACTTTGCCGGCCAGGCCCTATATTCTGTTCTGCGGCAGCACAGAGCCAAGAAAAAATCTTAACCGATTACTGCGCTCTTTCGTGCGCCTGCACGCTGAACCATCCCCACCGCCACAGCGCCTGGTCATTGTTTCAGGAGGTGGTTGGAAAGACGCCACTACAAAAGCAATCATGGACGAACATCATGCAATGGTCGAAATACACCGTAACGTAACGGAAGCACAAAAAGCCGCACTCCTGCGCAACGCTGACTTCCTGGTCTTACCATCGCTCACCGAAGGGTTTGGTATTCCTCTGGTAGAAGCGCAAAAACTTGCTATACCAATACTCACTTCGAATACCGGCGCCATGCCAGAGGTTGCCCGCGAAGCCGCTAGATACGTTGATCCCTACGATGAAAACTCTATAACCAATGCTCTCCGGGAGATGTGCATGAACGCAGGACTGCGTGAGCGGCTGAGCGCAAACGCTCGCCTACAGGCAGACGACTTCAATTGGCAACGATCGGCAATGGCCACCCTGGAGGTTTTGCAAAGTGCAGCAACCCACTAGGGAAGCAACGGTGGTGATAACCGGCCACAACGGCGGCATCGGTTCTGTCATCACTAAACAACTTCTGCACGAAGGATATTGTGTGCTCGGCATCGACAACGCATCAGGTGATGGCAGTGTTGCCGAGTTGCAGATAGAGCTTGCAAACCTTGCCGATCGTGATGAGCGTGTGGAGAGATTTGTTACGGCCCAACTGGGCGATGGCCAGTTAAGCGCGCTAATCAATTGCGCAGCCACTCAGATCACCGGTGACTTCGAATCACTCGGACGCAGTGCCCTCATGCATTCGCTTGCCGCCAATGCCATTGCGCCCGTCTTGCTCACCCAACAACTGCTGCCACGACTGCGACGAACAAAACACAGGACAACACCGGGAACTGTGATAAACATCGGCAGCATCCATAGCCGATTAACAAAACGCGGCTTCGCGCCCTACGCAATCTCCAAGGCTGCCCTTGCTGGCGTGACGAGGAGTCTAGCGCTGGAACTCGGCACGCAGGTCAGAACGCTTGAGATACAGCCCGCCGCAATAGCCTCACCAATGTTGGAGGTTGGCTTCACCGATGACCAGGAAGCCAGAAAAGCCCTCGATCAGGTTCACCCAACAGGCAAGATAGGTTCACCACAGGACGTCGCCAACACTGTATCGCTCATTCTGCAACACCCTTCGAGCTTCTTAAACGGCGGTGTGATCAACTTGGATGGTGGTCTGTCGTTTGCGCTAAAGGATCCTTGCTAGCAGTTAGCGCCTAATTATTAGTACCAGACCGAAGTCCATTGCGGGCGTTTGTCAACTCTGCAGCCAAGGTTTCTCGCTGAGCCATAAACACCCGCCGCGAACGCCATTCGACAAAACGCCGCAATAAACCGCCCACAAGCCTGTCCCAGGGGTATCTACGAATAGCGTACCGCTTATGAATCAGGTCAATCTCCCGGCGACCTTGCGTTGCCAAAAGAGTGCTTGTCTTCGAGTCGGCGTGCACACGAAAAGCCCCAAGATAGTCATCAATACGCTCCAGACGCCCCGTCGCCATCAACCGCACAAAAAAGTCATAGTCCAGAGCAAACTCTAATTCACTATCGATACCGCCGACGCTATGCATCGCGCTCGAGCGCCAAAAGCAGGTCTCCTGAGGAATGTAATCCCAGCGTTGCATGAGATAGTTCGAGTGCGCAGGCAAAGCCCATACGCCGGTGGCATTGCTTTGTGCGTCAATGAACAACCGATGGCTATACACCCCCGTCAGTTCCTCGCGACTCGAGAAAAGCCGCCGCACCTTGGCCAACGCTCCGGGTAACAACAGATCATCACTATTGATATAGCAACAGATATCTGCCGTGAAGTTGTTGTACGCCCATGCCAACGCACCGGCCTGAGAGAGTGTCGAATCCACGCGCACATGCGAAATGGAATCTCCATAAGCACGCAGGATTGCCTCGGTGTCATCCGTCGAGTCACCGTCGACAACGACATAGAGGTCTTGAGCTTCGAGCTGAGAAACAACACTCCTGATAGTGCTTTCAATATACTGGCCTTGATTCAAAGACGGAGTGACAATCAATATGCTCATGGCATCCATCGTAACAACCTGCTGCCCGCATAAGCGATATGGATAGCCGAGGGCCACTGCCAGACCCCCAAAATGCACCACTGCTATCGGTGATCACTGTTGTGCGCAACGGCGCTGCTACTATCGAGCGAACCCTGCAAAGCGTGATCTCGCAAAAAACACCGGCGATCGAATACCTGGTGCTCGATGGCGCCTCCACCGACGAAACCCTGCACCACATCAAGCACTACGCGAACGATATCGATTACTGGCACAGCAAACCCGATGCCGGAATCGCAGCGGCTTTCAATGCCGGTCTTGAGCTCGCTCGAGGTCAGTATCTAAGCTTTCTCAATGCTGACGACTGGTACGCACCTGGTGCGCTGTCCACGGTGCAGGCCGTGCTGCAGGAAGACCCATCCATTAAGTGGCTGTGTGGCGCAATCAACTACTCCGACCCCTGGTCTGACTTTCAACGCGTGGAACTCGCCGAACCAAAGAACTTGTCAAGATATATGTCTGTTTATCACCCCTCGATGGTCATCGAGAGAGCCACCCATCAGCGCGTGGGCCTCTACAACGAAAACCTCGACTATGCGATGGACAGCGAATGGACCCACCGCGCGCTCAAGAGCGGCGTTAGCCCCAAGATCCTGCCCACCGTTATCGCCAATATGACTCTCGGTGGCACAAGCAATCAGCACCTGGCGCGGGCGCTGGCAGAGTACAGAACCTCCGTCCTCGCCAATGAACTGTGCGGCCCCGCAAAGGCGAATTACTATTTTGTGCGCCAATGGCTAGTGCACACGGCCTTAAAGTCAGGCTGGGTTCGCGCACTGCTCAAGAGTCGCGCGCCTGGAGGCAGCAACTCCTGAAGTGTTGCCTAACTATTAGTTAGGTATGATTGCCTCGCTACAAGCTACGACCCCAATAGCACTACGAGACACATCCTGAGTGATCGCCAATATCAGCTATATAATGATCTGGGCAGCCATTGGCCTAGGCTGCCTGGCAACAGCGTTTTATTCTCGTCACCGTATGGATATTCGCGATCGGCTAATGAAAGAGGATTTGCAAAACACTCTGGATGCGCAGCAGGCTAGCCAGAACAACACCATCCGCGAGCTACAGGAGGAGCGTGAACGCGTGGCAAAAACTCTGGAAGCCCTGCGAACACGGGTCCAAACCATTATCGACGACGCACCGCAACATGATACGAATATCCTGCAAAAAGCTCTCGCAAATGTGCACACCGAACTGGGCCCAACACTCGAACGGCTGACCATAACCACCCAAGAGACCACATCCGAGTTAGCGGGCGTGAGCGCAACCATTCGTAGTGCAGAATCCACCGCGCTAACCCACGCGCAGCAACTCACAACACTGAACGCCACATCGAACAACAGTGGCGAAGAAATCAAGCTGCTAAAAAAGGAACTGAGCCAGTTGCGCGCTTTTGCAGAAGCAGCCAACACCAACGCTAACAACACCGCAGCACAGGTTGGTGGCCTTTGGACAGACATCGAAAGCAACTTCGCAACAGAGCGCCTGGGTGATGTTGAACAACTGGCAATCGTTGCCGCCAACATGGCTGGTGCGGGACTTGCGAAACTACAGTTGGATGCCCCCTCCAGCATCTCCCCGATGCTCCATGGGCATTCCATGATGATGTATCAAATGCTAATGGATGCCAGTTCGAATCGTGTTCCTAAGGCAGAACAAGGGTTTCAACTGCTTGAGATTGGCACCACCCGAGAGAAATGGTGGTCGCAAATGTCCACCTCCCGGCTGGCCGCAACCTGTCGAACCCTCAACTACCGCATGATCACCGTTGATGTTGATCAGCGAAACACCGCATCAGGATTGAAAGCCAATCGATTCTACGACAACACTGTTAGCGCAGAGACAGCTCTGGGCGAGGAGTTTGTAGCTAACTGGGAAGGTAAGCTTCCGCCGTATATCTATATCGACGCATATGACTATGAACACGAACATCATTCAAAAGATCGTCAGGCGCGCTACTTGGAACTGCAGGGCGAGCAGATTTCGAATGAAGCCTGCTGGGAAATGCACTACAAGTGCGCTGTGGAGTTTGTTGCGAAGTGTCCGGACAATGGCATTGTCGTCTTTGACGACGTTTTCCAAGAAGATGGCGAATGGCTCGGTAAGGGCAAAACAGCAGCGCCCTACATGCTTAAAAACGGTTTCGAGCTGATCGCTCAGAACCCTCAAACCGCCGTTTTCAGGAAACGACCGGTCGAGTGAGTTCGGTGTGAACTGGGCGTTCTACAGGCAGCAACTGGGCACATGGCTGGACTCTGAGCGAGAGCAAGGTTCACTGTGGCTGCTGTGGTTCGTGTTACTTCCTCTCGCGCCTCTGGTTGCCTACATGATGTTAGGCCTGTTACGCGTGTTGCCAGGCACCGATGACATTCCACGCGCTCTATATATCGTTCTCGGCATGACGGCCTGGATGTTGTTTTCTGAGGCGACACAAAGTCCGGGACAGAGTATCACTCGAAATCGCAGCAGCTTTGTGCGCCAGGAAATCAATCTGTTCGAGTTATTAACCGCGTGGCTGCCCGGCCGCATGACTGTACTGGCAATGCAGATTTGCTTTTGCCTGGTCGCCGCCTGGTTGCTAAAACCTTTTAGTCTCGCTGGGTTTTCTACCTACCTGGGCCTGCTATTCGTGGGCCTGATTTTGTTCATCAGCTTTGGCGCCATAATCGGCATACTCGGCCTGATCGCACCAGGGTTCGCCAAACTTGTCGAAACTTCAAATCGGTTTCTGTTGTTTGTTAGTGCCGCCATTTTTCCATTGCCTGATAGCGAGACGATCGCCCTCCTCAAACAGGCCAATCCCTATTACGTTTTCATAGATGCCAGTCGTCAGGCACTGTTCGATCTGTCAGTGCCATGGGAGTTGGTGGGTTATTGGTTACTGGGTGGAGGTGTTGTTCTGATTATCCTATTCGCCCGCCTGCCCGCAATCAGCGCAGACGTTCGGGAATTCTTGCAATGATCAGGGTCAAGGTAGGCAACCTTTCAAAGAGTTACCCGATTGCAATCAATGGCAAGCGCGCGCGACTTCGGCATCAGATGATGCGCCACTGGTTTGGCCTGGGCTCAAACCAAAACGCCACCGGTGAACCGTCCGATGCAGAGGTGCGCAGGGCCCTACAGAATGTATCGTTTGACCTGACGCAAGGTGATTCACTCGCAATTATCGGCCGCAACGGGGCAGGCAAATCAACGCTTCTCAAACTCATCGCCGGCAACCTACAACCCGACTCCGGCACTCTGAACGTCAGCGGCAAGGTGGGTGGACTTATCGAGCTCGGCTCCGGACTCGAACCCACAAAGTCCGGACGCGATAACGCACGGGCCAGGGCGCAACTTCTAGGCGTTGAAAAGTCTCAGCTCAGCCATTTTATCGAGGCTATCAACGACTTCGCAGAGCTCGATGACCAATTTGAAGATCCAGTGAATAGTTACTCTACAGGCATGCGCGCGCGCCTGGGGTTTGCGATCTCCGTCATGTTGCCTTTCGACATCATGGTGTGCGACGAAGCACTAAGTGTCGGTGACGCCCGCTTCGCTGCAAAATGTCTGGCCAAGATTAACGAACTGAAAGAACAGCGGGTCTTTTTGTTTGTATCGCATTCAATGACAATGGTGCAAAGGTTTTGCGCGCAGGCCATTGTGCTGGACAAAGGCGAGATGGTCTTCAGTGGCAGTGCAACAGACGGCGTGGCGTTTTATGAAAACAGCATCCTGCACATGTCTGAAGCCCACGTTAAAAGCACAGACGATTTCGCACGCCGAGAGCAAAGCACCAAAATTACCAACGCACAGCGCAGCTTTTTGGAGCCGTTGCTGATCAATCGCGAGAAGATCGAGCGCTGGGAAAGCGCATTTACACTCGACGGCAGTCAATTACGCTTTACCTGGTCAATCACTGCCCGCGACAACTGGAAGGAGGATATAAATCATCGCTTTGGCTTCCCGATCTTTGCCGATGACGGCAGCATGCTGTTCTCCTGCACCCATGAAGACATAAACAACGGCTGGCCTGTAGCTAACCGCACCATCACTGGCACGCTTCATATCAATCATCACGGCCTGCATCCGGGAGTGTACTACCCTGTACTTGCATTCTATGAAGGCCTTGAGCCGATCTTGCGCCAACCACTAAACGAGCTAGTTATTCCATCCACCGGGCTACCAGGCTTTGGTGTTTACAATGCCGAGCATCAGTGGCTGCTCGGAGACGCATAATCTAGATGAAACGCCGCACCGCAGGCAACCGTGACCGAATCCCGAGTCGAGCCGCGCGATAGATAAACTTGAGTTTACTCTGCAGGCTAACCGGGCCGGTTTCGCCACTCGCTATTGAAAAAGCAGCATTAGTAAGATGTGCTCGAAACATCTGCGGGCTCACATCACTATTACAGAATTCTGCATAGGAAGTATGCGAGCGCGCCACTAGTTCCTCTCGCTCCGCAGGGTGCAAGTTCATCAGGCCCGCGATAGCAGACTTGACAGCAGTGGCACTATTTTCGGTACAAACATGACCAATCGCCCGACTTTCACAAAAGCTAATAGTTTCGATATCTCGAGGACCAATGAGCAGCACGGGCGCACCGGCGTTCAGATAGTCCGCCAGTTTATTGGCTATGGAATAACGCACGTAGGCAATAGACTGCGCATCAAAATTATAGCCAATCAGCAGCAAATCGCTGCTGGCGAGCAACCCAGGATACTCAGCATCACTGGCCATTTCGTGGATGTGTACATTTGTAGAGCCAATCGACTCAGCGAACTCCATGTACCAGGGCATGGTGTATATATCTAAGCGCGCACGCATGCCCTCGCCATTCAACTCTTCAACGGCGCGCGAGACCATCGCTATGGTCTCGCGCGTCATCGTCGCATCGAGGCCGCCGCAGTAACGAATGGTATAGGTTTCATCACTAACCTTTGAGGCAGTCGGCTGATCCGTTACATAGTTTGCAAGCGGAAAAAACGATCTACCGTAGCGCTCCTTGTAGGCATCAGCCATGCCGGGTGAGATCGCCAGACGACCCGCGGAAAGGTCTAGCATCTCGCGCATTCTTGCCTGGAACATTGGCTGCAATTGTTCCAGATCATGGCGTGACACCCAATCGTCCATGACGTGGGTGACTACAGGCACCTGTAAGGCTGCAATTAGCCTTAAACAGACTTCAAAGTAGTAAGTAGGGTTAGCGCTCGGTCGAAAGTAGATGACGTGGGGGCGAAAATGCAACGCTACTCCATGTACATCATGATCATCGTCGTGAGCACTGATACTGCGAGAGCGAACCTGTGCAACATCGGCACTAGGTGAGGTATAAAGCTGCAAGATGTCGCAGTCTTCCATATTCTTAAAGTAGTGGCTCTTAACCGCCCCTGTAGCACACTGTGAGTTAACTTCGCTGGCTGAAAGCACCAGTACGCGCAGTTTTTCGCCGCGAGCATCCAGGCTTCTTTGCTGAACCTGTGCCGCGCTAATAAACGCTTCTTCCAGCGACACTCGCGGGAACACCTCTAAATGCCCACCGGAAGTGGCATTCAGCAATGTCCGTCCTGCGTCTTCGTAAGCAACTCGCGCAAGCTGGTACACCTTTTCCATTTCGGAGACATCCGCGGCTTGCCATTGCTTACCTTTGAAATAGTCAGCGCGGAAGTGATTGACATCATCAGTCTTCTGATCGATTGGCTGCCCTTCGATCGACCCTTCGGGCTGCACATAGGAATGATCGAACCCGATCAGCAGCACGCGCTCGTACCCAAGGCTATAGGCTAGCTGCATGTTGAAAAAGGAAACGGTACTACGCCAGGAGATCTCCTTGTCGACAGCAGTAGAGAACTCTGGGTTGAGTGTTGCATTAAGAAACAAGGCATTCGTGTCATCGGCAAAGTAGGGCGATAGCCACGCTGGATAAACCTTGGTAACCCCAACCAACTCGTTGAACTGTTCAGACCCTTGCTCGGCAACCATTCTATTAGTCACTGTTACGTACTTCGCCAATGCAAGCAGCTCTTTATCGTAGTATGCGAAATTACTAACGATCAGGTCGAACCCTGCTAACAATGACCAGTCGCTCCCGTTTAGAGACGGGCCATTACCAACAATCACACAGGTGCGCGACTTATTGAGAGCACGGCGAGATTCCAGATGCTCGCGAACTCTGACTTGCTGTTGATCAAACCAGTCTTTATCGAGCTCGCAAAGAAATTCACCAGGAACCGTATAGCTGACAGATTCTTTCCCTTTGCGCACCTGCCAACTCAATGGCTTACCTTCTGCCAGAGCGCCGGGCTGAGTTGCTTCCGCCTCACCCGTCAGCCAGTTCTTTACCGGGTTTTCATACCCACAATGCTCGAGATAGTGAGCGAGAGTTGCGTTCTTTTCAGTCGCTTCGGGGGTCGCCTCGCGCAATGTGGATTGCGCAGAAAATTGCGAATTCCAAGTGCGGTGTAGCTCACCCATCGTACGCTTTTTATCAACTTCAGAGCCGGATCCATGGGTAACAATGCCATCCGCCCCGGTCAACAGATAGTCGGCGTAGCGCTCAATCCACTTATAGTGAGCGTAGCCAAAGTGCTTTTTAACGGTGCGTAAATGCTCAATATAGGACTCACCACGTCGGCTGGCTGTCTTCATCTCACCCCACCATCTGTGATGAGAAAGCACCCGATCAAGGTATTTCCATTTTGCGCCTGCTAGCGCAAGGCGCACCCAAAATTCGTAGTCGAGCGTAAACTCAAAATCAGCATCAAGCGCTCCTGCTTTTTCGATCATCCGCCTGTGAATGAAAACTGATGGTTGGATGATGCCTACCTGGTATTGCAGAGAAGCCTTCAACCCCTCTACATCAGAATTCACAAAGCCTTCGCGGAGAAACTGTCCGTCTTCGTCTACAAAGTGCGCAGCACCGTACACAATATCAACTTCTGGATCCGCATCGAATGTAGCGGCAACATGTTCGAGAACCCTGTTGTCTGGATACACATCGTCGGAGTTTAACCAACACAGTATGTCACCCGTTGCCGCAGCAAAGCCTTTGTTAATGCCATCAGCCTGACCCTCATCAGGCTCGTTGATCAATCGAATACCACTCTGCTTGCGCGCGATTTCTGTAGCACCGTCTGTCGAGCCAGGGTCGACAATAATATTTTCGACGTTCGCATAAGTTTGCATCGCTATGGATTCAAGCGTGTAGGGTAAAAATCTGGCTTGATTAAAGCTGGGAGTGATGACGCTCAAGGTCAACTTCCCGACAACTGTCCTTCGCTGATCCTTCTCTGGTATCGCCGCAGCCTTTGCGCTCTTCTTATTGATAGTGATCTCCATCACAGTGGTCTTGACTTCCTTTCAAACCTGGCTCCGCGATTTAGACAGAGAGGTCGGCGTTTTCCAGGTGCCGAGCCGAAATTACTTTCATCGAATCCATAAAGTCATGCTCGAATGCCGCAAAACTTCCCTTGGGGAAAGCCCAGGCGTACCAGAAATCAGCAGCATTATCTGCGCTTGCAAGATCACCGAAAAAGGTCCGAACCTCGAGGCCAACATCGTTGAGATACCCAAACAAGTCTTCAATTTTATAATTGTAAAGATCAGGGGCGTTAACACCTTTTTCAAACACAATCACTGGTCGAGACTGACTTAGCATCTCACGAGCACCCTTTAAGGTTGAAAATTCACCCCCTTCTAGATCGAGTTTGATAAACGCAACCTTATCGAGCTCTGCTGGCAATTCCTGATCCAATGTTGTCGCAGGCACACTGATCGGAGCTTCGTAAACGGTGTTCGGATCATCACCCATCACCGGATTCACACCAGATCGCCCCGGATGTTCTAGAGACACCAAAAACTCGATCGAATCGAGTTGTGGATCGTCTTGCAGCGCGGCTTCGCATAGTTCTATTTTCACACCAACAGGGCTCGCGCTTATATTGGCTTTCAGTGTTTCTGCAATAAGCGCAGAAGCCTCTACTGCCAACACCCGCTCCACAGTTTCGAGTTCCGCCAACTTAAAAGTGTGGTAACCAACGTGTGCCCCACCATCCACGACGATGGCATTGTGCCAACGACTGGACAGCCGGGTATACAATTCAGTAATAAATTCTTCTGCGGCTCGTCCGTCGGTTCGAGCAAACTCGCGAAAAGTGGCAATGAATTGCTCACCGAGCACTGGCATACAGTCGATCTCCAAACACTAGCCTAGGCCAGTCCCGATTGTATCCTGAATCAAAGACACCAACAGGTTTTTGACAGGTACTTTACAGGTTGTTATTCCACAACCCACTTTGCCATTCTGCGGGATCAAAGGGTGGTTGGTGCATCGGAGAAAGTTGAGGAATGCTCCCCTTAATGTCTCTGCGCACAAACACTGCATCAGCCTGCCAAAGGCAGCGGCCGTAGTAGCAGAGATCACACAGATCCCATAAATCAAAACCAGCCTCGTGCAATACAATTGCCCGCTCCATAAACTTGTCAACCGTCATTTCGATGGCAACAACCGATGTCTGAGCAAGCGATCTCCGTGCGCCGCGCAGAATCCTCGTAGGCACATCGGCACCTTCGACATCTATCTTCAGAAGAAACGGCCCTTGTTCTGGACACGTTTGGCAGTATTCATCCAGCGTTATCGAGCGAATTTTACGGGTAGAATCGTCTTCCTTGTCGACAAGAAAACTGTGGGAGATTTCATCTCCGCGAGTCTTTTTCTGGGTATGAAGATTAAGCTCAGCAGCGACATCCGAGACTGCAACCTCTACTAGTGTGTGATCTATTTCTGCATAGTTGGCTTTGATCTTGGGGTAGTACTCTTGCACCGGTTCAAAGAGATGATGGTGTAAATCAGGAAAAAGTCGCATCAACACCGGCGTAGAATGTTGAATGCCCACATCCAGTACAGATCCTATTGGCACTTCGAATTCCTTTAACAAGCCCAGGCTTTCGAAGATGTTGGGGTTACGCATTTTGTGCTCCGCGCAGTTCATATCAAGATGTAGACGATCGGTGATAGCTACTTGTTGGTGTTGGTCTTCACCCAGGCACGTTGGGGTCAGAGTTTGACGAGGCCATAACCTGGCTGCGGCGTTCGAACTCACGCAGATTCGCCACCTCGACGTTTCGCTCCCACAGACGCGCTCCTACTGTGAGCATCACTAAAAAACCACACAGCGCCGCACCAAGTACAATCGTTCGTATCCAGGCGGCACTGATTCCCGAGAGAGGTAACATAACAGAGGCCATCGCGAGCACGACTCCCGTAAGCAACGTCATTCCAATCATCCTCCGTGAACGCAGCACCGACAGCAGCGAGCGCACATACAAACAGAGAGATTCGCCTCGATTCAACGCGGCCGGAACCGCACCAAACTCGGATTTCTTGAGCACCTCGCCCAGAGATTCCCTGGGCAGTACGTCAAGCGCCCCGCCTACCGTACTGTTGGTCAGCGCCCTTCCATGACTTAGATAGGCGGAAGCGGCCAGAGAAATAACCGCGGCCATGCGCTGCGTATCTGCAGCCTCCCAGCGTCTGCCGCGAAAATAGTCGGCCGAAAAATGGTTAACATCTGCCGCAACCTGCGTGATCACCACGCCTTCCGCAACCGGGGGTTGGTTGTAAGTGTTATCTACTCCGATCAGCGTAACGCGCTTATAACCCACCCAAAAAGCTATCTGCAGTAAAAAATAGGTAACCGTGCTCTGGGTTGAAGCGCCGCGAATAGGATGGAGTTGGAAGCCGGGCGTCGCGGCTGTGGCCACACCATGAGGAGCCGCGACAGCGGGCATCTGCCCGGAAAGACTCTCGGGCAACAATAAGGTCGGTACAGATTGGCCGGCTGCTCGCGCCACGGTGTAGCACTGCTCCAAACCATCCACTGCCTGCTCTATGACTAGTGGATTGACCATTCCCAACACGTTTGCGCGCTCAAATAATAAGGGGTTTTCGTACGCGAAGTTACTGATGTACACGTCTGCCTCTGCCCGATTAATTGCCGCAACGACCGCAGGTTGCAGCGACGGCCCGTTACCCACGATCACACAGGTATCAGGGTGAGGCTTAGCATTCTGGGCCTTGATAAATCGGTCGGTTCCGCGTGCATTTCGCAACAACTGAAAAATGCCCAAGCTAAATTCTCTTAATTGCCGGAACGAAGATGTTCCAGGTTATCGACATACCACTCGTAGGTGCTGCGCAGGCCGTCTCGCAATGAGATAGTTGCCCGCCAGCCAAGTTTATCTGCGAGTGACACATCCAGTCGTTTGACCGGAGTGCCATCGGGCATATTCGGATCAAACACCAAGTCGCCCTTGAAACCAACCACTTCAGCAATTTCTCCCGCAAGCTCGGCAATCGTTAGATCAACGCCCGTCCCGATATTGATGTGAGACTGCATTGGCTCAACCACACTGGTGAGCTTTGACTTGTCGAGGGTCAGAAAGAAATGCACGGACCTGGCTAAATCATCAACGTGCAGAAACTCACGCCGTGCCTTTCCGCTACCCCAAACCTGCACCTCATTGGCACTACTGACAACCGCATCGTGGAATTTATTCATGAGCCCAGGAATCACGTGGCTGTTTTCCGGATGAAAATTGTCTTCCTGGCCGTAGAGATTTGTGGGCATCAGGCTACGATAGTCTGTGTCGTACTGCCGGTTAAAGGACTCACACAGTTTGATTCCGGCGATCTTTGCCAGCGCGTAGGCTTCGTTGGTTGGCTCCAACGCACGAGTGAGTAATTGATCCTCACCCATGGGTTGGTCTGCCAAACGTGGATAAATACAAGAGCTGCCAAGAAACACAAGTCGCTCTACGCCCGCTTCATAAGCGCCACGAATGAGGTTGCACTCAATCATGAGGTTCTCGTAGATGAAATCTGCAGGATAAGTATTGTTGGCATGGATGCCACCAACCTTTGCAGCGGCAATAACCAGGGCCTTCGGTTTGGTGGCGGCAACGTAGTCAAAGGTCGCGCGTTGGTCTGTTAAATCAAGCTCAGCTCGCGGCGGTTGCAAAATATTGTCGAACCCGTTGGCCTGCAACACCTGCACAACGGCCTTTCCAACCATACCCCTGTGGCCGGCAACAAAAACAGGGTCGTTAAGTTCTAAGGCCATGCGTCTTTCGCCTTATTCAGTATTGGTTGAAATCTTGTAACCGTGCTGCGATACCAATGCATCACGCTTGGCTAACTGCAAGTCTTCCTGGACCATCTCCTCTACAAGCGCGTTGAATGATGTTCGCGGCGACCAACCCAATTGTTTGCGGGCAAAGCTGGGGTCACCTAACAGGGTTTCAACCTCGGTTGGACGATAGTAACGGGGGTCAACCTGAACAACGCAGTCGCCGACAGAACGCGTACAGCCAGAGGTGTGGATTGCCTTAATATGCGCGCGCTCAGATTCTGCGCTGCCACTCCACTCAAGCTCCAGACCTAGTTCCCGCGCCGCAATATTCACAAAATCACGAACGGTATACTGCTCGCCTGTTGCAATCACAAAATCTTGCGGCTGGTCTTGCTGCAACATCATCCACTGCATTTCAACATAGTCTCTGGCATGCCCCCAGTCACGCAGTGCGTCGAGGTTCCCCAAATAGAGGCACTCCTCAAGACCGGTGAAAATACGCGACAGCGCTCGAGTAATTTTTCGAGTCACAAAGGTCTCGCCCCGACGAGGTGATTCGTGATTAAACAGCACGCCATTGCACGCATATATGCCATAGGCTTCGCGATAGTTCACTACTATCCAATAGGCGTATAGCTTTGCGACAGCATAGGGAGAACGCGGATAGAAGGGTGTACGCTCTGTCTGCGGTGTTTCCTGAACGAGGCCGTAGAGTTCTGAAGAGGAGGCCTGGTAGAGCTTCGTCTTATTTTCCAGACCTAGTATTCGAATGGCTTCGAGTAATCGCAGAGAACCCAGCCCGGTCACATTTGCAGTGTACTCAGGCTGTTCAAAAGAAACCGCAACGTGGCTTTGTGCGCCGAGGTTGTAGATTTCCTCGGGCTGCACTTCCTGCACGATGCGCACGAGACTGGTGGAGTCTGACAGATCTCCGTAGTGCAGAAAAAAATTGCGATTCTGCTCGTGAGGATCTTGATAAAGATGATCGATGCGGTCGGTATTAATCGATGACGCGCGACGTTTGATGCCGTGCACCTCGTATCCCTTCGCAAGCAAAAACTCCGCAAGATAAGCACCATCTTGCCCGGTGATCCCGGAAACCAGGGCAACTCTTGCCATCGACTTTATTCTTACCTAAAGATTCAAATTCTATCTGAAGCCACAGGCCGATCATAGCTATGACCGATCCTGGCGCAGATTCTGATCAAGTAATTCCATGGCTCGGCGGCTAGTGCGCAGCACCGCTTCCAGAGTATTCGAGCCGTTATGACTACCAACGATACAACGTTCATCGCGACAGAAGTAGGCATCTGCAGCAACCGGTTCCACTTCGAACACATCCAGTGCGCAGGCGGCAACGCGGCCTGTCTCAAGCGCCGCAATCAACGCTGCCTCATCGATCAGCGGTCCACGCGCGACATTAACTACTCGAACCCCGCGCTTGCATTGGGCTAAGACCTCGGCATTGAGCATATGCCTGTTCGCAGGTGTGAGGGCGCAAGTGAAGCCCACAAAATCGAGTTCTTGAACACCCTCTGGCCAAACACCTCGAACGACCCCGTCGGGTAGCTCCGTCTCCGGCTGCAGAAACGGATCAAAGGCCACCACCTGCATTCCACAGGCCACCAACCTTGCAGCTAAACTTCGCCCGATATTGCCAAATCCGACTAAGCCAAAAATCTTGCCTCGCAGGGAGATTCCGGTGGGTTTGGCCCAGCCACCAGCGCGTACGCTCCGGTCGATGGCGAACAACTCGCGAGCCAACCCAATGGTATATCCAAGCGCGACATCCGCGACTTCGTCGCCAAACATGGCTGGCGTATTGGTGACAGGCACACCCCGCTCGGCAAACGCCTCAAGATCCACATTATCTGTACCCACGCCCCACTTAACTGCTGCGCGAAATGAACCAGTTAGACCAGCCTCCAAAACGCGTTCTGTTGCCGGATCATCGCCAATTACCCAGCCCTCATAGCCTGGCAACAACTCAATGAGCTCGTCTTCCGTGAGCGTTTGGGTGACATCAGCCGCCGTAACATCCCAGCCATAGCTGGCAAAGTCATCCTCAAAACACTCAATCTGCTTGAGCATTGGCGGGCAGGTAACAAGCACTCGGGTCATACCTGTTCTCTCCGACTGGTTAACAGGCCATCTGCGAGGTACCAATCTTCCCACTCATCAATATCAATCGCTTCATGAGCCCCAATCTCATACAGCTTCGGCCGCTGTCCAATACGAGCCCCGCTACTCGCAAAACTCTGCTGTGAGAAAAAATAGAAGCAGCTATTTTCTTCAAACCAGGGTTCTAAATCTTGTGTGGGCAGTAAATTGGCCGGGTCATGATTTATGGGTTGGGCGTCTCGTGTGTAAAAACGCGTTTGATGACGCGTCACCGAAAACAACGAATCATAGCCATCTTTTACCGCCACGAGATAGTCTTCCCATGCCGTTTGCAAGGACGTCGCCTTAAGCAATGGGTTGGTTGTATGGGTCATTAAGTAGTTTTCAGCCGGGTGACTGGCCAGATCATCTTGCAACACCAGGTTCATCGACACATCATCGCCGCAGAGCCGCGTTGGCCGGTCCTTTATTACCACGCGGTTACTCTCTTTCAGACCCGCAGCATTCAGCTTTGCGCGAGCATCCGTATTTATCAACACATGATCGATAAACGGTAGCTCTAAAAGCGTGTTAAGAATCCAGGCGTACAGCGGTCTTCCATGCAGGTCGCGAAAGTTCTTACCAGGAACGCGGCTGCTGTGGGCCTTCATGGGCAACAGGGCGATTGTTGTCATTGCCAGGAACCTCTTGTTCATACTGTCGGTCGGGATAGAAATAGTTTCTCGAATGCGCACGGGAGACTTCCTTGGCAAGCCGATTACCCAGATATCCTCCATAAAACTGATTGAACCGGAAAAGAACGATACCACCGAGTTCACGCACCAAGCTTCTTTGCTGAACGGCGCGATAACTATCTTTGGCAATGCTTCGCAGCAAACAGGAGACGAAGGTTCTGAAGGTCATGGCGACTTCAGGTGCGATGGAGGCGAGGGCGAATGCTTCTCGCTCATAACGCCTGCGCACCTGGGGCCAGGTTTCGTCATGAATGTGATACACCGCAGCGCGGGCGGCGTAACCAATCTGACCGCCCCGGGCTTTGATATCCCTCCCAAGTTTCATGTCTTCAAGTCCGGTGAGCTTTTCATCAAATCGATGGGTTAACCAGACTGCACGGCTAACCGCTGCATTCGCGTTGTTAGCGAAGTAGCCTAGCTGCGGCAGCATGCTGTTTGTCGGAAAGTACTTCAGAAACACCCGCGATTCAGAAAACTTGGTGGTACCGCGGCCGATCTGCCGACCGTAACAATACTGCACTAGCTTTTCTTTTATGGGTCGAATCAGTTCTCGCAGCCACTCATCGCTCGCCGGCACGCAATGACCACTAATAAACACCAATATGTCGCCAGCAGCGGTTTCGCAACCCAGATTGAGCGAGCGGCCGAAGCTGAATTCCTCTTTTCGGATCCGGGCGATACGACAGCCATAACTGCGGGCAATCTCAATAGTGTTGTCTGTGGATCCCGAATCAACCAGCACGACCTCGACAACATCGTCATCATCCAGACGTTGGGAATCGACCCCTTGGAGCAACTCCTCAAGATATGCCTGCTCGTTCAGAGTTCGAATAACAACGCTGATATTCATGTTGTGCTAAGAGTTAAAATTTGGTGGGCCCACCAGGACTCGAACCTGGGACCAATGGATTATGAGTCCACTGCTCTAACCAACTGAGCTATAGGCCCGGGACGCGAATTCTACCATGAAGTATGCAGCCTACGGCTCGGCATACCGCCTGCAAGATACGACCGAAGGCGCGCATTTTGCACTAAACAAAATGCATCGCAACCAGGTCTTTAAGCGCGACATGTCCCTGCAACTCGCCCGCAGAATTCACCACCGGCAACTCACCAATGCGCAATTTTTGGAGGATATTCACCGCTTCGGTGGCGAGGACATCTGGCGTCACCCGTTGGCAATCAGAAGTCATCACTTCGGCAATAGGTTGGGTCAAGAGGCTGTCATCGCCAATATGGCGACGCAAGTCACCATCCGTAAACACACCAGTCAGATTGTCATTCTCCAGGATAAAAACGGCCCCGGCTTTGTGCAAGGTAATGCAATTGAGGGCGTCTGCCACCGTGGCCGAACCTACGACCCAGGGGGTCTCACCAAGGGGGCGCATTATCTCCGCCACTCGCATGAGGCTGCGTCCGAGCGCGCCACCAGGATGGAAGCGAGCGTATTCCTCGCGCCCAAAAGCGCGCGCCTTCATGACGGCGAGAGCCAGCGCATCCCCCAGGGCCAGCAACACGGTCGTGGAGACACTGGGCGCCATGCCGATGGGACAAGCCTCGTCGATCTCACCCACATTCAGCACGACATCGGCGGCCTGGCCGAGCGGCGAGGCAGGCACAGACGTCATCGCTATCGTTGCGCAACCAATGCGCTTTAGCATCGGCAACAGACGGACAATTTCTTCGCTGCTACCGCTATTGGACAGCAAGACCACAACATCTGGCTCGCGCAGCCGACCCAAATCACCGTGCATGGCATCGGAAGGGTGCAACGCAAAACTGGGGGTGCCTGTACTCGCAAGCGTAGCGCTAAGTTTCTGGCCAATCAGCCAGGGTTTGCCGATTCCCGTAACGACAACGTGGCCACCGCACTCAAGCATTAACCCTGCTGCAGCTGCAAAGCTCTCATCAAGTACCTCTACCAAATGCTCGATACCCGCCGCTTCTTGCCGCAGCACATCTCGACCAAACTCAAGCAGGTCTGTCACGCGCGCGCCCTCACTCAATGATCAACTCTGGGAGAGCCTTCACCAGATCGTCGACTTGCTTCATTTGTGCGAGGAACGCTTGCAGCAAGCCAAGTGGCAAGGCACTCGGACCATCACACTTAGCCTGGTCCGGATCAGGGTGAGCCTCCAGAAACAGTCCTGCAATGCCGACAGCCAGGCCAGCACGAGCAAGTTCCGCGACCTGAGCGCGGCGACCGCCAGAGGCCGCGGAGCCTGCACCGCGCATCTGCAACGCGTGCGTGACATCAAAGGTAACGGGTATGTCGGAGCCGCCCTGTTTCATGGTGTTGAACCCAAGCATATCCACCACCACATTGTCGTAGCCAAAGCAGGTACCCCGTTCGCACAGCAACAACCGCGTGTTCCCAGACGCCGCGGCCTTCGCCACCACGTGCTGCATCTGGCTCGGGCTCATGTACTGGGGTTTCTTGATGTGCAACACGGCTCCAGTCGCCGCTGCCGCCGCGATCAGATCGGTTTGCCGTGCCAGAAACGCCGGTATTTGCAGCACCGTGCAAACTTCAGACACTGGCCCCGCCTGGGTGGCGTCATGAATGTCTGTGATTACCGGCACGTCAAAGGTCTTTGCGACCTCCTCGAGTACCCGCAGCCCTTCTTCCAGCCCCGGACCGCGAAAGGATGCGCCGGAAGAGCGGTTGGCCTTGTCAAAGGAGGCTTTAAAAACATACGGCATGCCCAACGCCTGGGTCGTTTGTACAAACGACTCTGCAACCTGGAGCGCCAGATCTCGCGACTCAATAACATTCAAGCCACCGATGAGCACGGCAGGCTGGCTATTGCCCACGGTAATGTCACCAATCTGTACCTGGCTCAAACTAAAGCTCTCATCAAAGTTCCTCTCAGCCGCTCCAGGACCACATGCTCGGGGTTCGCGCTGCGCCGGATTGTCCACTGGGAGGCACCGGCAAACAAGGCCCAAACGGGTGCAAAGCCGGGCGACGATCGACCCTGAATGCTATCCTTGACGCCTGAAAATCAAAATCGGGTCCACAACGCAGTGAGAATTCTAGTTACCGGCGGCGCAGGTTTCATCGGCTCCGCCCTCGTTCGACGCCTTGTAGAGCAGCAGCACAGCGTTTGCACCCTCGACAAGCTCGGCTACGCCGGCTCGCTGCAGAATATCGCAGCGGTTATCGATAACCCGGCCCACCACTTTATCGAAGCCGACATCGCCGATGAAAGCGCGGTCGCCGCCGCTTTTGCCAGCTTCAAGCCCGAAGCCGTTATGCACCTCGCGGCTGAAACCCACGTTGACCGGTCGGTTGACTCGCCGCGAGCCTTCATCGACGCCAATGTGATTGGCACCTACACCCTGCTGGAGGCTGGCCTTAAGGCCCACGCCGAGAACCCCGCTTTTCGCATGCTGCACGTCTCCACAGACGAGGTGTTTGGCAGCTTGGGCCCCACCGGCGCTTTCAAAGAAACATCACCCTATCAGCCAAACTCGCCGTACTCAGCCAGCAAGGCGGCAGCAGACCATCTCGCGCGCGCCTGGTGGGAAACCTATGGCCTGCCCGTCATCGTGACGAACTGCTCCAACAACTACGGCCCCTACCAGCATCCGGAAAAACTCATCCCCACCATCATTCGCAAGGCCCTCGCAAACCTTCCTATCCCCGTCTATGGCGATGGCCTGCAAGTGCGAGACTGGCTGCATGTCGACGATCATGTTCGTGGTCTTACAAAGGCACTTACCCAAGGCACGCCCGGCGATAGTTACAACATTGGCTCGGACAACGAACGCACCAATCTTGAAATTGTTGGCTTCGTACTCGACGCCATAGCACGGCTAAAAAACCAGGACCGGCAACAACTGGAAGGATTAATCAGTTTCGTTACCGACCGGCCCGGACATGATCGACGCTACGCCGTTGACGCCAGCCACATCAAACAACAACTCAATTGGCGGGCCGAAGTCGACTTTGCCCAGGGTATCGAAGATACAGTTGCCTGGTACGCGGCCAATGAAAACTGGAGCCTGGAGGTTGCTGCCGACGCAGATGGCAAACGCCTGGGCCTGAGCAGAGAAAAGAAGTAACGAAACGTGAGCAAAATGAAAGGCATTATCCTGGCCGGTGGCCGAGGCACCAGGTTGTATCCAGTAACACGCGTGGTTTGCAAACAGTTGCTACCGGTATACGACAAACCCATGATCTACTACCCCATTACCACTCTGATGCTGGCGGGCATCCGGGAAATGCTCATTATTTCTACGCCAGCGGATACACCGCGCTTCGAAGAATTACTGGGCGACGGAAGTCAGTGGGGCATCCGTCTCGAATACAAAGTCCAGGACGAACCACGTGGACTCGCCGATGCCTTTCGCGTTGGGAAAGACTTCATTGGTGATGATTCTGCCGCGATGATACTCGGCGACAACATTTTTTTCGGTGCCAACTTTGGCCGCGTCTTGAAAGAAGCAAGTAGCAGTAACACAGGCGCTACCGTGTTTGCCTGTCATGTCCGCGACCCGGAGCGCTTCGGTGTGGTGGAATTCGACCGCAACGGCGAACCCATCGAAATTGTCGAAAAACCTGAACAACCAAAGTCACCCTACGCAGTTACCGGCTTGTACTTCTATAACAACACGGTTATCGATGTTGCCGCCAATCTTAAGCCATCACCTCGTGGTGAACTCGAAATCACCGACGTCAACAAAACCTATCTCGACAACAATGCGTTGAAGGTTGTACGCCTGCCACGTGGAATGGCTTGGCTCGATACTGGTACCCACGACTCGCTATTGGAAGCCAGTCAGTTTGTGCAAACCATCGAGCATCGGCAGGGCTTCAAGATCGCCTGCCCCGAAGAAATCGCCTGGCGTCAGGGCTGGATTAGCCCTGCAGAACTGGAACAAACTGCCCAGTCACTGATGAGCACTGGCTATGGCGAATACCTGCTTGCCGTTTTGCAAGAAGGCGGCCAAGATCCTGCCAACCCGCTTTAATGCCCAGACATGATAACCGACCGGGCACCACTAGCGACTAGTCAATCTGCGGAACAGGCATGGAAGTAACAGCTACTAAACTACCGGGCGTGGTGATCATCACGCCCAGAGTATTCGACGATGACCGGGGCTTTTTCAAGGAAACCTGGCACCAGCCCCGTTACGCCGAAGCGGGGCTGCCCGAGCACTTCGTCCAAGACAACCACTCTTTTTCCGTGCGGCACGTATTGCGCGGCCTGCATTCTCAAATTAGGCACCCTCAAGGCAAGTTGGTTAGTGCCGTAACCGGCACAATCTGGGATGTTGCAGTGAATGTGGATCCGACCTCCCCACACTTTAAGCAGTGGGTTGGGGTTGAGTTATCCGCTGACAATCACCAGCAGCTCTACATTCCACCGGGATTCCTGCACGGTTTTGTGGTGCTATCTGATACCGCGAACGTGACCTACAAGTGCACCGACGTCTACGCTGCAGGCGACGAACTGGGCGTCATGTGGAATGATCCAGACCTTGCGATTGAGTGGCCGGTAAGCGCGCCACTGCTTTCGCCAGCCGACGAGGCTAACCCGTCGCTGCAAAGCTACCTGCAACAAACCCAATGATAAACCTGCAACCCACACTTACGGGCCCAACTATGAGGGTTCGCCCGCTTGCCGCCAGCGACTGGGCCGACCTGTTCAGTGCAGCCTCAGACCCCGAAATTTGGGCTCAGCATCCGGCATCAAATCGCTACAAGGAGGACGTTTTTCGGGAATTTTTCGTCGCTGCCCTGAACAGCCAGTCGGCCTTTGCGTTTGTCGATCGAACAACCAACACAATCGTTGGCTCAAGTCGCTATAACGACTTTGACCCGGAGCGTTCAGAAATCGAAATCGGTTGGACGTTTCTCGCCCGGAGCCACTGGGACGGCGTAACCAACGCAGAGATCAAATCGCTGCTGCTCGAACACGCCTTCGCGTTTGTCGACACCGTGGTGTTTTGGGTTGGTGAATCGAACCTGCGTTCACGCCGGGCGATGGAGAAAATTGGCGGCGTACTTCGTCCAGGCGTGCAGCATCGGGCAATTACGGGCGATGCACCTCATGTTGTTTATGAGATTAAAAAGGCGCGCTAGCGCTTCTTTTAAGTCGGCTCCGCCTCTTTTAGACGCGTAAGCCTTCAGGGACGTCCGCCTTCGCCCTGCTCATCGAGGAAGCTGCGCAGATGCTCGGAGCGGCTGGGGTGGCGGAGCTTACGCAATGCTTTGGCTTCGATCTGGCGAATCCGCTCGCGAGTAACATCAAACTGCTTACCCACTTCTTCCAGCGTATGGTCGGTATTCATATCGATACCAAAGCGCATGCGCAACACCTTCGCTTCACGCGCCGTCAAACCACCCAGCACATCGCGTGTGGCTTCTTTCAACCCTTCGCCGGTCGCTAATTCTACGGGTGAGCCAATGGTTGGATCTTCGATGAAATCTCCCAGATGCGAATCTTCGTCGTCGCCGATCGGGGTCTCCATCGAAATAGGTTCTTTGGCAATCTTCAGTACCTTGCGAACCTTTTCTTCCGGCATCTCCATGCGCTCGCCCAGCTCTTCGGGCGTTGGCTCACGACCCATCTCTTGCAACATTTGCCGCGACACCCGGTTCAGCTTGTTGATCGTTTCGATCATATGCACCGGAATACGAATGGTGCGCGCCTGGTCAGCAATAGAACGCGTGATCGCCTGGCGAATCCACCAGGTCGCATAGGTAGAAAACTTGTAGCCGCGACGATACTCAAACTTGTCTACCGCCTTCATCAGGCCGATGTTCCCTTCCTGAATAAGGTCCAGGAACTGCAAGCCGCGGTTGGTGTATTTCTTCGCAATCGAAATCACCAGTCGCAGGTTGGCCTCAACCATGTCTTTCTTGGCGCGCCTCGCCTTGGCTTCGCCGAGCGACATCCGGCGATTGATGTCCTTGATTTCAGCAACAGTCAATCCCACTGCAGCCTCAATCTGCTTGAGCTTTTTCTGCGACCGCAACAGTTCATCTTTATGCTTCTCAAGCGTGGCCGAATAATCTTTCTTCGCCTTGATATGCTTGTTAATCCAAACCACAGAAGTTTCATGGCCGGGGAACTCTTTCAGGAATGCGCTCCGCGGCATGCGCGCGGTACGTACACAGGTCGACATAATGTTGCGCTCATGCCGCCGCACGCGTTCGAGCGCCGAGCGGGCAAGGTCAACAATTTCATCATAGTGGCGCGGCACAAGCTTAAAGCAACAAAAGGCTTCACCCAGCTTAACGAGCTCTTTCTTTACAGCTGCATCCGAGCGCACGCCTTTGGCAGTGTTCAGTACTTTTTGGGTCGCGTTGTAGTGGCGCTTTAGTTTAGTAAAGCGCTTCTTGGCCTCAACGGGATCCGGACCCTTGGGCTCATCATCATCGTCTTTTTCGACTTTCTTGCCTGCGGCGCTTGGTACCACCTGAGCTGCAGCTGGCACGTGCTCTGTAGGATCAAGGTAGCCCACCAGAATATCGGTGAGCCGATCTTCCTTAGCAGCATCAGCGTAGGTCTCAAGAATATATTCCACCGAACCTGGGAAACCCGCAAGCGCAGTCAGCACATCGCGAATGCCTTCTTCGATGCGCTTGGCAATCGCAATCTCACCTTCGCGAGTCAACAGTTCCACCGTACCCATTTCGCGCATATACATGCGCACCGGGTCGGTGGTACGTCCAGCTTCGGTTTCCACCGCGGCCAGAGCCGCTGCAGCTTCTTCTGCCGCAACCTCGTCCGCCGTGTTTTCTTCGTTGGTTAACAGCTCATCGGCATCGGGTGCTGCTTCATACACCGTAATGCCCATGTCGTTGATCATGCGAATAATGTCTTCGATCTGATCCGGATCCGAAATGTCATCCGGCAGGTGATCGTTCACTTCTGCATACGTGAGGAAGCCCTGCTCTTTGCCCTTGGCAATCAGCTCTTTCAGACGAGATTCCTGCGACGCCGAACCAACTTTCAGTGACTTGGCCTTGGTTTTGCTCTTGGGCTCAGCCTTGGCCTTTGCCGCAGTTTTTGCTTTGGCTTTGGGCTTGGCCTTGGCCTTGGCCTTGGGCTTGGCCTGCTCGGCGGTCTCTGCCTTAGCCTTTGCCGCCTTTGTCTTGGCTGGCGCTTTGGTTTTCGCCGGGGCCTTGGTTTTTGCTGGCGCCTTGGTTTTCGCCGCAGCCTTTGTCTTGGCCTTGGTCTTAGTCTCGGCGGAGGCCTTTGTCTTTGAATCTGATTTCTTGCTGGCTGCGCTCATAAACCCTCTTCCGGCAATTGTTGCGGCTATTTTTTAACCTGTAAATCTGCATAGCCAACGTTCACGACCGCTCGCAGAGTGCCGAATAAGCTCTCGACACGCTTGCGCGCTGGTTGCACTTGTTCTAACGCTGAAATTGCGCTGCAGTTGGGATGGCGCGCCGCGGATTTGGGTCGCTGCCTGACCGTTGCGCACCGCCTTGGTGGCCAACGGGACATGGATTATACCCGAATGGGCGCACGGCCACCACCATCCGCTTCTTGGCCACCTTTGGGGCGCTCCCAGCGACCTAATTGGGTTCAAGTCTTACGCTTCTGCAGGCTCCAGTGATCTTTCAGCTGTTCAGGCGCCAATGCCCCTTCGCGCTCGGCACTACGCATCTCATTCAGCTTCGAGGCACTGAGCTGCCGCGCCCTCTGCTCCACCAGCGCCCGCGCATCGTCACAAAATTCGCCGAACTCAGGCGGCAATAGGGGCTGCTGCCCAGCCAGCTCGCGCAGCAATCCCTCCTCGGGTTGCCCAGCCCAGTAACCCATGATGTCGGCCATACAAACATCGGCGTCAAGGTCTGTTCCAATGCCCGATTCTATCTCCGGCAGCGGCTGCTCACGAACGAAGCGCAGCACGTCCAACAAAAGGCTATCCAGCCCCTCGAGGGCGACAAAGTCAGCCTCCGGTAAATTCCGGCCAAAGGCGGGCTCCTTCAATAACATCATAAGCATGCGCCGGGTGCGCCGGGTTTCCTGTCGACCCGCTGACCCGGAACTGCCACTGGCAACGGCTTGCCCGCCATTATAGGAGCCCCCGGGTGCCCGCAGTGGGGCACTCCCTGGGGTACCGGGCATTGGGGTATTAGCGATACCGCGGACTGCCGCGCGCCCGGCTTGCTGCTGCAAACGCTCGAGCAACAGACCTTTGAGCACGCCATTGGGCACGGTCTCGATCAACGGCTTGGCCAAATGGGCGAGTCGGGCCTGATCATCGGGCATGCTTAGGTCCAGTCCTTTGCAGAGGGTGTCGAACAAATAGTCGAGCGCTGAAACACCACCCGCAGCACGCTGCAGAAAACCGTCTTTACCCTCAGCGTTAACCAATGAATCGGGGTCTTCGCCATCGGGCAAAAACATGAACCGCAACTGGCAACCGTCCTTCAGCGCCGGTAGAGCCGAGGCCAATGCCTTCCACGCTGCGGCTCGGCCCGCGTTATCGCCATCAAAGCAACAAGTAACCCGCGGTGCAAAGCGATACAACATCTCAAAATGCACCTGACTACTCGCAGTGCCTAATGTCGCTACTGCATTAGCAATGCCTGCTTGCGCTAGCGCGATTACATCCATGTAGCCTTCAACGACAAAAAATTCATCAATGTTGCGCAGCGCCTTGCGAGCCTCATAGAGTCCGTAAAGTTCCTGCCCTTTCTTGAAGACGTCGGTTTCCGGTGAGTTTAAATACTTGGGTTCGCCCGTTCCCAGCACCCGACCACCAAAACCAATCACGCGACCACGCGTGTCCCGAATCGGAAACATGATGCGATTACGAAACCGGTCATAGCGCCGCCCACGGTCATTTTCCGTCAGCAACCCGGCTCGCAACAGCTCGCTTTCGCTTGCGACGCCTTTTTTTGCGTCTGTTTCCGAATCTGTGTTTGGGCCAGACCTACCAGGCATAGTCATCATCGTGTCCCAGGCGTCCGGTGCAAAGCCCAGCCCAAAATCCCGCGCGGTAATGCCAGTGAGTGACCTGTTCTTCAAATACTCGATCGCCTCGGGGGCGTCTTTCAGCTCGCGCCGAAACACCTTGGCCGCACGCTCCAGCACGTCATACAGTTCTGTGCCAACCCGCCTGGCCGGCCGGCCACCGCCTTCTCGGGGCACCGCCACCCCAACAATAGCCGCCAGCGCTTCCACCGCTGGCACAAACTCCAGACGGTCGTATTCCATAAGAAATTTCAACGCCGTACCGGATTCGCCACAACCAAAGCAGTGATAAAACTGCTTGTCCGGAGAGACGCTGAACGAGGGGGTTTTTTCGTCGTGAAAGGGGCACAACCCCTGATAGTTCTTGCCCGCCTTCTTGAGCTTTACCCGCTCATCGATTATCGCCACGATATCGACGCGAGCGATGAGGTCGTTAATAAACGATTGGGGTATCAGGCCAGCCATGGAAGCAGGTTAACAGACCGTTCTCCCAGAGACATGGATAGGTTACCCAGCCAGCAAACCCTTAACCAGGGCGCTAACGGCACCCATATCGGCACGCCCCTTGAGTGGTCCGTTAATCGCACCCATCACCTTGCCCATGTCTTTCATGCCCTGCGCACCCGTATCGGCAATCGCTTTGCTGACAATGGCTTCGATGGCGTCTGCAGCGAGCTGTTCCGGCATAAACTCTTTGATCACGGCGATCTCAAACGCTTCCTGCGCCACCAACTCATCTCGCGCCGCTTCGCTATACGCCTTAATTGAGTCGTTTCGCTGCTTTTGCATGCGGGTCAAAATGCCAACCACTACTTCGTCGGTGGGCTCTTTGCGCTCATCCACCTCGTAGCGTTTTATTTCGGCATTGATCAGCCGCAACACCCCCACGCGCTCTTTGTCGCGGGCTTTCATCGCGGTCTTGGTCGCTTCACTGATGGTCGTTTGCAGCGCACCCATTCGTGGGCTCCTTCCTGCTATACAGGCTTATATACAGGTTTGGGCAGGGTTATGCAGAACTGAATCGTTGGGGTCTAGTAGGTCTTCTCGAAACGTCGCGATTCGCGCTGCAGCTTCTTGAGGTGCCGCTTAACCGCTGCTGCGGCCTTGCGCTTGCGAACAGACGTGGGCTTCTCGTAGTACTCGCGCCGGCGAACTTCCGACAAGACGCCTGCTTTCTCGCAGGACCGCTTGAAGCGCCGGAGCGCTACATCGAAAGGTTCGTTTTCTTTGACACGTACGTGAGGCATAGCGCCGCTGTTCTCTAAATAAATTTGGGCCGCGAAGTCTACTCCAGGTCTGGACTGGCTGCAAAGCGCTGATTTAGGCCCACCAACCGTCGGGCAAGGGTCCCAATGGGCCCAAGCTATCGATTATCATCTGGCTTTCTGTAACCCCTCTAATCCCCACCCGGAGCCCACCATCCTCGTCCTCGGCATCGAATCATCCTGCGACGAAACCGGTCTCGCCCTCTACGACGGCAACCGCCAGATCCTGCTAGGCAGCGTCTTGCACAGCCAGATCGAGCTGCACAACCGCTACGGCGGCGTCGTGCCTGAGCTTGCCTCGCGCGATCACATCCAGCGCATCACTCCGCTGTTAAATGAACTGCTGACCAACTGCGGGAAAAACCTGGACGATCTGGATGCCATTGCTTACACCAGCGGGCCAGGGTTGCTTGGCGCCCTCTTGGTCGGCGCTACCTTTGGCCGCAGCCTGGCCTGGAGTCTCGGCATACCCGCTCTGGGCGTCCACCATATGGAGGGGCACTTGCTTGCTCCGCTGTTGGGCAGCCTGAACGCCAACGACGAGCACCAATCGGGCGGGCAATCGACCCAGGCGGCCGACTTGCCAGACATGCCTTTCACGGCGCTGCTGGTGTCTGGCGGGCACACCCAACTCATCAATGCTCGCAACCTGGGCGATTATGAGCTGCTGGGCGAATCGCTCGACGACGCGGCCGGCGAAGCCTTCGACAAAACCGCCAAACTGCTTGGCCTCGGCTACCCCGGTGGACCAGCACTGGCCCGCGCCGCAGAACAAGGCGACCCGGAACGCTTCACCTTTCCACGCCCAATGGTCGATCGCCCGGGCTGTGATTTCAGCTTCAGTGGGCTCAAAACCTTCGCCCGCAACACCATCGCCAAACTGCAACCCATCAGCGACACCGACCGCGCGGATATCGCGCGAGCGTTCGAAGAGGCGGTAGTCGCCACCCTCACGATTAAGTGTCGCCGGGCGTTAGCGCAGACGGGTCACGACACGCTGATTGTCGCCGGGGGGGTTGGAGCTAACGTTCGCCTGCGGGCAGCTCTGCACGAGAAACTCGCGGCGCGGGTCTGCTTTCCGGATCTTGCCCTGTGCACCGACAATGGCGCGATGATCGCCTACGCGGGCTGGCGGCGGTTGCGCTCTGGAGCGAGCGAGCCTTTGGCCGTACGCACCCGCGCTCGCTGGCCACTCGCGGAGCTTGCGTCTGCAACCACCTGAACGGGAACGCAGTCACAAGTTACGATTACAGAGCCTCGGCTTGAACGCTTTCGATCCGCTGCGTGCGCAGGCGAAAAATCGCCTCACCCAGCGCCTTACCCTGAGGCGGCTCACCGCCTGCTTTCTCCGCTGCACTAACCGCAGCCTGCGCATTGATTCCGCCAAGACCCGTTGCCAGCAATGCAAGCGCACCAGATTCGAAGTCACCGTGGGCTGCTTCCAACACACTCAACACGGCCAAAAAATCCTCCCGTCGTTCCTGGGCATCAAGTTGCAAGGCGCCGGCATGCTGCAATGCACGCAACAACTGCTCGGGCTGCGCTTTGCGCCAACCGAGCAGGGCGTGCTCGTGAGTTGCCACGGTAGTGCCCGCGCGCTCAAAACGTTTTGGCGCCTTTAAGCGCCGCGAGCAATGTTCAAGCGCAGCGGTTTCAAACAACATACCTAGTCCAGCGTAGCGCTGCAGCGCATCCCCACCTGGCCAGTGCGTTAACTCCTCGGCGGACAATTCAGCAAACTCAACAAACCAGGGACCAAGCGCTGCCACCTCAACCAAAGTACGCATAAAAGTGGCGGCACCTGAACACCCGAGCGCCTTGTGAAACTCCTGCCACACGCGCTCAGCGGGCAGCTCGGCCAATGCATCTGCCGCCGCCATCTCGCGCAAGAGCACCAGAGTTTCTGGCGCGACCGAGAACGAAAGCTGAGCCGCAAACCGCGCCACCCGCAACACCCGCAACGGATCTTCACTAAAGGCCTGCGACACATGCCGCAGTACACCATCGCGCAAATCCTGCTCACCCCCATAGGGGTCGATGAGTTCGCCAGTCGGCGTTTGCGCTAACGCGTTTACCGTCAGGTCGCGTCGCAGTAAGTCTTCTTCCAGCGTAACGTCGATACCCGCATGACATTCAAAGCCCTGATGGCCTGCGCTGATTTTTCGCTCGGTGCGGGCGAGTGCGTATTCTTCGTGGGTCTCCGGGTGCAAAAACACCGGAAAGTCCTTACCAACCTGAGTGTAACCCTGCGCCAGCATCGACTCTGGTGTCGCGCCAACCACGACCCAGTCGCGATCAACCACCGGTCGACCCAACAACTGATCACGCACGGCACCGCCAACCAGAAAGGTACCTTCAGTAATTGCCATCTACTCTTCCTCAGTAGTGCGTGCACGACTGGGCACGGCTATGCGTTCACCGCTTTGCAGACACAATGCAGCCAACTCTCGCCCCCAGACGCAGCCAGCATCAGTTGCCGCAACCGAATCGTTGGCGGCCACACCCTCAAGCGCAGCCCAATGCCCAAACGCAACTTTCGCACCGAGCGTCTGTTTGCGGGGTTGGTCAAACCAGGGCAAACAACCATCCGCCAAATCCTCTGGTCCGCCCTTGCGGTCGAAATTAAGCTCCCCATCCGCTTCCACCATGCGCATGCGGGTTAAGTAATTTACGATGCAACGCACGCGATCAAGCCCTATAAGATCATCCCGCCAATTGGCCGGGGCGTTGCCATACATGCCTGCAAAAAACTCGGGGCCATTCGTACCACCATAGAACTGTTTGGCTTCGTCAGCCCGCTCCAGGGTCTGTTTTAACGACCAGCTCGGCGGCACACCCGCATGCACCATCAGCCACTCAAGGCTTGCATCGTAGTGCACTAGACCCTGATTGCGCAGCCAGCTCGCAAGCGTGTCAACATCGCTGGCCCCCAGCAGCGCATCCAGAGTGTCGCTCCGGCCAGGGTCGTGCCCGCCGTAATACACCGCCAGAAAGTGCAGGTCATGATTGCCTAGTACCACACGACAAGCGCCACGCAGTTCGTGCGCCAGGCGCAGTGCACCCAGCGAGTCGGGGCCCCGATTCACAATGTCTCCGGTTAACCAAAGCTCATCCCTGCCAGCGTCGAAATTTATCACGCGCAGCAAGTCGACAAGCTCTGCACAACAGCCCTGTACATCACCAACCGCGTAAGTCGCCAAAACTGGACCTAGTGCACTGCGTTTGGCCGCGACAGGCCGAAGGTGGGTATAGGCACATCAAATAGTGCGCCCGTGTCGTCTTCAAACTCGTAGCTGCCGCGCATACTGCCAACCTCGGTCTCAAGCACAGCACCACTGGTGTAGCGATAGGAAGTACCGGGCTCCAGCCGCGGTTGCTCGCCAACCACGCCGGGGCCCTTCACCTCATGTTCATCACCATTGCCGTCCGCAATAATCCAGTGTCGATTCAGTAATCGAGCGGGCACTTGCAGACCATTCGAAATGGTAATGGTGTAAGCAAATACATAGCGGTTCTCCGCCGGACGAGAATCATCTGCGATGTACTGGGTGTCTACCTGAATATCTATCATGCTCATAGCAGCGCCTGTGAAGTGACATCTACTAGTGTAGCGCCCATTGCGCACTACAGGTCAGCCCGCAGCGGGGTTATCGACACTAAAATTGGCAAGGGCCACAAACTGCTCAACACTGAGCTGTTCCGCACGCTGACTGCCTTCAAGTCCAAAGGCCGGGAAGTCGAACGCGTAGTCGCGCAGGGAGTTGTTCAGCGTTTTTCGACGCTGGCCAAAGGCCGCCGCAACCACACGCCGCAGCTCAGACTTGCTCTTTACCGCCACCGGCTGGGCAAGCGGGGTCAGGCGCACTACCTGCGACATCACTTTGGGGGGTGGGTTGAACGCCTGTGGTTCGACATCAAATAGCGACTCCACCTGCCAATCAAGCTGCAACATCACACTCAAGCGACCCCAGGCTTTACTACCGGGGCTGGCCGCCATTCGCTCCGCCATTTCTTTTTGCAGCATAAAGTGCATGTCGCGAATCTGCGCAGGATAGTCGGCGAGCTTCAGCAACAACGGTGACGACAGGTTGTAGGGCAAATTCCCCACCAGGCGCCAGCCTCCGGCACCAAGCGTCGTGGCAAAGTCCACATCGAGAATGTCACCTTCGGTTAAACGCAAATTCGCAAACCGGCGCAGCAGCGAGGCGATCAAATCGCGATCGAGCTCCACCGCGTGTAACTCATCGAGCTCGCCACACAACAACGCAGTGAGAGCACCGCGACCTGGACCAATCTCCAACATGCGATCATTCGAGCGCGGCGCGATCGAACGGACAATGGCGTCGAGCACCTGTTCATCAACAAGAAAATGCTGCCCAAAGCGTTTCCGCGCCCGCACGCCTAGGCACTCCCCGGCCCGGAGTGCACAAGCTGCCGCGCAAGGGTCAACGCGGCTTTAAAACTGCCTGCGTCCGCTCGACCCGTACCGGCCAGGTCCAGAGCCGTGCCGTGATCGACACTGGTGCGGACAAAGGGCAAACCCAGAGTGACGTTCACCGCCCGCCCAAAGCCTGCGTACTTGAGTACCGGCAAGCCCTGATCGTGGTACATGGCAAGCACGGCATCAATACCTTTGAGATGCTCAGGCGTAAACAGCGTATCCGCAGGCAGCGGACCCAGCACATCAAACCCCTGCGAGCGCAGTTGTGCGCAGGCAGGCTCAATAATCTCTATTTCTTCGCGTCCAAGGTGCCCGCCCTCGCCGGCATGCGGATTAAGGCCCGTGAGTGCAATACGCGGCCGCGCAATGCCAAACCGTTGCCGCAGATCGTGCATTAGTATTTCAGCCCGCTGCACAATGAGCGGCACCGACAAGGCATCAGCAACTTCGCGCAGCGGCAGATGGGTGGTGGCAAGTGCCACTCGAAAACTATCAGCCACCAACAACATCACCACGTCATCAGCACCACTGCGTGCGCACAAAAATTCCGTGTGGCCCCTAAATGCGATACCGGCGTCGTTGATAGTCGACTTTTGCATCGGACCGGTAACCAGCGCAGAAAATCGGCCATCCAGCACGCCATCCACGGCCATCCCCAAAGCAGCCAGCGTGGCTTTGGCGTTTGCAACGTCCAATACGCCGGGAGTTACTCTGTTTGGTAAGGGCACATCAAGAACGGTCAACCCGCTCGCACCGAGAGCCGGCGCCCTGAGATCATCGAGCAGTGTCAGCGGTAAACCAAGCGCTGCCGCCCGCTGTTGCAACATGGCCGCAGAACCCACCGCAACCCAGGGTGTGTCACGTTCGTGTTGCGCAAGTTGCACAACCAAATCGGGGCCAATTCCAGCGGGCTCACCGGGGGTTACCGCCAGCACAAGGGCCGCGCCTGCAAGAACGCTCTAACCGCCAACGCCTTGCATGCGCATTTCAACGTAGGCCTCGTCTCGAATCTCCTTCAGCCACTTCTGCAACTCGTCTTCAAAACGTTGCTTGTGAAGAATTTGCACAGCCTGATTTTTCAGGGCTTCTTCGCTCATATCCTCCATGCGGCGTTCCTGCACTTCCAAAATGTGCCAGCCAAACTTGCTGCGAAACGGTTTGGTGTACTCGTTGATTTCCGCTGAATCCACCATCGCTGCAAACGCGGGCACAAAATCACCCGAGTTTGACCAGCCAAGATCGCCACCTTTCAAAGCACTACCCGGGTCTTCTGAGTGCTTCTTCGCAAGCTCGGTGAAGTCGCCGCCAGCCGTCAGCTGTGCGTAGACTTCCTCTATAGCTGTCTTGGTTTCTTCGTCAGTTCGAATCTCTGATGGCTGCATCAATATGTGTCGCGCACGCGTCTGTTTTTGTTCTTGCGTACCCGCACCCTGCTGCTCAAGCAATTGAATGATATGTAAACCCCGACCACTTTGGATCGGATCAGCGGTCTCGCCGACCTTCATTTCCAGTACGCGCTCGCTGAACAAACTGGGCAATTCACCCGCGCGTCGCCAACCTAAATCCCCACCTTCAAGTGCTCGTCCGCCGGCGGAGTTGGCAATCGCCAAGGGACCAAACTCAGCACCATCGCGTAGCTGCGTCACAAGCTGCGCCGCCTTCTCGGTAGCCGCTGCGCGAGCCTCATCATCCGCGTCTTCGGCAATTTCCAACAGTATGTGGCCCACTCGAAACTGGTCAGAGAGCAACGCTTCGTAGTACGGCGAGTCAATAATCGCTTGCACGTCTTGCTCGCTGATCTGAATGCGCCGATTAACCAACGCTCGCTGCACCCGGGTAATGATCATCTCGCGCCGAATCTGTTCACGAAACTCCCCGTACGAAATGCCGTCTTGTGCCAGCGCTGCACGAAACTGGTCGAGGTTCAGATTGTTTTGCTGGGCGAACGCCGCAACGGCCTGGGTGAGAGATTCGTCGTCGATCTCAATACCACGCCGTGCCGCTTCCTGCATCTGTACGCTTTCGATAATCAGCCGTTCGAGAATCTGGCTGAGTAGCACATCATTTGGCGGCGCCTGAATGTTGGCTGCGGCCATCTGATCCCGCACCGTGGTCAGTCGCGTAAGCACCTCTGAGCCCAGCACCACGTCATCCTCGACCACCGCAACAATGCGGTCGAGTTCACGCATCGCGCTATGCGCCGGCTGGGCGATTATCGCGCCCAACAACAGACCACACAGTGCTAGAGACTGGACCCCAGTCAGAGGCAGAGAGTTAAAAACGGTTCGAATCATTTGGTCTATATCCTCTGATGCCACGTTCCATCAGCGTATCTATCTTGGCCCCAAAACCGGCGAGGCCCTTGAAAACAAACTGGAAGAATACACCCTTATCGGGGTCTACCTGCTCAATCAGTGCCGCGCTGCGATTCTCTATATAACGCCTGGCTATAAGGCGCATCTGCCAGCAGCAGTCGTTGTATTCCAGACCGGCAAAGCCCTCGATAGTTCGGTCATTGGCGAGGTCGTAGTTCCAGCGCCCAAGCAGGCTCCAACGCCTCGTCAGGGGCCACAGGAGCGAGATGTCCGTTTGATCGATGTTTGTCAGACGATCCTGCCGATACCCCAGATTGGCGATATGTCGGTTATCCCGCCGATAACTCAATTGATACAGGCTCTCGTCCACGGTGTTGTCGTTTGGGTCCCACACGAGCGTGCCTGCCGTACTCCAGTGCGCGCTCAATGCTGCTCTGAATTCGGCAGCAATCGCTGAGGATGAATGCCGATCATCGTCCTGAGAGACCCCATTGGAGGTCACCAGCCGATCCTGGAAAAAGAAGATTTGGCCCACCGATGCCCGCAGATACTCGCGCCCTGTTCCGGCGTCAATAAATCGACTGGTTACACCCGCCGTAAGCTGATTGGCATCGCTAATCCGATCAATGCCACTGAAGCGATTGCTGCGAAACAACTGGCTGTAGCTGAACCGCAGAGGCGTTACGTCGAACAGGGGCAATTCATCCTGATCTGCGCGCTCCTGGTACAGGTAATACAACCGCGGCTCCAGCGTTTGCACGAGCTCGCGACCAAACAGATTCGTCGAACGCTCAAAAAACAATCCACCATCCGCAATGCCGTAGCCAATGCTGCGGTTGGGTTTGGCATCTACTCCTACCGGTACATCGCGCAAATCATAGGCGGTATAGCGCAGCCCGCCTTTTAGCTCGGCAAAGGCATAGGGCCATTGCAACGGTAATCGCAATTCGGGTTGTAGGTGGTAGCGCTCACCTACAATGGCCGCGATACCAGTAAGGTCATCGTTCTCACGATCAAACGACGTTGCCTGTGAGGTCACACTGAACTCAACAGGTCCCGCCAGCTTGCGGGTATAACTCAGATCGAGTTGTGGCAAGCGTTGATAGGCTTCGGTCGAAATCTCATCAAGCCGCTGAAACCGCTGCGCCCAGAGCTGCGCATCAATATGCCCACTCGCTGAATTTACCCTGCCCGCGCGATAGCGCACAGCAGCGCGCCGTTCCAGCTCTACCCGGCTGGTGACGGTCAATCCAGTCCCCAAATCGCGAAAATAGTCAGGGTCGCTCACGGCGGTGTAATCGATCTCGGTGTCTAGCCGACCGTAGGTGCCAGCGATGCCCCCACGGTGTTCGGCCGCCAATAGCCAGCGATCCGCCGCATCGAAGTCACCCGTTGGGTTCAAATCTTCAAAGTCATCACGATCCAGCACACCATTGTATTGGCGGTCAGTGCCGAGAAAGGCGCCACCCAGCTCATAGCCACCATAGCGATTAAGGTGCCGTAGCTCGCCTTCCAGCGAGACCCCTCGTTTGCTGAAGAGCCGCGGTGTAACCGTGGCGTCGGTCTGTGGGGCAATGTTGAAATAGTAGGGCGCGCCAAACTGCAATCCGTCCTGGCCCGAATAGCCGATGTCTGGAAACAGCCAGCCTGACTGCCGGGCATCGCTTACCGGGAAGCGCATCCACGGCAGGTAAAACACTGGCACATCCTTGATACGCACCACAGCGTTGCGCGCCGTACCAAACACGGCATCTTCACCAACGTTGATCTGTTTGCTGTCGATGCGCCAGGTATTCGCGCCCGGGTCACAGCGGGTGACCGAGCCGCGGCGAATCTGCAGATCCCCCGCATCGGTCTGGGCAATTGATTCGGCACTCCCGCGAAATCCTGGCCCAGTGAGCAGGTATGTCACATCATCAAGCCGCGCCGATTCGGTGCCAAGATCGATCTCTGCACGTTCGCCAAGCAATACAAGCCCAGGTTCTTCCAGCCGCACATTGCCGGCAAGCTCGCCGCGCTCCGAATCTTCGAACAATACAGCTGATTCGGTGCGCACACGGCGATTGCCACGCCGAATTTCAACATTACCGCGCAGCTCCAGGCGCTCGTCAATAAAGTACTGCGCCGAATTTGCTTCCGCATCAATCGGCAAAGTGGCGGGGTCAACCGAGTCTGGGGTGGGTGCTGCAACATCAATATAACCACCATCACACCACTCCGGCAGACGGTGCTGCACCGCCACAGAGAGTTGTTCCCGTGGCAGCCAGTACTCGGCAAGCATTTCCCGGGCCGCACGCGCTGCCTGGGTTTCTGCTGCAGTCGTCGTTGCGGTCTCATGATCTATGACATTTGCGACATCTGCGACATCTGCGACTTCTACGTCTGCCGCAAACAGCGAAGTACTCATCCACGCGGCAGCAAGGCCCAACAGCCAAGCGCCGGGAGTTAGCACACCTTGCGCAACCAATCCGTCTTTCAACACCACGCCTTCACGACCACGCCTTCACGCCTGCGACACCGAACAACAACTCCCCACAAGACCTTATGAAGATGGTCGCGGATCATAGGGTATTGCCTGCAGATTGCCTATGATGGCACGTATGACCGTATCACCATCGACACCACAGCTTATGCGCCCGAGCAACGCTCTGCGGGCCTGGTTAGACACCATGCTTGCCAGCCAGGGCTGGGAGGCGGCCGCCATCGATGCAGCCAAGCTGCAGCCGTTACAAACAGAAGCCAGCTATCGGCAGTTTTACCGCGTCCAGCACGGCACCCGTTCGCTCGTACTCATGGACTCTCCACCTGCCAAAGAGCGCAATACCGAGTTTGTGAATATCGCCGCTGCACTGAGTGCTGCGGAAATTACGGTGCCAGAAGTACTCGCCCACAATGAGTCTGCCGGCTGGCTGTTACTCAGCGATCTCGGCCAGGTGCATTTCATCGACCGCTACCGGGCGGGTGATCATAGGAGCTGCCTGCATAGCGCCCTGGCGACTCTCGAGCGCCTCGCCGCCGTGCGGCATCCGGCAATCGAGCCCTATACGCTCGAGCGGTTCAGCGATGAACTCGAAATTTTTACTACCTGGCTCGTTGACGCTGCCTGTACTCTCAGTCTGCCCGACGGGCTGTTCCAACCCGCTCGAAAACTGCTGCTGCAGAACGCCGACGACCAACAAGCCGTGTGCGTGCATCGCGACTTTCACTGCAAAAACCTGCTGTTAATGCCCTCAAAACAAGGAGACGCAAACGACGCCCCCGACACCGGCGTACTCGATTTTCAGGACGCCCTCATAGGCCCCAACGGTTATGACCTGGCTTCACTGCTGCACGACTGTTACTGGCGTTTCGACGACTACACAATCGACGCCATCATCGACAGGGTTGCCGGTGTTAACCGTCGCAGCGTTGACTTGCTGGCCGTGCAACGACAACTCAAAGCCATCGGCATATTTTCACGGCTGGCCCAGCGCGATAACAAAACCAGTCATCTGATTCACATTGAGCCTGTACTCGCGAATCTCACCGAGCTCTGTGCCCGCTACCCCGAGTTACGCTCGCTTGGCGACTGGCTCCACACAACACTTAAAGCTCCCGCCCGCCGTTGGGTCGCTAGTCAATGATTACCACCGCGCTTATTCTCGCCGCCGGTCGCGGCAGTCGGCTGGCGCCGCTCACCGACGACATCCCCAAACCGCTGCTTGATGTTCACGGTCAGCCTCTCATCGTGCACCAGCTGAAATGGCTCAAAAGCGCTGGCATCACCAGAGTCGTCATCAACCTGTTTCATCTGGGACAACAGATCAAGAGTGAACTCGGTGATGGTGGTGCCTTTGATCTGGACATCGTTTACAGCGAGGAACCTGCGCTACTGGAAACAGGCGGCGCCATTGCGCACGCCCGCCACCTGCTTGGCGAGGCACCTTTTGTGCTCATCAACGGCGATATCTGGACCGACTTCAATTTCCTGAACCTGCCTGCCAGTCTGCCCGAGCATCTACTGGGTCACCTGCTAATTACGCCGACGCCAGCTAACCGGCAGGAAGGCGATCTGGCATTCGTCCATCACCGGGTGCGGCGTCCCGTGCAAACTCGCGATCGTCGCTGGGTGTACTGCGGCATCGCACTATTGAAAGCGGCCATCGTGGGTGAACAAACCGGCACTTTCTCGCTGCGCGACTCGTTGTTCACCGCGGCCGAGCGCGGCCAACTGGCGGGGCAGACATTTCACGGTACGTGGACCGATATCGGCACCCTTGATCAGCTCATCGCGTTACGCCACCAGGGCTAACAGGGTAAACTGCCGAACATGACCCCATTTATCGCACCTTCAATTCTCGCTGCCGACTTCGCTCGCCTTGGTGACGAAGTAAACGCGGTCCTGGCTGCCGGCGCAGACATCATTCACTTTGATGTTATGGATAACCACTACGTACCCAATCTGTCGGTGGGTCCGTTGGTGCTTGATTCCCTGCGCAAGCACGGCATCACTGCGCCAATGGATGTGCACCTCATGGTGAAGCCGGTGGATCGACTGGTGGGTGACTTCATTGCCAGTGGGGCAAACATAATAAGCGTGCACCCCGAAACCACCGAACACCTGCACGCAACGCTTGCGCTTATTAAAAACGCAGGCGTGCAACCCGGCATAGTGTTTAACCCGGCCACCCCTCTGGCTGTGCTCGCCGAGGTCATCGACATGGTCGATCTGGTGCTGATCATGTCGGTTAACCCCGGCTTTGGTGGTCAAAAATTCATTCCCCAGGCACTCGATAAACTCGCGGAGGCGCGCGAAATGATCGACGCAAGCGGGCGCGACATCCGCCTGGAGATCGATGGTGGCATCAAAACCGACAATATCGCGCAGGCCGCAGCAGCGGGTGCAGACACCTTCGTTGCCGGCTCGGCAATATTTGGCAGCACCGATTACGCAGCCACCATTAGCGCAATGCAGGCAAATATTGCAGCGGCACGCGCAAGTTAGGCAAACCCTGTGCACAGCGCTACCAAGCTTCCAAACTACGCCGCTTATCTGTTCGATCTGGACGGCACATTGGTGGATAGCGCGCCCGACATTCACGCAGCCCTCAACCACACTCTCGAACATCACTCGCTGCCAACGGTCGAGCTTGCGCTCACTCGCGACTTTGTTGGCATGGGTTCAAAAGCGCTAATTGAACGTGCACTTGCGCACCATGACATAGCCAACATCCAACCCGAACCTATGCTCGCGCGTTTCCTCGACTACTACGCCGCAAACATCGCGGTTCACTCCACGCCATTTCCAGGCACCGTCGACGCCCTGACCGCTCTCAAAGCGCGCGGCGCTGCACTGGCTGTTGTCACCAACAAATACATTGGGCTAAGCGAGTCGGTGCTCCAAGATCTTGGGTTACGAGACTTTTTCGCCTGTGTTGTTGGCAGCGAAACCACACCCAATCCAAAGCCCGCACCCGACCCGGCCCTACATGCTTGCAGCGTGCTGAACGTGACACCCGAGCAGGCACTTTTTGTGGGCGACGCGAGCCCTGATGTGGGTTGTGCCCGTGCCGCCGGTTGCCCAATTGTCGTGCGTCGTGACGGCTACAACAATGGCGTACCTGCAAGTGAACTTGGGGCGGACCGTGTCATTGATTCAATCACCGAACTCCTCTGACGGATAGCTGACGCGTAACTGACGGTTAAATAATGGACAAACAGCAACTGGCAGAACTGCAGGCGGCAGGGTACAACCGGGTACCCGTAAGCCTCGAGGTATTGGCAGACCTAGACACCCCGTTGTCGGTGTATCTGAAGCTCGCAGCCGGGCCTTACTCCTATCTGCTTGAGTCGGCCCAGGGTGGCGAAAAGTGGGGGCGCTACTCAATTATCGGGTTGCCGGCCCGCACCGTCCTGACCGTGCGTGACGAGCATGTGACCATCCGCAAAGACGGTGAGCTTGTCGAAGAACACAGCACCAGCGACCCGATCGAGTTCGTCCAGAACTACCATGCCCAGTTCAAAGTGGCACCTGTTGCTGGCCTGCCACGCTTCCATGGCGGCCTGGTAGGTTACTTCGGCTACGACACCGTGCGCTACGTTGAGGCCCGGGTTCGGCACTCTGCGCCACCGGATCCACTCGGCACACCGGATATTCTGCTGATGGTTTCAGATGAGTTGGTCATCTTCGATAACTTGCGCGGCACCATGCAACTCATCAGCATGATCGATCCGGCGGATCCTACTGCTTTGCAACGCACCCAGGAAAAGCTCGCAGCGCGCGCCCACACACTGACCCAGCCCGTGCCGCAGGTGCCAGGCAGCCAAACCAATCAACAGGTTCACGAAAGTGACTTCGTCAGCTCGTTTGGCGAAGACGAATTCAAAGCGGCCGTCGAACGCATTCGCGAGTACATCATCGCTGGCGACGTTATGCAGGTGGTGCTCGCCCAACGCATGCAACTGCCGTTCAATGCCGCTCCCGTCGACATGTACAGAGCCTTGCGTAACCTCAATCCTTCACCGTACATGTATTTTATGGATCTCGACGACTTTCAGATTGTCAGCTCGAGCCCTGAGATTCTCGCCCGGGTTGAAGATGGCCAAATTACCAGCCGCCCGCTCGCAGGCACCCGCCGCCGGGGTCACACCGAAGCCGAAGATCAAGCCATGGAAGCAGAGCTGTTGGCAGATCCGAAAGAACGGGCTGAACACCTCATGCTCATCGATCTGGGTCGCAACGACGTCGGCCGGGTTGCAAAAACCGGTTCAGTACAGGTCACAGAAAGTTTTGTAATCGAGCGCTACTCCCACGTCATGCACATTTCCAGCAACGTCATCGGTGAGCTGCGCGACGACAAAACCGCCTTTGATGTGCTTAGGGCAACCTTACCTGTAGGCACCCTGTCTGGGGCGCCCAAGGTTCGCGCCATGGAAATAATCGACGAGCTGGAGCCGGTTAAGCGCGGCATCTATGGAGGAGCCGTTGGATATATCGGCTGGAACGGCAACATGGACACCGCCATTGCGATCCGTACCGCTGTTATCAAAGATAACAACCTCTACATCGAGGCCGGAGGCGGGGTGGTCGCCGATTCCATCAGCCGCCTGGAGTGGAAAGAATCGCTCAACAAAGGCCGTGCCATCTTTCGGGCAGCGGCACTGGCTGAGGCTCGACTCGATCTGGAGGCCGCGAGCCCTGCCCTCCCAGTGCAAAAACCCAAGAATTAGTCCATAAGCGCGAATCGGCGCTAAAAACCGTCAGCTTGATGGCAGCGCCACAGGCCAAATCGTGACGTCTGCCACAGTATGTAAGGCAACTGGAACCGACAATAGGCGCTCTTAATTGCCTGCTCAAAAGGGATATGGAGCCAAAAAGATTCAATATAGTTGCCACCGCCATATCCCTCTTCGTTTGTCTGGTCTGGATGACCGTCAGTAATGCCGCACCGGCCATCGAAGAGGAATTGCTAAACGCAACCAGTCGCATCACCACCGACGGCGAAGACCTGTATTGGGTCACTAGCGAGCTCGATGGTCAGCATCTTGTGCTAACGGGCTACGTTCCTGACACGCATGCTTTAAAGCGCGCGACCGATATGGCGAACGCCGTCGAAGGCGTTACGAGTGTTACCAACGACATCAAGCTCATCGGCACAGATGGCTCCTGCCAGGCAGAGCTGAACGAAGCGTTGTCGCGAGAAAAAATCCAGTTCGAACCCGACAGCTCCAGAGTCAGCGAGAACAGCGACTTTCTGCTGAAAATGATCGCAGTAGTTGCTCGCAACTGCGAAACACAGATTTTGATCATCGGCCACACAGACGACATTGGCGACCGTGAAAGCAACCAGCGATTGAGCGAATATCGCGCTAGCTCGGTACGCCAATACCTCGTAAGCAGCGGCGTTAGTGCTGACCAACTAGGCGCCATGGGATTTGGTGCGTCACGACCCATCTACGACAATTCAACCCCCGAAGGCCGGGCAAAAAATCGGCGAATCGAATTCGTCGTAACGGACACAGAAACATGATCTATCTGATTAGCAAAATTGTTCTTTCTTTGCTTGCCTCTTTGGGTATTGGCTTCGGCTTGGCATGGGCGCTACAAATGCACCTGGCCGCACGCCTCCGCGACCAATTAAATAGCGTCATTTTCGAAACCAAGAGTCGTATCCCTCAGCTCGAATCTGAAATCACCAATCGTGATCAGGTTATTGACGGACTGCGCGAAGACTTGGCTAAAAAGCCGAAAGAAGCGCCGGCTGATAGCAAGGCCGGCAGCAAAGAGCAGGAAAAGCAGATCGACGAGCTGCGCCAACAAGTCATAGATCTCGAAACCGAACTTAAGGCAGCGAAAGGTGTCAGCCACGAAGAATCTGTACTGGAGCTGGACGGCGAAGATCTCGAGCACACCGAAGAACCTGAGCTCATGGACGACGATGAGTTTTTGAATGATATCCAGGACATCTTCGAAGATGGCGACGCCCCAAGCGAAGAAGAGTCTCAGCAAAGCCTTGAGGACGAGCTGCAAAACGAACTCGAAGGCTGGGACGATGGAACAGATAACGCCTCAGACGCGCCCAAACAGGCTGCAGACGGTCAAGCGGCGGCGGTTGGTACCAACTTGAAGTCAGCGGACGACAGCGAACTTGCGACCCTTCAGGACGAAGTAAGTAGTCTGAACGAGGTTCGCAAAGAACTCAGCGACACGGTCGATTCACAAGCCAAAGAAATGGCTACCCTGCGCCAACAGCGCGAGTTGCAGGATAAATCACTGGGCGTACTCAATCAGCAACTGGAGTTAGCCCGCATGGCCAACGAGCGTATTCTCCGCGAACTGCGCGAAGTAAAAGACGCCAAAGCAGCTGCAAAGAAAGCTCACGCCAACATCAAGCGTGGCGATGAGTCTCGTTCTGCCAGCAATGGCTAACAGGCAGTCGGCCGTCTGATCAACACCCGGGTTCCTCCCGGGTCTATAGCCACGTCGCTGGCAACCCACCGCCTCTAGCGCGCAATTTAGCTCGCCAGGCGTGTACAATCGGGCGATGAACCAGAACCCGACATCACTCCCTCAACTGCACTCGGTCGGACGCCCTGCAGCACGCCTCCTCGGCAGGCGCTGGCGACGCTAAACGCGAACGCCGAGTTGCCCAGACGATTACCGCAGGGCACTCATTCCCGGCGACCAGATGCGACAAGCAACCCCCGAGGGACACCCGCCTATGCTCTTAATGATTGATAACTACGACTCTTTTACCTACAACGTCGTGCAATACCTTGCCGAACTCGGTGAGCAGGTTGTCGTCCATCGCAATGACGAAATTTCACTGCAACAAATTCGCGATCTAAACCCTGACAAGATTGTGCTCTCACCGGGTCCCTGCACGCCGGATCAAGCCGGCGTTTCCATGGACGTTATTCGAGAGTTTGGTTCTGCCAAGCCGCTGCTGGGCATCTGCCTCGGGCATCAGAGCATCGGCCAGGTGTTCGGCGGCGAGGTGACTCGAGCTGCCGCGGTTATGCATGGCAAAACCAGCAACATCTACCACAACAGCGGCGGCATGTTCAGAAAGCTCGACAATCCGCTGGTTGCCACACGCTATCACTCGCTGGTAGTGCGGGCCGATACTATCCCCGATGTTCTTGAGGTTACAGCCTGGACAGAGCGCGACGGTGAGCGACACGAAATAATGGGCTTCAGGCACAAGAGTCTGCCGATAGAGGGCGTGCAGTTTCACCCCGAATCCATTCTCACCCCTGCTGGCCACGATCTCTTGAATAACTTTCTGACAGGCTATTAAGCATGGACATAACC
>CAZSYU010000006.1:0-25564 GCA_964611345.1 uncultured Pseudomonadales bacterium
CTCCAATCCGTTCCACAATCCGTTCCCCAATCCCCTTCCAACAACGATTATTTGTTGCCATCCCACCCCCCCATAGTTAGAATCCGCGTCCCTTTTCGTCGGGGATCCCTCCAATTTCGGGGTTTCCGCGAGTTTGCAAAACGCGATTACTACTCATGAAGACCGTTAGTGTAAGAGCCCAGGACGTCCGTCGTGACTGGGTCATCATCGACGCCGCTGACCACACGTTGGGACGACTTGCGACCGAAGTTGCGAGCCGTTTGCGCGGTAAGCACAAGGCTGAATACACCCCCCATGTGGATACCGGTGACTACATCATTGTCATCAATGCCGAGAAGGTTCGGGTGAGCGGCAAGAAAGAAACTGACAAGAAGTATTACCGCCACACGGGCTACCCTGGTGGCATCAAGGAAACTGCTCTGGGCAAGATGCGCGAGATGCACCCTGAGCGGATCATTGAGAAGGCGGTAAAAGGCATGTTGCCGAAGAATCCGCTAGGTCGGCAGATGTACCGCAAACTCAAGGTCTATGCGGGTGCTGAGCACCCCCACGAAGCCCAACAACCCAAGGTTCTGGAGTTCAACAATGGCTGAAGCGGCTAGTTACGGCACAGGTCGACGCAAAACGTCCACAGCGCGGGTGTTCGTTAACCCAGGCAGCGGCACCATCAGTGTAAATTCTCGGCCTCTCGATGAGTATTTTGGGCGTGAGACGGCCCGCATGATCGTTCGCCAGCCGCTTGAAGTGGCGAACGCGGAAGGTCGTTTCGATATTAAGGTGACGGTTGCCGGCGGCGGCGGTTCCGGTCAGGCAGGAGCGATTCGCCACGGCATCGCTCGGGCCCTGGTTGACTACGATGAAACCTTGCGTGGGCCGATGCGCCAGGCCGGCTTGTTGACGCGCGATGCGCGTGCCGTTGAACGGAAAAAGATTGGTCTGCGCAAAGCGCGCAAAAAGCCGCAGTTTTCCAAGCGCTAGAACGGCAACAAACCGTCGAATCAGAGAGCCGCTTTTGCGGCTCTTTTTTTTGGTTAAGGGGCGGTTTGGTGTAGTGCTTGTGGTAGAATTCGGCGGTTTTGGCGACTGCCGTTTTTGGTTTCCGGCAGAACCCTGAGATTGTTGTTATCGCTATGTTTTGTAACGCCTTTTTGCAGCGTGACACAACGAGTTCAAACATGCCCCAAAAATGCGTAAGACATGCTTGATACATGAAAGAGCAACCAAACCAGTATGCGGTTGATTAGACCGTTAGCAAACAGATTAGCAAACAGATCGGGAGCAGTTAATCGTGGCCGAAGACGCCCTCGCGCCAGACGCAAGTCATAGCCCATCCGAGTCAACACGTCCCCCCGTAAACCAGAGCCGGCGCTATTTTTTGATTGGCGCGACAGCCGCTGTGGGTGCGGTGGGTGTGGTTGGTGCTGCCGTGCCGTTTCTGGGGTCATGGGCTCCAAGTGCGAAGGCGCGCGCGGCGGGTGCGCCGGTGCGCATCGATATCTCGAAGATTGAGATGAACAACATGATCGGGCCTATCCCTACCTGGCGTGGTAAGCCGGTATTTGTTTTGCGCCGCGACGCCGCGGCGCTTGAGCGGTTAGAAACTCAGGTCGATAACCTTGCAGATCCTGATTCAGTCCGTGACCAGCAGCCCGCGTACGCGGTGAATTCCGCGCGTTCACGCAAAGCCGAGATTGGCGTTTACATGGGCCTGTGCACCCATCTTGGGTGTTCACCCAAGTACCACGGCAAAGTGCAGCCCGAAACCTTTGATGCCAACTGGCAGGGTGGTTTCTTTTGTCCTTGTCATGGTTCCAAATTCGATCTGGCGGGTCGCGTGGTGAAAGCCGTGCCGGCGCCTTCCAATCTTGAAGTACCGCCGCACAGCTATCTGAGCGATAGCGAAATCATCATCGGTGTGGATGAGGAGAACGCCTAATGAGCTCTAACCCTTCTCATAACGCGCCAGCAAAACCGGGCGCTATGGCCAAGATGATGGAGTGGATCGATGAGCGGTTTCCGCTGACCGAGACTATGGAGTACCACGCGACCAAATATTGGGCGCCGAAAAACTTCAACTTCTGGTACTACTTCGGAATCCTCGCGTCTGTCGTTCTGGTCAATCAGCTGGTTACCGGTATTTGGCTGACTATGAGCTATGTGCCCAGTGGCGCAGGTGCATTCGCATCGGTTGAATACATCATGCGAGATGTGGAATACGGCTGGCTGTTGCGTTACCTGCACTCCACCGGCGCGTCTGCGTTCTTTGTAGTGGTTTACCTGCACATGTTTCGGGCGCTGGCTTATGGCTCGTACAAAAAACCGCGCGAACTGCTGTGGTTGTTGGGTATGGCGATTTTTATTGTGCTGATGGCTGAGGGCTTCTTCGGTTACCTGTTGCCCTGGGGCAACATGAGTTTCTGGGCAGCCCAGGTGATTGTGTCGCTGGTTGGCGCTATTCCTGTGATTGGCCCCGACATGATGGAGTGGGTGCGTGGCGATTTCCTGATTTCTGAAATCACCTTGAACCGCTTCTTTGCACTCCACGTGATTGCCTTGCCGCTGGTGCTGGTTGCGCTGGTGTTCCTGCACATTGTAGCGCTGCACCATGTGGGTTCAAACAACCCTGATGGTATTGAAATCAAGAAAAACAAGGATGAGAACGGCATTCCGAAAGACGGCATCGCGTTCCACCCTTACTACACCGTGCACGATATTCAGGCGACCGTGGTCTTCCTGTTTTTGTTCTGTGCCATTGTGTTCTTTGCTCCTGAGATGGGAGGCTTTTTCCTGGAGAAACCCAACTTCGAAGAGGCCAATCCGGTAAAAACGCCGGAGCACATCGTGCCGGTTTGGTATTACCTGCCGTTCTACGCCATGCTGCGGGCGGCCACCTACCCCTTGTTTGGTCTCGACGCCAAGTTCTGGGGACTGGTAGTGATGGCGGGCGCAATTCTGGTACCCATGGCGTTGCCCTGGCTCGACAAGAGCCCGGTGAAGTCGATGCGCTACAAAGGTCGACTGTCGAAGTTCATGCTGGGTTTGTTTGTGTTCAGTTTCTTTGTGCTGGGTTACCTTGGCTATGTGACGTCGACGACGGGCCGCACCATTGCCGCGCAGGTCTTTACCATGCTGTATTTCTCGTACTTTGTGCTGATGCCTTGGTACACGCGCGTAGAACAGACCAAGGACGTGCCTGATCGGGTGACCATGCCATGAGAGTTGTGACCATGTTTAACGCTCTATTCAAAACTCTCGCAACAGTGGCTGGCAGAAAATCGTTCTGTGCGCCTGCTGCTGTGCTGGCATTGGCCCTGACGGCCGCCATGCCCGATGCATTTGCGGCCAGTGCAGATGTTGACTGGCATTTTGATCCGTTTGAGGCTGATCTGCACAATCAGCCATCGCTGCAGAGTGGCGCCAACACCTACATCAACTATTGCATTGGCTGTCACTCGCTAAAGTTTCAGCGCTATCAGCGCACGGCGGATGATTTGGGTATTCCGGAAGACCTGGCGAAGGAGCTCTTGATTCATACCGGGCAAAAAATTGGCGAGCACATGGTCTCGTCCATGCCGGCCGAGAAAGCCAAGGACTGGTTTGGTGCACCACCTCCTGACCTGACCATGGTGGCCCGCACAAAGGGTGGCGAGTGGCTCTATAACTACTTGCGCGCGTTCTATCTGGACGACTCGCGGCCGCTGGGTGTGAACAACAAGGTGTTTCCCAACGTGGGCATGCCGCACGTGATGCTGGACGTTCAGGGTGTTGTGCGCAGCGGTTGTGTGCAGGTGCCTGTGACGCTGCCAAACGGCGCTGAGCGACGCGACCCGTTGATACCCGGCAAAGCCATCACTGAAGAAAAATGTGACCAGCTCATTCTGGACGAAGAGTCCGGTGAGCTGACGCCTGAAGAGTTCGATCAGACGATCTACGATCTGGTGAATTTCATGACCTACGTCGGCGAACCCTACGCACTGGAGCGGCAACGCATCGGTGTCTACGTTTTGCTGTTCCTTGTCATCCTGTTTGGTTTTGCCTACTTGCTGAACCGGGAATACTGGAAAGACGTCCATTAGCGGCTTGATACTGCTTGCCTGCTGTTGCCGTTGCGAGAGTTGGCGAGCGCTTGAGAACGCTGCAAAAAACTAGTTGAGAGGTGTTATGAACGTTGTTGCCAAAAGATCGTCGATTACTCTGTTTTCAGATGCGAGCGATCACTACAGCCACCGTGTGCGCATGGTGCTGGCCGAGAAAGGTGTCAGCGTTGACGTGGTTGACGTCGACCCTGCCAACAAGCCCGAAGATCTCATCGAGCTAAACCCGTACAACACGCTACCCACCCTGTTTGATCGTGATCTGGTGCTGTATGAATCGACCATCATCATGGAATACCTCGACGAGCGGTTTCCACATCCGCCGTTGTTGCCGGTGTACCCGGTTGCACGCGCCCAGTCACGCTTGCTGATTCATCGCATCGAAAACGACTGGAGCCCCAAGGTTGATCTGTTGATGGCTGGAAAGGGCAAAGAACCGGTACTCAGCAAGGCGCGCAAGGAATTACGCGACGACCTTATGGCGATTGCGCCAATCTTTGCCGAGAAGCCGTTTTTCATGAGCGAAGAATTCACATTGGTAGATTGCTGCGTTGCGCCCATTTTGTGGCGTCTGGTACCCATGGATGTGAAGTTGCCAGAGAAGCAGACGCGAGATATGCACAAGTACATGCAGATGATCTTCGAGCGGGACTCCTTCCGCACCAGCCTGACAGAGGCTGAGCTGGAAATGCATGAATGACACCCAATCGCCCCTACCTCTTGCGGGCATTGTTCGATTGGATTTGTGACAACAACTGCACGCCATACCTGTTGGTAGACGCAACGCTCGAGGGCGTTGAGGTTCCACAGGAGCACGTGAGTGGTGGACGCATTGTGCTCAACGCGTCCGGCACAGCCGTCGTCAATTTTGATATCACCGACGATGCGGTGACCTTTAGTACCCGATTTTCCGGCAGGGATACCTGGATTGTCGTGCCGATGCCCGCAGTGCTCGCGATTTATGCGAAGGAAACCCAGGAAGGCATGACCTTCGCTCCTGCCGATTATCCTGATCGCAAGCAGCGTTCTGATCTTGCGAATCATCACGAACGCGAAGCTGTCCGTGATGCTGTAGATGATTCTGCCGACGAGTCTCCGGTGCCAGACGAGGTCAAGGCGGAGGTGAAAAAACACAAGAGTGAGAAAGGCTCAGGCAGTCACCTGAAGATCATTAAGTAAACCGCCTGCTGAGGTCGACTGGTGTCAGCCCCAAATGTCGGTCCCAAAAACTCAGTCCCAAAAACTCAGTCTATGTATTCGAAAACCTTCACGATCTTCTGTACGCCAAACACCTTTTGTGCGACTGCTACGGCTTTGTCTGCGTGCTCGCGTGTAACGAGTCCCATCAGATAGACGATGCTGTTCTCGGTAACCACCTTGATGCGCCCCCCGCGAATGTCTCTTCGGGCAAGCAGCCGGGACTTCACTTTTGACGTTAGCCAGGTGTCATTTGAGCGAGCAACCCGGGAGATCGGACCGCTAATTTCCATCTCGTTGTGAACGGTGCGGGCTTTGCGAATTTTGGTGGCGGCGGTGGTTGCCTGCCGTTTCAGCACTTCACTGTCAACCTGGCCGAGCAACAGCACGATACCGTTAAAGCTAACAACGCTCAGATGGGCTTTCTTTAATCCAGGATCGGCTTTCCGGACCTCGCGCGCTATCAGAATTTCAATCGCTTCATCATCAATCAGATTGCCAGGTGTGCGCGAGTCAGTTTGACCTTTGGTGCTGGCGCAACCCGCGAGCCACGCAAGTAACAAAACGGTGGCACAGGTGGTGAAGGTCTTGCGCATGTCCAAAACTCCTATTTGGTACTCGTAGTATCAGTGATTATCTTTAACGGTGGCTGAACGGTGGCCAGCAGTGCTGCCCAGATCGGGTAAGACTAAAATGCATCTTCGATCCACTGTGTTTGTGGGGCGTAGTTTGTCCCGCTAACAGTAATGACGTCAAACTGGCAGTGATAGTTTTCCAATTCAGGGTGGCGTTGTAAAAACAGGGCGGCGGTGCGACGAATTTTGCGTTGCTTTGTCACGGTGACCGAGGCCGCTGCACCGCCAAAGCGATCGCTCTTCCGATAACGGACTTCGACAAAGTGCAGTCGGGGAGGTGAGTTATTTGCCGCCACAGCAATGAGGTCGATTTCACCAAAGCGACAGCTGTAGTTGCGGGCCACAATTTGTCGCTGGGCATCGCATAGTAGCTGAGCGGCCATGCGCTCGTGCGCGTGACCAAGCTGCTGGGTTGGAGAGGCCAGTGGCTGCTACTGGCTAACAACAAAGGGCAGTGCGGTTAAACCGTCTTGCCCTACATATTGCCAGGCCAGATCGCGACGCACTCGACCGCCATACTCGATAGACAGTTCGCCAGTTCCCCCAAGCAGGCGCTGATGCGGCTGGGTAAGCAGCAAATCGAGACGATCTGCCAGGCGATACGCGTCCACGCCAAGGGCGTAGAGCGGCACCAGTCCGCCTTGGGTGACACCAAACGCAGACTCGACTGCGGCTTTGATGGGGCTGGGGTAGAGCTTCCAGGGTATTTCGCTGACGTTAAAGCCGCGCAAGTCGCGCAGATCGCGTTTGGCAATGCGGCGCAATGCCTGCGAGGAGGTGTACACCGGCACGTGGGCGGCGAAGTGGAAGCGCAGGGCTGGTCGCAACGCTCGCGCCTCGGCTGGATCCAGAAACGCAACGATTGCATCAACGTCTTTGCGCGCGCGTGGCACAAACTCCAGATCTTCACCGATAATGCGCTCCATACGTTGATGGCGCGACTTGCTGGCATCTACCAGCAGGGTGTTGCCCACCACCGAAGTGAGCTGTTTCACATCGGGTGTACTGCCAACTCCCACGGCACGGCTGACGCTGCGCCGTCGATCTGCGCTCGCAGCGAGCCCCGTCTGAAGCTCTCTCTGAATTTGGGCAGCGGGATCGACAGCGACGGGGTCGAGTGCCCCAAGCAACGCATCACGAGCTCGGATCGACCAGTCTTTTTCGTTGTGTAGAACCACCACCCGCTCGCGTCCTTCAGCCTTGATGCGGCGGGCAATTGCGCTGGCCTCATCTTCCACAGCCAGGCCAAACTGGATGAGGTCGCCGCGCGGGGCGGCGTCTTTCGGCAGGTAATTGAGCAACAGGGTGGGCAAACCGCCCGGCAGTTGATTGAGTTGGGCGACCCGGTTTTTATCCAGCGGGCCGACAATCAGATCTGCCCCAAGACCTTGGGCCTGGGCGAGCAGTTGCGGCAGTGGTGTGCTTGCGCTGTCGAGCACAATGAGTTGGCGATCGGCTTTGCCCGCGTGTAGATGTGCTGCAAAAAAACCATCACGAACTGCTTTGCCAGCAGCGGCGAGTGGTCCACTTTGCGGCACCAGCAAGGCAACGTTTGTGAACTCCAGTCGATTGTTTTGTAGCGCCGCCAGAGCACTCGGCGGCGTTTGGCTGGCCGGGTGGAGCGCATTGCCAGTTTGCCAGCGTGTTAGACGACCTGTGGCATCAGCGACAGTGAAGGCACCAAGCAGCTCTACTTTGAGTTGCCACCAGCTGCGCTCAATGCCGCTTGTGGTGTTTGCCAGTTGCGTCACCTGTGGGGCGCTGGTTTGCGAGATGAGTGCCCAAATTTGATTGTTGCGTTCGAGGGCGGCGCCACGACCAAGGGGTGGTGCTGCAGTCATCAGTGCGCTCGCAGCCACTGCTGGGTCGACGTTTAGCGCTTGCAGTTCGCCCGCTAGCCGCTGGTAGCGCGTGTCTTGACTAGGGCTTAGGGGTTGTAGTTGCGCAAACAGAGCTTTGGCGGTGGCGCTGTCATAACGTGCGAGTGCGAGTTCCGCCTTGAGGGCTGTGTAGTCGAACGTTTCTGACTCTGACAGCTCTGTCTGGTTGACTCTGGCGAGGGCAGCGTCCGCCGGCCTTGCTTCGGCGGCCAGGGCCTCCGCCGCCTGGAGCCAGAGTTGGCTTGCCTGCGCCGGTGGCGCGGCTTCTGCCTGCGCTAGCAAGGCATCCGCCGTATTGTTGGCGACTGGTGTCGCTGCGGTGCCGCTTGGTGGGGGTGGATAAGGGCTGCTGCCGCAGGCGCTCAGGACAACAACGCACGCGAGCGCCACCAATGTGCGAGAGTTGTTCCTGCGCCAGAGTGTGACAGCTGGTCTGCCTGCAGAAGAATGGTTGGTGTTTGCTGTCGCTTGCGCTGTAATCATTTTTTGCTGCTTTTAGTTGCTGTTTTATTGCCTTCGCAGGGCGCTTGTCGAGATTACCCGTAAATGACCAAAGATCATCAGCCCGGCACGCTCTATGTGGTGCCCACCCCCATCGGGAATCTGCAGGATATCACCGAGCGGGCACGGAATGTGCTTGCGGGTGTGACGACAATAGCGGCAGAAGACACCCGTCATTGCCGCAAACTGCTGCAGCTATTGGATATTTCCGCGGCGCGAATTGTGCCCGTACACGAACACAATGAAGCGGCCGCCGCGCTTGGCATCGTTGGCCTGCTTGAACAGGGTGAAACCGTGGCCCTGGTGAGTGACGCAGGCACGCCGCTGGTGAGTGACCCTGGCCACCTTGTGTTGCGGGGTGTATGGGATGCGCAGTCTGCAGGGGCTGATATCCGGGTGGTGCCGCTGCCTGGGCCCAGCGCGTTGCTCACGGCGCTGTCAGCCTGTCCATTGGCTCTGCACCTGTTTTCTTTTGCGGGCTTCTTGCCTGCGAAGGCCGCGGGACGAGTTGCCCGGTTGCAGGAGCTGTTAGCCCTACCTGGCGCGTTTGTTGTGTTTGAGGCGCCGCACCGGATCCGAGCTGCGTTGGCAGATCTCGCCGAGCTTGCTGCTCAGCGCCGCGTTTTTGTTGCCCGCGAACTGACCAAGCTGCACGAGTCGCTCTTGTTGGGTTCGGCGGCAGAGGTTGCCCAGCAGCTCGTTGCGGATGACGCGCTGCGTGGCGAATTTGTCGTTGTGGTTGAAGGACCGCCGGAGAAGGGGCGAGGGCTCGATGTTGATGCGCAGGCGTTATTGTTCGCGTTGGCAGAAGAGCTTCCGCCTGCCCAGGCGGCGAAGGTAACCGCCCGACTAACCGGCGGCAAACGTGCGGACTACTATGCCTTGTTACAGGCCGCGCGCGACGACCCTTAGCAAGCGGACCCTTAGCAGGCATGGCGGATGTTGCCTGGTGTGCGCTGTTGCGCTGGTTAGCGACGCGCAGTAGGCTCCGCGACGGAGTTGGCCAGGCAATCGCTGGTGCGCAGGACGTTGCGTTTACGGACACAACGCTGGGTGCTGGAGGAAAGTCCGGGCTCCACAGGACAGGGTGCCAGGTAACGCCTGGGGGGCGCGAGCCTACGGAAAGTGCAGCAGAGAGCAGACCGCTCATCCGCCTGGCTTTGCCAGGTCGGGGCCGGGAAAGTGTTTTGGCCTTGCCGAAATCACGACCGGCTAACGCCAGATGCGAATCTGGTGGTTGTGAGTAAGGGTGAAAGGGTGCGGTAAGAGCGCACCGCGGCGCCTGGTAACAGGGGCTGGCTAGGTAAACCCCACCCGGAGCAAGACCAAATAGGGACTCATTGGCGTGGTCCGCGCTGAGTCCGGGTAGGTCGCGTGAGGCGGTTGGCGACAACCGTCCCAGATGAATGATTGTCCCCGACAGAACCCGGCTTATCGGCTGACTCCACCTAAATTCCAAGAGTACCCAGGTGTATGTTGGGTAACTTTAGGCAATTATATTTCCAGAAAAGCTTAAAAATTTATCTCACTTCGTAATTCTTCATGTCAATTCTAGTTTCTTTGGATAAGGCCATCATTGTGCTTGGATAAATGCTCTTAGAGCGTGCGGAAATGGTAAAAATCCCTTATATTTCCGTTAGTTATCATCGTTTAACCGCTTGACTCACCCCTGCCATACGGCTACGGTCGCGTTCTGGAAAAAAGTGGGGATTTGTGGCTGTTTGGGGAAATTCGCGGTTGTTCGCGGTTGATTGGATCTGGCGCCTTTATGGTCCGGACCAAGTGCGAATCAGGCCGTTGCGACCGGGTGTTCCGGTGAATGGGTGACCAACACGCCTCCTTAGGCAATGTTTCGCGGCATCAACAAGGTAAGTCTCGATGGGAAGGGCCGTATGGCCATGCCCACGCGCCTGCGCGACACCCTGCAGCAGGTGTGCCTTGGCAATGTGGTGCTGACCATCGATATCCGCGAGAAGTGCCTGATGCTCTACCCCTTGCCCGAGTGGGAGAAGGTGCAGAGTACGTTGACCGGGCTTGCCAATGTGCGCAGCGAAATCCGCACGGTACAGCGGTTGCTTATCGGTCACGCAACTGACCTCGAACTCGACTCGCAAGGCCGCGTCAATATTCCAAAGCTATTGCGCGAGTTTGCCAGTCTCGACAAAAAACTGATTCTGCTTGGGCAGGGTAACAAGATCGAAATATGGAACGAGACCGTTTGGAACGAGCGCCTTGGTAGCTGGCTCGATAGCGATGTAGTGCATTCGCTCGATGATCTCGACGAACTGTCAGGGTTTGCGATTTGACCCAGCCAACAACGTACGCTGCCGGGAATCAGACTGAACACTTAAGCGTGATGCGAGAAGAACTCGTCGACGCCGTTTTAGGTGATGTTGCTGGGCGCTACATCGATGCAACCTTCGGGCGTGGTGGGCACGCACGAGCGTTACTCGAGCAGCTTGGACCCAACGCGCGGTTGCTGGTAATGGATAGAGATTTGCAAGCAATCGAAGAAGCCAGACGCCTTTGTTCGCAAGATTCTCGTGTTTGTTATGCGCACGCTCGGTTTGCCGAAATTCGTAAGGCTGCAAGTGAAAACAGTTTCGAAAATGTTGACGGCGTGATGTTTGATGTGGGCGTGTCTTCGCCACAAATTGATCAAGCCGAGCGAGGATTCAGTTTTCGGTTTGATGGTCCGCTCGACATGCGAATGGACACCAGTACCGGAATTACCGCGCAGGAGTGGTTAAACAGTGCAACGCGCGCCGATATGGCTCGAGTGTTTCGTGACTACGGAGAGGAACGCAATGCCTATGGCATTGCTGGAGCCATTGAACGGGCGCGACCCGTTACTAAAACGCTTGAGTTGGCGGAGATCGTTGAGTCTGCCCAGGGGCGCCCCGATCGACACAAGCATGCGGCCACGCGAGTTTTTCAAGCCATCAGAATTTTTATCAATGACGAACTTACCGAGCTTCGGTCTGCCATTGATGAAAGTTGGGAGTTGTTGCGGCCGAAAAATGTTGGGCGTGATGATGTGGCGCAAGGTGCTGGACAGGATGATGCTGGAACAGATGGCGAAGGCTCTGGCGGCAAGCTTGCGGTGATCAGTTTTCATTCGTTGGAAGATCGCATTGTTAAGCGCGCTTTTAAGGCGTTGGTTAAGCCGTCACCCTTGCCGCGCCGACTGCCAGTTCGTGCCAATCAGGAAGCCCCTCCCAAGGCCAAGGTTATGCGCTTACAAAAAGCCAGAGACACCGAGGTGGTTGCCAATCCCCGCGCACGGAGTGCGGTGTTGCGAGTGGCGGAGCGTTTGTTGTGAGTGAGGCGTACGACAACAAGTCTCGATCCGGGGCAAATCGTGCTGCCCGTGTTGCGCGGATGAAAGCTGAGCGGCCTGCTGAGAAAAAAACGCGCAAAAAAGCCACCAAAAAACCAGGACGCGCAGTGTTGGATCATGGCGATCCAGGATTAAATCGGCCCTGGCGTGGTGTGGTGTTGGGGTTTGTGTTGTTGGGTGTTTGTGTATTTTTTGGTGTGCAGTCTGCAAAGCAGTCGCAAGAAATACGCTCGCTCTACTCACAGTTGCAACAAGATGCCCTGGCGAAAGATGCGTTGTTGGCGCAACAGAGCAGGTTACTGCTAGAGCGCGGTGCATTGAAGAGCTTTAACAGTGTTGATCGACTAGCCGAAGACAAACTGGGTATGCGGTTTCCGGAGACAATCACGCGCGTTAAGCGCGAGGGTGAAGACTAGTGGCTCGTCGGCCCGGTAATCGCAACAAAAAAATTCCAGCGCCACCTGCGTGGCGACACTATCTGTTGTTATTGGTAGTAGCAGGTAGTTCGGTTGCGGTTGCTGCTCGCGTCGTAATGCTGGGTGTAACCGAGCGAGAGTTTCTTACTGCACAGGGTGACGCGCGATCGGTTCGTATTGAGTCGATGCCTGCGCATCGCGGCGTGATTTACGATCGACATGGTGAGCCGCTTGCAGTCAGTACGCCCGTCGCCTCGGTATGGATTGACCCTCGCGCGGGAGAGCTTTCGGCGGGCCAGGTTCATGCCCTCGCTACAACGCTTGCAATGGATGAGGCTAGACTCAAGCGTACGCTCGAGAACAACAGAAGCCGCAGTTTTGTCTGGTTGCGGCGACGCATCGATCCGGTTATTGCCAACAAGGTGGCCGCCCTGAACTTGCCAGGCGTTGATTTCAGGCGTGAGTACAAGCGCTATTACCCGGCGGGCGAGACCACTTCACATTTGTTGGGAGTTACCAACGTTGATGATGAAGGTGTCGAAGGCGTAGAACTCGCGTTCGACGCATCTCTTAGTGGAACGCCGGGCAAGAAGCGCGTGCTGCGTGATCGCCTTGGTAATAACATCAAGGATCTCGATTATCTGTCGCCGCCGCAACTAGGTCAGGATCTACATCTGAGTATTGATCTGCGACTGCAGTATTTTGCCTACCGTGAGCTTAAGTCGGCGGTTGTTTCCCATGACGCTGAATCCGGATCATTGGTAATGCTGCGACCCGGTACTGGTGAAGTGCTGGCCATGGTGAATCAGCCTGCCTACAACCCGAACATACCCGTGGCGAACTTTGCGCAAATGCGCAATAGAGCGATCACTGATACCTACGAGCCCGGCTCCACTGTAAAACCACTCACGCTCATTGCGGCGCTTGAATCTGGTCGCTATCAGACAACTTCAACTGTCGATACGGCGCCCGGCTATGTGCAGGTGGGGCGCAAACTCGTCGAAGACCCCTTGAACCGGGGCGAGCTTACGTTCGAGCGGATTTTGCAGAAGTCGAGTCAGGTCGCTATTGCGAAGTTGTCGATGACGTTGCCCGATACCGCAATTTTCAACACCTTTGCGCAGGCAGGTTTCGGTGTTGATACCGGGCTTGGCTTGCCCGGTGAGTCCGCTGGCCGTCTCACCGCAGCGTCTACCCGAGATCCGGTATCGCGCGCAACACTCGCCTACGGTTATGGCTTGGCGCTGACACCTTTACAGCTTGCGCGGGGCTACATGTCGCTTGCCAACGCGGGCGTTGCCTACCCCTTGAGTATTTTACGGCGCGCTGCACCACCGCCAGCAACGCGTCTGTTCGATGAAGAGCCGTCAGCCGAGGTGCGAGACATGCTGGCGTCGATCATTGAACCCGGAGGCACGGCACCTATGGCAGCAGTAGCCGGGTTTCGGGTGGGAGGTAAAACCGGTACTGCCCGCAAGGTTGGTGCGGGGGGCTACGACGACCAGCGGCATGTTGCCTGGTTCGCGGGCATAGCACCTTTGGATGATCCGCAAATAGTGATGGTGGTGCTCATTAACGAGCCACGTCGGGGGCCAGTTGGTGGAGGTAGCGTAGCTGCACCCGTGTTTGCGCGAGTGGCTTCGCGCTCGCTGCGCGCACTCGCCGTTCCACCGCAGCCCGCTGTGCTTGCGCAGGCACAGGAAGCAGCTTCAGATGCTGCTTTAATAGCAGCCGCTGGCGCAGGGGTAGGGCAATGATTGCACTCGCGCAGTTAGCGCCAGAAGCTAGCACGGTGCCCGATATGCAGGTGCAGGGTGTCGCACTGGATAGTCGCCGGGTAACACAGGGCTCACTGTTTATCGCTTTGCGGGGACAAACATCGGACGGCCATGATTTTATCGATGCAGCAGTCGCACAAGGAGCGACCGCCGTGTTTGCGGAACGCCCGGTCGCGCATTGTCAGGTGCCCCTTGTGGTCGTTGCTGATCTGGCAGCGCGTGTGTCGCACATTGCTGGCGAATTTTTTGGTCACCCGAGCCATCAGTTTGACTGTGTAGCGGTCACCGGCACAAACGGCAAGACCTCCGTTGCGCACTTCACCGCAATGCTTGCGGCACAGCTTGGTATGCAGGCTGGGTTTATGGGCACCACGGGGTGGGGTTTTGTGAGTGCCCAAGACAAAGCTGCACGAAACAAACCTTTGGCACTGGCTCCGGCTACCCTGACAACGGCTGATGCCGTATCGCTGCAGGAGCGTTTGCTTGAGTTGCGCAGCAACGGCGTGGAACTGGTTGCGCTTGAGCTGAGTTCGCATGCGCTACACCAGTATCGCGGTGCTGCGCTTGGAGTGGATATAGCGCTGTTCACCAATTTGTCGCGTGATCATCTGGATTATCACGGCAGTATGGAGCACTACGGAGCGGCTAAAGCGCGTCTGTTTCAGTTTCCGTGCTTGCGCGGTATGGCGCTAAACGTCGATGATGCATTTGGTGCCGAGTTGTTGACAAAACTTGAACCCGGTAACCCTGATAAACCTGTACTTGGACTGGTTGCAGATTCCGTACCATCTAACGCACAACAAAATTCCCTGCGCATCAGCAATCTCACCAGTAGTTCGGAAGGCATGAGCTGGCGACTGTCGAGTCCGTGGGGTGAGGTCGAGTTGCGTTCGCAGGTTATCGGGCGCTACAACGCGGTGAACATCACCCTCGCTGTTGCTGCCCTTGCATTGCTGGGGCATAGCCTCGCAGCGATCGCCGCGGCGGTTCCCGCGCTGTTGGCTCCTGCGGGCAGATTGCAGCGAGTAGGTCACTCGCCGAGCGTTTTTGTCGACTACGCGCATACGCCAGATGCGCTCGCGACCGTTCTGCGGGCGGCGCGTGCGCACTGCACCGGGCAGTTGATTTGTGTGTTTGGCTGCGGTGGCGATCGTGATCCTGGTAAACGAGGACCTATGGGGCAGGCCGTTGCCAACTACGCAGACATTGGTTGGCTGACGTCAGATAATCCGCGCTTCGAAGATCCTGCAGCGATTATTGCTGAGGTTCACGCAGGTCTGGCAGATAACCCTGCCATGCGTAACAAGATCCGTACTGAGTTGGATCGGCGGGCCGCAATTACGCAGGCCATCGCCGCCGCCGGAGCCGACGACCTGGTGATCATTGCAGGCAAGGGGCACGAAGATTACCAGGACATAAAAGGTGAGCGTCACCCGTTTGATGATGCCTTGGTGGCTCGTGCAGCACTTGTGGCGCGCTCAGAAGGTGCTCGCTAATGCTCTTGTGGCTTACCGAGTATTTGTCCGCCTACATCAGCGGTTTTTCGGTATTTCAGTACCTGACCTTTCGGACGATGGTGAGCGTGGTTACCGCGCTGGTTTTGGCGTTGCTGATTGGGCCGCGCGTTATCGAGCGCCTTGTGCACCATCAAATTGGCCAGACTGTCCGTGAAGATGGTCCACAGTCGCACCTCAGCAAAGCCGGAACACCCACGATGGGTGGCGGTTTGATTTTGATCGTTATATTTTTCACGACCTTGCTTTGGGGGCAGCTCGATAACCACTTCGTGTGGGTTGCGTTGATCGTCACTCTGCTGTTTGGAGTGGTGGGTTGGTACGACGACTATCTGAAGCTCTCGCGCAAGAATTCTCGTGGTCTGATCGCGCGTTGGAAATACCTTTGGCAATCGGTCATTGCTCTGGGCTGTGCGGTTTATTTATATGGCACGGCGTCGACTCCGCAAGAAACGACGCTCTATGTTCCATTCTTCAAGGACGTTGCCATCCCACTTGGCTTCGGCTATTTGGCAGTGTGTTATTTCACGATTGTGGGCACCAGCAACGCGGTCAACATCACAGATGGTCTTGACGGTTTGGCTATTTTACCGACCGTCATGGTTGGCGCGGCCCTTGGTCTGATCGCTTACCTGGTTGGCAATATTGAGTTTGCAGACTATCTGCAGATTCCGTACATCGCAGGTGTTGGCGAGCTTGCTGTTTTTTGTGGTGCGCTCATTGGTGCAGGCCTGGGCTTTCTGTGGTTCAACACCTACCCCGCTCAGGTATTCATGGGTGACGTCGGTGCCCTCGCGCTAGGTGCGGCGCTGGGCGTTGTAGCAGTGATGGTGCGACACGAAATTGTGCTGTTCATTATGGGCGGTTTATTTGTGCTTGAGGTGGTGTCGGTGATCTTGCAGGTCACCTCTTACAAGCTAACCGGCAAGCGCATCTTTAAAATGGCCCCCATTCACCATCACTTTGAGTTGATGGGTTGGCCTGAACCGCGGGTTATTGTACGGTTCTGGATTATCACCCTTGTGCTAGTACTCGCTGGCCTGTCTACGCTGAAGCTGCGATGACGGCGCGCACGAACCGAACAACAGCGGTGGTTGGCCTTGGGGTCAGTGGCATGTCGTGCCTGCGCTTTTTAGCACTCAGCGATGATCTTGTGGTGATTGACTCGCGTGCGCGGCCTGCGAATCTGGAGCAGGCCCAAGCTGACTTTCCGACCGCGCGGTTTTTTCTTGGCGCCGACAGCTCGAAGCCTGAGCGTTGGCAGGGTGTTGATCGTGTTGTAGTTAGCCCAGGAATTGCGCCCGATGATGCTTTACTTGCAGGCAGCTCGGCCGTGTCGCGGCTGAGCGACATTGACCTCTTTGTAGCAGCGACCAGTGCACCTGTCATTGCGATCACCGGCACCAACGGCAAGAGTACAGTGACTGAGCTCGTGGGGCATATGTTGCGTGATTTCGGCCTGCACGTGGGTGTAGGTGGCAACCTTGGTGAGCCTGCGCTTGATCTGCTGCATGCCGATAATGATGCGTATGTACTGGAGCTGTCGAGCTTTCAAATACAGCACTCAGGCGTATTGCCGCTTAGTGCAGCTACTGTATTGAACTTGAGTGTCGATCACATGGATCGACACGGCAGCATGGCTGAGTACGGGTCTATTAAACGTCGGATATACGAAGGCGCACAGTATTGCGTTGTGAATGCCGACGATGTGGAAACCCATACAGCGAGCAACAGTAAGTACTGTTCTTTTGGTTCTGACGGCTCCGCTGACTGGAGGCTTGGCGTAGGCGGCGAGTTGCAGTTTCAAAGTGTCACATTTGCTCATGCGAAAGATTTTTCCCTGACCGGGCGCCACAATATGCTGAACGTGCTGGCCGCAATTGCGCTCATTGCGCCGGCAGAGACGCACGGAGCTAAGAACCTACCGGGGTTACCTCCGTTTATCGGTAACGAAAGTCGTTATGTGAATGCAGCGGCGAGTTTTGCTGGCCTGTCGCATCGCGCGGAGTTTGTTCGTGAGTTTGCAGGCGTACGGTATGTAAACGACTCGAAAGCAACCAATGTGGGGGCCACTGTGGCTGCTCTGGAGGGCTTTCCAAGGAGTTGCTCCGCACAGGGTGAGGTTCCATCAGTTGTGCTGTTAGCGGGCGGTGTTGGCAAAGGTGCCGACTTTGCTCCTCTTGGGCGCGCTGCTGCGGGCCGGGTCAAAACTGCAATGCTGTTTGGTGAGGATGCCGCGCTGCTGAAGCAAGCGCTTGCTGGTCACGTTCCTGTGGAGCTCTGCCTCGATTTTGCGGGGGCGGTTGAGCGTGCCCGACAAGTCGCTGCAGCAGGGGATACCGTTTTGCTTGCGCCAGCCTGTGCCAGTTTCGATATGTTCGCGAATTTTGTGGAGCGTGGCGATCGCTTCAAAGAGTTGGTGGAGGCGTTCGCATGACTGTGTTGGAGCGGCTCGACCCGGTCACTGTCCTGTTGTGGCTCGCGCTTATAACTTTTGGCTGGGTGATGATTGGCAGTGCCACCATGGTTGGTTTGCCAAGTGCACCGTTAGGTAGTCTGGTTACTCATGGTGCCTACTTAATGGTTGGTATGGCGGGTTTTTGTGTGGCGTTGCTTGTACCGCTCGATTGGCTACAAAGCCTGCATCGCGTGGCGCTGCTGGTTGCGCTCGTGCTGTGTGTGATTGTGTTGTTGCCAGGTTTTGGGCACAGCGTAAACGGGGCGCAGCGCTGGATAAAGGTTGGCAGCTTTACGCTGCAGGCATCGGAGTTTGCAAAACCTTTGCTGCTGCTGTACCTCGCGGGGTACCTCTCTCGAGCCGTACCTAAATCTGCCGCCCGAGGCAAAACCAGAGGCGCAGACAGCGCCCATGCCAATATGGTAAAGCTGTTGCCAGCAGCTCTTGCGGTTACCGGTCTTGGTGCTCTGCTGTTACTACAACCAGATTTTGGTGCCACGGTTGTGCTGGCAGTCATGACCATTGGCATGCTGTTTGTGGCGGGCACACGCCTCGGTTATTTCATTTTATTGGTGTTAGCCGCAGCCGCAGTACTCGCTATCCTGATTGTGGTGCAACCCTATCGTTGGAACCGGCTGGTCGCGTTTAGCGATCCCTGGAGTCATGCGTATGGGGGTGGTTATCAGCTCACCCAGGCGCTCATCGGGTTCGGTCGTGGTGACTGGTTTGGTTTGGGGCTTGGTGAGGGCGTGCAGAAGTTGTTTTATCTGCCCGAAGCACATAACGACTTTATTCTTGCAGTGATAGCTGAGGAGCTGGGCATTGTCGGTGTATTGGCGATACTGCTTCTATTGCTCGTTGTGGTCTACCGCGCGTTGGCCAGTGGCCGTCGGGCGCTAAAAGCCGGACTGCCTTTTGCTGGCTATCTCTGTTACGGCGTGGGTCTCTTGCTTGGTGTGCAGGTGCTGTTCAACGCCGGCGTTAACACCGGCATGTTGCCTACCAAGGGTTTGACGCTGCCGTTTATCAGCTACGGTGGCAATAGCCTGCTGGTTTGCTGTGCACTGCTTGGGCTTGTCGCGCGAGCAGATATGGAAGTGGCGCTAGCCACGGAACCGAAGAGGCGTAGACGTGGCAACACTTAACCCCTTTGTGCATAGCATTCCTGAAATGGGGCGCGTACGACGCATTCACTTTATTGGTGTTGGCGGCGCTGGCATGTCCGGCATTGCTGAGGTACTGGCCAATCAGGGTTATGAAGTGAGTGGCTCCGATTTGAACCGTTCACACAGTACCGACCGTCTGCAAACCAAAGGCGTAACGGTGAAATTTGCCCATTCCGCGCAGAATATCGCGGGTTGTGATGTTGTGGTTGTGTCGAGTGCTATTGCGCAGGACAACCCTGAACTGATGGAGGCGCACGCGCGTCGTTTGCCGGTAGTGGCGCGTGCTGAAATGCTCGGTGAGTTAATGCGCTATCGACATGGTGTTGCTGTTGCCGGCACTCATGGAAAAACCACAACCACCAGTTTGACTACTGCGATATTTCGGGCTGCCGAGCTGAATCCGACATTTGTTATTGGCGGGTTGCTTAACGCCACCGGGAGCAATGCTGAACTTGGTGACAGTCGGTACATGATTGCTGAGGCTGATGAAAGTGACGCGTCTTTTTTGCACTTGCAGCCCATGGTTGCCGTGATCACTAATATTGACCAGGATCACATGTCGACCTATGGCAACGATTACGAGCGACTAAAATCTACCTTCGTCGAGTTTGTGCATCGCTTGCCGTTCTACGGTACCGCCGTGTTGTGCATCGACGACAGCGATGTTCGCGAAATCTTGCCGCGGCTGTCTCGACCCAATGTGACCTATGGCATCGAGTCAAACGACAATGGAGGTCGTGAAGCACCAGATTTTCTGGCCACTGACATCCACATGGATGGTCATCGGTGGACCTTTCGTGTGGCGCGGCCGGCGCCGCATCGAGAACTTTCGGTGCAGCTCAATTTGCCGGGTCGGCACAACGTACGAAATGCCCTCGCGGCGATTGCTGTGGCAACTATCGAAGGTGTGGATGACGCGGCGATATTAGCCGGTCTGGGGAGCTTTCAGGGTGTGGGCCGGCGTTTTCAGGTGGTCGAATCCGCTCAGGTAGGTGATGCGGAAGTTACGTTGGTGGATGACTATGGTCATCACCCCACAGAAGTCGCAAGCGTCATCGCTACCGCACGTCAGGTATGGCCTGGACGACGCCTCGTGATGGCGTATCAGCCCCATCGCTACACTCGCACTCGTGATCTGTACGACGATTTTGTCCGCGTACTCTCCGAAGTGGACGTGTTGGTTGTGTTAGAGGTCTATTCCGCGGGTGAAGATCGGATCAGCGGTGCTGATGGCAAAGCTCTGTGTCAGGGCATTCGCAGTCGAGGAACTTTGAATCCGCAGTTTGCCGAGTCTCCGCAGGAGGCGCTGCAGATGTTGCCATCCATCGCGCAGCCTGGCGATGTCCTGCTCGTGCAGGGTGCCGGCAATGTCAATCAGATTTCACAGCAGCTCTCTGTCCAAACCGTTAGAAAGGGCGGACGATCATCATGAGTAGACGTACCGGTTCTGTCGCGCAAAGCCAAAATGAGAGCACTGGTGTCGCCAGTGTGGAGCGGCGCTTTGTGTCGGCCTTGGTTGTGTTTGCACTAGCTGCGTTGGTGTTTTGGCAGGCAGATCAGTGGCTCGATGTGCACGTCAAAAAGATCCAGATAGAAGGGGAGTTGTCGGCGTCGGAACGGACGGCGGTTACTTCAGCGATTGCAGACGCTCTGCAGGCGACGGGTGCTGCCGGCTTGCACTCGCTGTCGTTATCGCAGGTGCAAGATGCGGTGTCTGAGTTGTCGTGGGCGGATCGCGTGAGTGCGCGCCGTCGCTGGCCCGACACGTTAGTTATTCGCTTGCTGCGTCACTCAGTAGTTGCTCGCTGGGGCGGTGGTGGCTTTGTCGCTACCAACGGCGAGGTTATTGCGCTCGCGGATGAGCTCGCTAATCCCAACTTACCCTTACTCAGTACCCAGCGTGCGAGCAGCGCGCGGGCCATGGAGGTGTTTAGTTCTCTCAATAGTGCGTTTGATCGTGCTGGTTTGCGCCTCGCCCAGTTACAAGAGTCGCAACTGGGAGAGTGGACTGCCGTACTTGGCAACGGCATTGAAGTTGTCCTCGGGCGCGACGACCTTGTGGCGCGTGTACAGCGCTTTTTAGTGGTGTACGAGCAAGCACTGACTGTTAGCCCACAAAAAGTTGCCGCGGTTGATGCGCGCTATCACAACGGTCTAGCGGTGCGTTGGCAAGCCGACGTCACTAATTTGGATGCCGTGGAGGTTGCAAACTAAATGGCTGCTGACATTGAGCCACAACGCGTTATTGGCCTCGACATTGGTACCTCCAAGGTAGTTGCCATGGTTGCGGAAACCGGCGCTGATGGTGTTCCCGAGATCATTGGCATTGGTTCTTACCCTTCGCGGGGTTTGAAAAAGGGCGTTGTTGTAAACATCGAATCGACAACGGCGTCTATTCAGCGCGCGGTAGAAGAGGCTGAGCTGATGGCAGGCTGCCAGATCGATGCGCTCTACGCTGGTATTGCGGGCAGCCATATTCGATCCCTGAATTCACACGGCATCGTAGGCATTAGCGATGGCGAAGTGTTTCCGCAAGACGTCGAACGAGTCATCGACGCTGCTCAAGCGGTTGCGATCCCCGCCGATCAGAAGATTTTGCATATTATTCCGCAAGACTATGTCATCGACTCGCAGGAAGATGTGAAAGAGCCTCTCGGCATGTCGGGCGTCAGACTTGAAGCTAAAGTCCATTTAGTGACCTGTGCTGTGAATGCCGCGCAAAACATAGAGAAATGCATAGAGCGCTGCTCGTTGACCGTGAATGACATTATTTTGGAGCAACTCGCGTCGGGCTATGCGGTGCTTACGGACGACGAGCGCGACCTTGGTGTGTGCATGGTGGATATCGGTGGAGGCACCACTGACATAGCCGTGTTTACCGATGGGGCAATTCGACATACCGCAGTTATTCCTATTGCTGGCGATCAGGTAACCAATGACATCGCCATGGCACTGCGGACGCCGACGGCCAGTGCAGAAAAAATAAAAATCAAATACGCCTGTGCGCTGACGCAGCTTGCGCGTGCAGACGAGAAAATTCTGGTGCCGGGCGTGGGCGACAAACCTCCTAGAGAATTGTCGCGCCAGGCCCTGGCCGAAGTGGTTGAACCTCGCTACGACGAACTGTTTGCGCTGATCCAGGCCGAACTTCGTCGTAGCGGGTTCGAAGATCTGCTCGCCGCTGGAATCGTGTTGACCGGAGGGTCATCGAAGATGGAAGGCGTGGTAGAGCTGGCGGAGGAAATTTTCCATATGCCGGTGAGCCTGGGCATGCCTCGCAACATTAAAGGCCATGACGACATTGTGCGTAATCCTATTTACGCCACCTGCGTCGGGCTGGTGTTGTACGGCAAACAAAGAGAGGAGAGCGGGGTTAAGTCGGCGTCGAAGAAGGCGCCTGGTTTTGCTCGCTTTAAAAAATGGTTAAGCGAAAACTTTTGATTGGGTCTGATTTACAAACGGAGAAATGGACATGTTTGAACTCGTAGATAGCGCTCCCCAAAGCGCAGTGATTAAAGTCATCGGTGTTGGTGGTGGGGGCGGCAATGCCGTACAGCACATGCTGAACCGGCACGTTGATGGCGTTGACTTTATTGCCGCAAATACTGACGCGCAGGCGTTGAAAAACCTCGATGCAAAAACAAACCTGCAGCTCGGTGGTGCAATCACTAAAGGTTTGGGTGCGGGTGCAAACCCGGCAATCGGTCGTCAAGCAGCTATGGATGATCGCGAACGCATCGCCGAAGTACTTGCGGGTGCGGATATGGTGTTCATCACAGCTGGAATGGGTGGCGGAACCGGTACCGGAGCAGCGCCCGTGGTGGCCGAGATTGCTCGTGAACTCGACATCCTGACCGTGGCTGTGGTGACTCGTCCGTTCTCGTTTGAGAAGCGCGATCGTATCGCCGAGGCTGGCCTTGATGAGTTGAGTCGCCACGTCGATTCGCTGATTACTATTCCGAATGAAAAGTTGCTGGCGGTACTGGGCGAGCGTACGTCCATGCTGGAAGCCTTTGCGGCGGCCAATGACGTACTGCTGGGCGCTGTTCAGGGCATTGCCGATTTGATCATTCGTCCAGGCATGATCAACGTCGACTTTGCAGATGTGCGCACCGTAATGAGCGAGATGGGCATGGCGATGATGGGTACCGGCACCGCAAACGGTGAAAATCGTGCCCGTGACGCGGCCGAGGCAGCTGTTCGCAGCCCGCTGCTGGAAGACATCGATTTGCATGGCGCGCGCGGCATTCTGGTCAACGTGACAGCCGGACCTGAGTTGTCGATTGGTGAATTCTCTGACGTCGGTGACATTGTGGAGAACTTTGCCTCTGATCAGGCCACGGTGGTTGTCGGTACGGTTATTGATCCGGACCTCGGTGATGATCTCAAGGTGACTGTGGTTGCGACAGGCCTTGGTGGGATTCCTGTGGCGCCCAACGTTGTTGTCGACAACACATCGAATGACGAGCTGATGCGGCAGCAGGTTGACTATGCTGAGCTCGACCGTCCGGCTGTCATGCGCAATTCAACGGCACCACGTGCAGACAGCTCTGCCGCATCTGCCCAAACGGCAATGGCGAGTTCGGCAGCGTCCGCCGCGCAACAACCGGCTCAGCCTGGCGTATCGGTGTCGATGGACGAAGATATGGCCTATTTGGATGTGCCGGCGTTCTTGCGCCGCCAAAACGACTAGGCGGCTCTTCCGGCGATTCGCCAGTTAGATCTCTACTGGCGAATTGCTGGTGAATTCGTCGACCGGTTCTCTGTTTGCAGGCGGAAGGACCCGCTAAACTATTGGTCGGGGTCTTTCTACCGCCGATTGGGTGGTGAGCGACCGCGTTCAAAGGTTTTGGAGCACAAGCACCGTGCCAAGCCCAACGATGGCTGGGCCGGAGCATGTCCCGTTACGAATGATCGGTCGTTGTGGCCGAAGGGAATTTCTGGCAATGACGCCTCCGGCAGCGCAGAAGATCGCGCAGACAACAATCAAGAATCCAGTCCGGGCCTCTGGCGTTGGACTGCACTCGGGCCAGCAGGTAAATCTGCGGATCTGTCCGGCCGGGCCTGATTCGGGCATTGTCTTCAAGCGCACAGATCTCGCGGCTCCGCGGCAACTAGCTATACCTGCTACGGCGACCCATGTGGTTGCAACGGCTATGTCGACCACCCTTGCACTAGGCGGGGCCTGTGTAGGCACCGTGGAGCATTTGATGGCCGCATTCGCAGGCTTTGGCATAGACAACGCCCTTGTTGAAGTTGACGCGCCAGAGCTGCCGATAATGGATGGTAGTGCGGCCCCTTTTCTGTTTTTGCTGCAGTCTGCGGGCACAAAATCGCAGTCTGTGGAGCGGCGTTACCTGCGGGTAACCCGACAATTACGCTATACCGAGGGGGATGTGTCGGTGCAGCTTGAGCCCTACGATGGTTTTCGAATGGCCTACACGCTCATGTACGATCACCCCGTTTTTCGCTCCCACACCAAATCTGCTGTGGTGGATTGTCCTGGCCTGCCTTGCAGCACCGTAGCCGCAGGCTTCGAGGATGTTTTTGAACGGGAAATCAGCCGTGCCCGTACCTTCGGTTTTGTCGAGGATTTAGAACGTCTGCAAGCCATGAATTTGGCGCGCGGGGGCAGTCTCGAGAATGCGGTGGTGGTAGATGACAGCGGCATTTTGAATGCCGATGGTCTGCGTTCAGAAGATGAATTCGTGAAGCACAAAATACTGGATGCGCTTGGCGATCTGTATCTGCTGGGTTTCCCACTAATTGGGGCTTTCACGGGGCACAAATCAGGCCATCGAGCGAACAACCAGCTCGTCCGAATGCTGCTCTCAGAACCATCGGCCTACGAACTGGTGTCGGTCTCTGCCCCAGGCAGTGGTGGCCTCGTCGCCGATTCTGCGGCCTGATCGTCGCGCGCCGAATCCGGATCACCGGTGGGTGCCGCCGTATGTTCACTCAGTCTCATAATCGTGGCACCCAATTGGCGATAATCCGGTCGTTGTAGCAGCTCGTCGGCGAACTCTGCTAACGATCTTGCAGCCTGTGCGGGCAAATTTCTTGACGGACGCTCGGGAGTTGCGGGTGTGCGGGTTTGCACAACACGCAGGTTTATCTTCTTAAGACCCTGAAAATCGGCCAAATTGAGCAAGTGAGTGGTCAAATCGGGCAAAAAGTACCTTAAACGGGTCGCGAGACTCGCGTTACCCACACGGAGCACAAGGGATGGCGCCCGAAAATTTACAACCTCTACTGTATCTCTCAGGGTCTCGGGCAGAAGCGCCCGAACGGCCTGGGTTAAGGAATGGCGCTGGTCTGATTGGCTTATCAGGCGAGCTAATGGCGTGTAGCGTTGAGATGAGTGCTGGTGGCGTTTAAGCAACAAATCATCTATCTTCAGGCCGGGTCTGCGGTGCCAGTGGCGCTGCGGTCCGACCTTTCCGGCAACAGAGGGCTCCGCAGGCGTTGGGGTCGATATAGGGCCAGTGCTACTGCTTTTTCTTGTCATCGTAGTAGTGTGTGGGTGAGCAGAACAAAAACGATAATAAATAGATCAACAGCCAGAACAACTAACAAAACAAGAAA
>CAZSYU010000006.1:25664-83451 GCA_964611345.1 uncultured Pseudomonadales bacterium
AACAAAACAAGAAATAACAATAGTCGCCACCCCCGGCCGGTTTGCGGGATTAGCGACAGAACATTGGGGACGCTGCCAGCGCTAGGCTGGCCTGCTAAACACAAGAACTCATCTTCTCCCTTTGGTGTGCCGCTGGCCGCAACTGTGGAGCAACGATGGGCGGACTGCGGGTGCTGCTTTTAAGTGAATATTGTCATCTTTCTGCGCGATCGAGCGCGACCAATCACCTTCCGTCTTCCTTTTTGGCTGGCAGCTTTTGCGGGTTCGCTGTTGGTCGCCGGTCTGGTGGGTAATCTGTTTTGGCTGAATAGCGCGGCAATGGGCAGCGGAGCCTTTGCCGGTAAAGGCCAAGGTGTGACCAATGAACAGAACCTGGCGATGCGTGCGGAGCTCGAAGAACAAAAAAGCGTGCTGCAGGCATTAAAGGCGCAAGCCGCCAGCGACACCCAGGCCGTCGGGCGCCGACTGGCGCTGATGCAGGCCCAATTTATGCGGCTGGAAGCTGTAGGCGAGCGTTTGACTGAGGTCGCGGGCCTGGTTGATGGTGAGTTCAGCTTTGGTCAACCTGCGGCCGTTGGTGGCCCAACATTGGGTGAGTCGACCTTCGGTGCCGCAAACGACGCCCACGGCGCTCCAAGTGACACAACTAATGAAGCGTCGGCCAGCGCGCTCAGCGCCGATTTTGCGCAGCAGCTAGACGTGCTGGCAGGGCGCCTTGCCAGTCGAGAAATTGAACTCAATGTGCTGGATGGCCTCATGGCCACCCGTAAGCTTGAAGATGAACGCTCACCGCGCCCCAGGCCGATTACCTGGGGCTGGCTATCATCGCCCTATGGCGAACGGGTTGATCCGATCACTGGCCGCCCAGGCTGGCATGGTGGGGTCGATTACGCCGGCGAAGATGGATCCTCCGTGGTTGCAGTGGCTGGTGGCGTGGTCACCTATGCGGGAACCCGTTCGGGCTATGGCGAGCTGGTCGAAATAAACCACGGCGATGGCTACGTGACCCGCTACGGGCATCATAAAAAGGTGCTGGTGGAAGTTGGCGATGTAGTCAAGAAAGGTGAGCAAATAGGCCTCATGGGCAGCACAGGCCGGTCGACCGGTCCGCACGTGCACTTTGAGGTACTCAATAACGGCAAGCAAGAGAACCCCGCGGCCTTCCTAGGGCGTGCTGGCTGAAGCCAAGGAACCGCGCGCTGGCTGAAGCGCATAGTTTGGGGCTTCCTTCCGCCCCAGTCCCCCCAGCCCCCCAGTCCCGGTTAGGCTCTGTTGGCCACCCTCTGCCGAGCGAGCAAATGACATTCGCATCAACCCGCCGGGCTTGAACTTCCGCGCCCAGACCCCATCTCATTAAGTTACCTCCGCGGCGTTTTGACGTTTGATTCAGGTAGAATCACGCGTTTCGTCGCCCCGACACCGGAGACACAGCGTTGCTGAAAGCGATTTTTGGGACCAAGAACGGCCGCGAACTCAAGCGGATGCGCAAACTGGTCAAGAAGATAAATGCCCTGGAAGAATCCATCCAGGCATTATCCGACGCCGATTTACAGGCCAAAACGGGTGAGTTTCGACGCCGCATCGAAGAAGGTGCAACTTCTACCAGCCTGCTGCCCGAGGCGTTCGCCGTGGCGCGGGAAGCCTCGGTGCGCACCCGTGAGATGCGGCCCTTTGATGTCCAGCTTATCGGTGGCATAACGCTGCACGAAGGTCGTATCGCCGAGATGCGTACCGGTGAGGGTAAAACCCTGATGGCGACGCTGCCCTGTTATCTGCACGCCTTGTCGGGCAAGGGCGTGCATGTGGTGACAGTGAATGATTATCTCGCGCGGCGTGATGCAGAGTGGATGGAGCCCATCTACAACTTTCTGGGCCTATCGGTAGGTATTATCCAATCGGGTCAGGATGCCGAGAGCAAGCGCCGCGCGTACGCCGCTGATATCACCTATGGCACCAACAATGAATTTGGCTTTGACTATCTGCGGGACAATATGGCGTTTGCACCGCAAGATCGTTATCAGCGTGGTTTGCACTTCGCCATCATCGACGAAGTCGATTCCATTCTCATTGATGAAGCACGTACACCGCTTATCATTTCGGGTCCTGCCGAAGAGAGCACCGACCTATACAAGATTATTAACAAGATACCCGCGCAGCTAACCCGGCAGGATGTTCCTGATGACGAGCTCGAAGAACATCACACAATTGGTGATTATGTTGTCGACGAAAAAAATCGCGGGGTAGATTTGACCGAGAGTGGTCATGAAAAAGTTGAGCTGGCACTGGTGAAGGCGGGCGTGCTCGAAGAGGGCGACAGCCTGTATGGCACGAGCAATCTGTCGCTGTTGACGCATGTGTATGCGGCCATGAAAGCACACGTTATTTTTAAACGCGATGTTGACTACATGGTGCAGGGTAACGAAGTAGTCATTGTTGATGAACATACTGGACGAGCCATGCCTGGCCGACGTTGGTCGGAAGGTAACCACCAGGCGGTAGAAGCCAAAGAAGGGGTGACGATACAAAACGAAACCCAAACGTTGGCGTCGACTACTTTTCAGAACTATTTCCGCCTTTACGAAACCTTGTCCGGTATGACCGGCACAGCAGATACCGAAGCTTTTGAGTTTCGGCAGATTTATGGTCTCGATGTTGTGGTTATTCCAACCCACAAGGACATGATTCGCGAAGATGCCAACGATCAAGTGTTCTTGTCGACGCCAGAAAAGTACGGCGCTATCGTTAATGACATTATTGAACGTACCGGCAAAGGTCAGCCGGTGTTGGTGGGTACTGCGTCTATCGAATCGTCCGAGTTGGTATCGGCCGAACTTGACAAAAATAAGATTGCGCACAACGTATTGAACGCCAAGCAGCATGAGCGTGAGGCCGATATAATCGCGCAAGCTGGTTCGCCGAGTGCGGTAACCATTGCAACCAACATGGCTGGTCGCGGCACCGATATTGTGCTGGGTGGCAGTTGGGAAGCGGAAGTCGAAGCGCTTGATAACCCAACAGATGCGCAAATAGAGGCTATAAAGACGGAGTGGGCCAAGCGTCATGAGGCTGTGCTGGAGGCCGGCGGTTTGCACATTATTGGTACAGAGCGGCACGAATCGCGACGCATCGATAATCAGTTAAGAGGACGCTCAGGGCGTCAGGGTGATCCTGGTTCCTCGCGCTTCTATCTTTCGCTTGAAGATGACCTCATGCGAATTTTTGCGTCGGATCGCATCCGCGGGCTAATGCAATCGATGGGTATGGAAAAAGGCGAGGCGATTGAAGCTCGCATGGTGAGTAACGCCATCGAGAAGTCGCAGCGCAAGGTCGAAGAGCGCAATTTCGATGTCCGCAAAAACTTGCTTGACTACGATGATGTTGCGAACGATCAGCGTCAGGTGGTTTACCAGCAGCGTCGTGACCTGATGGAAGCGGAAGAAATAACCGAGACGGTTCAAGGTTTGCGCGAAGAGATTCTTGCAGACGTGGTTAGCGAGTACATTCCGCCCATGAGTATCGAGGAGCAGTGGGATGTGCCCGGTCTTGAGCAGGCGCTACAAACTGAGTTTAACTCGCGTCAGCCGGTTGCAGCCTGGTTGGATGCGGACGATAACCTCGACGACGATAAATTACGTGACAAGTGTTTGCAGCAAATCCTCGAGGAGTATGACGCAAAGGCACAGCGCTGGCAGGAAGCAGGGGTCGATATCCGCCTGGTTGAGAAGCAACTGATGTTGCAAGTGCTGGACCAGCGCTGGAAAGAACACCTCGGTACAATGGATCATCTGCGTCAGGGTATTCACCTGCGTGCCTATGCGCAGAAACAGCCGAAGCAGGAGTACAAACGCGAAAGCTTCGAGATGTTTCAGGAGTTTCTATACAACGTGAAACGCGATGTCGTAAAACTGTTGTCACGTGTGGAACTTGAAACTCCGGAAGAAGTGCAACGCGCAGAAGAAGAGCGGCGCGCAGCGGCACAGAGGCAGATGGACTTCACTCACGCGGAGGCAGCGGGTGCGCTGTCGGGTGGTGCAGCTCAGTCTGGTGGGCAAGCTGGACCAGGGGGCGCCGCACCTTCGCGAAGTGCACCCGAAACGGCAGCGCCCGCGACCTATGTGCGGCAGGGCGAAAAAGTCGGCCGCAACGATCCATGTCCTTGCGGTTCTGGGAAAAAATACAAGCAGTGTCACGGTAGAGTGTCCTGATGGCAGTAAATCTGCCTGAGCCTGGCAAGCTCTTGCCGGTTGCCGGCGTAACGCTGGCAGCGGCCTCTGCAGAGGTTAAGAGTTCAACCGAGCCGGGGGTAGGCGGAATCCCACCACGTGACGACCTTGCGCTAATTGTGCTCGCCGAGGGCACTACCGTGGCCGGCGTGTTTACCCAGTCAGGTTTTGCTGCGCCCCCCGTACAGCTTTGTCGCGAGCATTTGGCACTCGGGCAGGGCAATCGCGTGTTTATGATGAACAGTGGCAATGCCAATGCCGCAACCGGCGAGCGCGGCAGAGCGGATGCGCAGACCCTCGCAAGTGTAGTCGCGAGCGCGGTGGGTGTGCAGCCGACTGAAGTGTTGCCATTTTCGACCGGGGTCATTGGTGAGTTTTTGCCTCGTGAGCGCATGTCGAAAGGCTTTGAGTTGTGCGCGCAAAATCTGCACGCAGATAACTGGCTTGCAGCGGCGAAAGCGATTATGACCACCGACACAGTGCCAAAGGCGGTGAGTAAGGAAGTTCAGGTTGCTGGTCATACCGTAACGATCAGCGGAATGTCGAAAGGCGCGGGCATGATGCGGCCTGACATGGCAACCATGCTTGCGTATATGGCGTGTGACGCGAATGTTGCAACCGAGGTGCTGCAGGTACTGGTTCGTGATGTTGCAGATGCCAGTTTTAACAGGCTAACGGTGGATGGTGATACATCGACCAATGATTCGTTTGTTGTGGCTTGCACCGGGCAAGGGAATGCAGCACCTATTACCTCGGCGAGTGACGCTACTTACGCACAGCTGCGCGATGGTTTGGTCGCTGTTGCAACCGAGCTCGCACAAGCCATTGTTCGCGACGGCGAAGGTGCGACAAAGTTTGTAACCGTTCGGGTCACAGGGGGTTACACGCAAGCAGAGTGTGCCGAGGTCGCCTTCGGTGTGGCGCATTCACCGTTGGTAAAAACGGCAATTTTTGCGGGTGACCCTAACTGGGGCAGATTCTGTATGGCAATCGGCAAGACTAACCTCGCTGATTTTTCGCAGTCTAAGGTTGCGCTTTACCTGGATGATGTCTGCATCGCCCGCGATGGTCTGGTGGTAGAAGGTTACAGCGAGGCAGAGGCCGCTCGAGTAATGGAGCAACCGGAATATCTGGTGCTCATTGATCTTGGTCGAGGCGCCGCGCAAGACGAAGTATGGACCAGCGACCTGTCCTATGAGTACGTGCGTGTAAACGCCGAATACCGTACCTAGCCCCTTGCCTAGCCCATTACTTAGTATGGAACTAGGCGGGCGGTAAGTCTCCTGACATCACTTCGTCGACTTCGTCTTTGCCTGGAATGCGATGTTCCTCGTTCGCCCAGGCACCAAAATCAATCATGCGGCAGCGCTCGCTGCAAAAAGGTCGGCTCTTGTTGCTGGTGCTCCACTGCATGCGTTTTTTGCAGGCAGGGCAGGTGCTGATGCGGGCAGGATCGTTACTCATGAGGTGGCCAGTTCCAGATATTGCGTATGCAGGCGGGCAGCTTCTGCATCCAGATGGTTAAGGTCTTTGTCGTTAACAATCACGTCGTCTGCACGTGCGAGACGATCATCGCGAGAGATTTGGGCGTCAATAATAGCGCGCACCTGAGCCTCAGGGTTGTTATCGCGAGCCATGACGCGCTCAACCTGGACTTCCACGGGAACATCTACCACCAAAATTCGATTGCAACGCTCGGCCTGCCCAGTTTCGAACAAAAGCGGATTTTCGAGAATGGCGTAGGGTGTCGTTGCGCTCGCAAGCTCGGAAAATATGTATGCGTTGATCAATGGGTGCAGCAAGCCTTCGAGCCACTTTCGCTCTTGGGTCGCTGCAAATATTTTTTCTCTAAGCTTCGCGCGATCGAGCGTGCCGTCCGACAGCAGGATATCGGCGCCAAAGTGCGCAGCGATTTTGTCGAGGGCCGGCTGGCCCTTCTCGACCACAACGCGTGACGCATAGTCGGCATCTACCACCTTGATGCCGGCAGCCTGAAAGCGTTCGCTAACCGCGCTCTTGCCGCTGCCGATGCCGCCGGTGAGGCCGATGATTAGTTTGTTTTTGCTCGTAGAGTTTGAGGAAGGGTGTGCTTGCGTCACTTGCCTGTCTAATAGAAGCCGTACCAGCCTAGCAAGGTATCACGCTGCCACAGGCAAACCCAGCCAGCAATTGCGAGAAAGGGGCCAAACGGCATCGGGGTATCGCGTGAACCTTTCGCTAATAGTCCGGCGAATATGGCATAGACAACACCGGCGACGGATGAGACCAGCACAATGGCCGGCAGAGCTTGCCAACCGAGCCAGGCACCCAGGGCGGCCAGTAGTTTGAAGTCGCCGTAGCCCATGCCTTCTTTCTTGGTGAGCAGCTTGAAAATCCAGTAAATGCTCCACAGCAACAGATAGCCAACGATGGCGCCCCAGACCGCTGACTCGAGTGTGGTAATGCCTGTGTATAGGTTCACGAGCAGACCAAGCCACAAAAAGGGCAACGTCAGCTGATCCGGCAGGAGCATCGTGTCGTAGTCAATGAACGCCATGCTGATCAACATCCAGGTCGCAACCAGGGCGGCAAAACCCAGCCAGGTAAAGCCGAACTGCGTGAGCATGATAATGCTCAGAATACCGGTGAGCGCCTCAACCATTGGGTAGCGCGCAGATATTTTGTTACCACAACCGCCGCATTTACCGCGCAGCCACAACCAGCTAAGCACGGGCACATTCTGTAGTGCCGAAATTGCGTGACCACAGTTTGGGCAGCGTGAGCGTGGCTGGCTCAGATTGAACTGCCCGTCCTCAGAACGGGTATACGGACCTTCTTGGGGTTCCGGCTCAGCCATGATCTCGCTCGCTATAGCGCGCGACTCGCGATTCATCATGATCGGCAGGCGATAGATGACTACATTTAGAAAGGAGCCAACGCATAGCGCCAGCCAGGCGCCAAAGAAATAGGCGACGCCTGGATTGGCGGCGATGAGTTCAGACCACATCTGACTTACGGATTAGTGAGTGTCGCCACCAACTACTGAACCCAACTGGAAGATAGGCAGATACATCGCGATGATCAAACCACCAACAAGTACACCCAGTACTGACATAATCATGGGTTCCATGAGTGCAGTGAGGTTGTCGACGGCGTTGTCGACCTGTTCTTCGTAGTATGTGGCAGACTTGTCGAGCATGTCGTCGAGTGCGCCTGACTCTTCGCCGATAGCGACCATCTGTACCACCATGTTGGGGAACACGCCGGTTGAACGCATCGAGAAGTTGAGCTGCTGGCCGGTCGAAACGTCGTCTCGAACCTTGTCTACTGCATTAACGAACACCGAGTTACCCGTTGCGCCAGACACGCTGGAAAGTGCGTCTACCAGCGGTACACCCGCGGCAAAGGTTGTTGACAGCGTGCGCGCAAAGCGGGCGACCGCCGACTTCTCGATAATGTCACCTGCAACAGGCGCCTTGAGTGCAATACGGTCAATGGCGTCGCGCAAACCTTCCGAGCGCCGATGTGCGGTACGGAAGAGAAGGAAGATGATCACACCGGCGCCCACGATCGCCCACCACCAGGCCTGGGTAAACTCAGACAGACGAATGACCAACTGGGTGAAAGCTGGCAGCTCGGCGCCGAAGCCGGCAAATACTGATTCAAACTGCGGAACTACCTTGATTAACAAAATACCCGACACGATAACCGCCACCAGCAGTACCGAGATGGGGTAGGTCATGGCTTTCTTAACCTTGGCCTTCAGTGATTCGGTTTTTTCTTTGTAGGTTGCGATGCGGTCGAGCATCGTTTCCAGGGCACCTGACTGCTCACCGGCATCTACCAGGTTGCAGAACAGATCATCAAAATACAGAGGATGTTTGCGAATAGACTGGGCAAACGAGTTACCACCGGCAACGTCGCCGCGAACTTCGCGAATGAGTTCTGCCATTTTGGGCTTATCGACACCCTCGCCGACAATCTCGAACGCCTGCACCAATGGTACGCCAGCGCGCATCATCGTCGACATCTGTCGTGTGAACAGTGCGACGTCACCCGGGGTGATAGGTTTGCCACTACCGAGGGAAAACCCGGCACTCTTTTTCTTAACTTTCTGGGCGACGATGCCTTGCTTCCGCAGCTCGGCTTTCGCCAGCGCGGGGTTTAGACTCGATATCTCGCCTTTGGTTTTTCGGCCCGTCTTGTCGGTGCCTTCCCAAACGAATGTTGCGCTTTCAGCCATGTTATTGCCTGTTAGTGTCCACCGGAGGTGACGCGGTTTGCTTCAGCAAGGCTTGTTACCCCTTGCATCACTTTTTCTAGGGATGAGCGCCGCAGGTCGTTAAACCCGTGAATTTGCGCCTGCTTGGCCAAATCCATGCTGTTCCCGTCTTCCATGATAATACGAGACAGCTCCGGCGTTATTTTAACTACTTCATAAATACCGACACGGCCTTTGTAACCGCTGCTGCAGCTATCGCAGCCGTCGGTGTTGGGTCCAAACACCTCAAAGCCCGACGCAATGTCCTCCTCGGTGAACCCTTCTTCCTTCAGTGCAGGGGCTGGAACGTCAATTTTTGTTTTGCAATTGGTGCATAAACGCCGGGCGAGGCGCTGAGCGATGATCAAGGTCACAGAAGTGGCGAGGTTAAACGCCGGCACGCCCATGTTGCGCAAGCGAGTTAACGTTTCTGCTGCCGAGTTGGTGTGCAGGGTAGAAAGCACCATGTGGCCAGTTTGTGCCGCTTTAATTGAGATTTCTGCCGTTTCGAGGTCACGAATCTCACCAACCATTACCACGTCTGGATCCTGGCGCAGGAACGAGCGCAGTGCAGAGGCAAAATCGAGCCCAACCTTGTGGTTCACGTTCACCTGGTTGATGCCTTCCAGGTTAATTTCTACGGGATCCTCAGCGGTCGCAATGTTGCGTTCCTGAGTGTTGAGCATGTTCAACCCGGTGTACAGGGTTACGGTTTTGCCTGAGCCTGTGGGCCCTGTCACGAGTATCATGCCTTGCGGCTGTGGCAGTGCCCATTCCAGGTGATCGCGCTGATCGGGTTCGAAGCCCAGCATATCAATGCCCATCTGGGCACTCGAAGGGTCAAGAATTCGCAGTACGATCTTTTCGCCCCACAGCGTCGGCAGGGTGTTAACGCGGAAGTCGATGGCCTTGGTTTTCGACAGCTTCATCTTGATCCGGCCATCCTGCGGGATGCGGCGTTCAGAGATATCGAGTTGCGACATCACCTTTAGGCGCGCCGCGAGCCGCGTGCCAAGGTTCTGTGGTGGCGAGGTCATCTCTTGCAGAATGCCGTCGGTGCGAAAACGCACCCGATAACTTTTCTCGTAGGGTTCGAAGTGGATATCTGAAGCACCGGTTTTGATGGCGTCGAGCAGCATTTTGTTGACGAAGCGCACAATGGGTGTGTCGTCGGTAGATGAGGTGTCCTCTTCTTCGGCGCCGCCCTCGTCGTAGGACTCCATATCGAGATCGACCAGCTCGTCGTCGTCGAGATCACCCAGTGATTCGGTTTCGCCGTCGCTTAGGTGCCGCTCTATCAGAGCTGCGAGTTTGTCTTCTTCCACCAACACGGGTTCAGTGTTGGTGCCACTCTGGAATTTAATTTCGTCCAGACCCTGCATGTTGGTCGGGTCGGAAACGGCCACAAACAGGCGCACTCCACGACGTATCAGAGGCAGGGCGTTGTGGGCACGGATCAGGCGTTCTTTTACCAGGTCGCGGGGAATCGCTTCGGGATCAAAGGCGGCGAGATCGATGAGGGGCACACCAAATTCTTCGCTGGCCGAAACGGCCACGTCGCGTGGCTCTGCCACGTTGTTCTGCACCAGGTAAGAAACAAACGGCATTCCCGCCTCACGGGCGGCGGAAGCGGCCTCACTTGCAGCCGTCATATCAATGAGCCCGTCTTCGACAAGTCGTCGTGCAAGCCCGCTAAGGGGTACCATCTCTGTGGCCATAGTTCGTCTGCCAATCCTTGTGCCGGTATCACGCGGTTACGCCCCAATCTTTGGAGAGTTTATCGACGCGCGGCGGCCTGTTCTAAGCAGGGGCTACCTTACCGCTCGGTCTGGCGAGGGTCTATTGGGCACAAGTAGATGCGAGTTAAGTAGCGCACAGTTTTGCGAAATATCTGCGGATATTCTGCAGTAATGTCGAATGGAACGGTGTTGGGGTTGGTAGTACAAATCACCCTATACGGGCTGACAGTCCGTTACCTCGCGGCTAACGGTTGGCTTAACTTGAAAAAGTGCCAGGCAGATTAAACTGTGAACCCTGTGTTGCGGCGTCAATGAAATGACAGTGGGCTTGTCGGTGTGCTACCGGTCCCTGGCGCGGGTGTGACAAGACCGGTCAGCTTGTGACACTCACGAGTGGGTAACAGGGCCTCTGGAAACCAGATAGTGGCGCGTTGCAGGGTGTGGAGTCCAGTTTTGATATCTCATAAGTGACTGATAATTAAGCTAAAAAAGCACATCTCCGGCACTTCTAACTGACCTGGTCAACTTTTGGCACACCACTTGCAATCTCCTAAGTCAGATGAGTTCAACTGACGTGCGACGGTCAAGCCGATCTTGCATCGGGGAGGGCTCGCTCGAAAACGTAAACCACGAACCACGGAGACTTTGAAATGATTAAAGCAATACAGAAGGGTTTCACCCTTATCGAATTGATGATTGTAGTAGCGATCATCGGTATTTTGGCTGCGGTAGCGCTGCCTGCGTACCAGGACTACATCGCTAACGCGAACATGTCTAAAGTGAACTCACACTACGAGGAAGGCATACGCTTTGCTCAGAACGAGTTCCGTAAAGTTCAGTCAGAACTGGCTATGACCATCCTTGCTGACTCCGCTGCTGCGGACGCTAAGATGAGCCAGGCTTACTGGGAAGATCAACTGAACGGTCAGGGCGGCACGGCTCCTGGTGGCGGCGACCCTTACGCGGATGCAGCTGATCCTGCTACTGGCGTAGTTGGTATCGCGGCTAGCGGCACCACAGCAGACGGTTCATACCTTGTTGAATTTACCCGTCCTGCTTACCTGGAGTTCACGACTGCTGCTACTCGTTCAGTACGCTGGTCTGACATCTAGGTCGGTTTAGCAACCTGGGTAGGTTAATGAACTTGCCCGGTTGCGAATCGAGACATGATAGAAAGGGTCCTCAGGGACCCTTTTTTTCGTTCACGTTTTGTTTGCTTTCTGCGAAAGCAATGAGAGGGATCACATGAAAAGAAGTTATGCATTTGCCCGGACCCACACCTCCAATGGTTTCACTCTGTTGGAGCTGATGATCGCCGTCGCTATTTTGGCAATCCTGGCAGGGGTCGCTATTCCAACTTACAACGAATACATCGACAACTCACGAGAAGCGAAGCTGATAAACAACATCGCAACCATTGAGGTGTTTCAGGAAAACTATAGGTTGCGTACCGGTGCATACGCAACGAGCGGCGCAAACCTGGCAGACATTACTTCAGTCATAGACTGGGAACCGCAAACCGACGATGGTACGACCTATACGTTGGGGCCCTCAGGCACAGGTTATTCGATAACGGCAACGGACACTCAGGGCAAGTCGGTGTGTATCATCTATCCCCAAAAAACCCGCTGCCCGTAAGCTAGAGCGTTGGCTAAAACTGCGGTATTCTGCGCGCCCGCGTGGGTATACCTCGTCGTTGGAGCCGGGATAGCTCAGTTGGTAGAGCGACTGATTCGTAATCAGTAGGTCCGCAGTTCGATTCTGCGTTCCGGCACCATTTCATTTTTACTGTTTCTACCGAGCCTGTATGAGCCCTACCTCCAGTCCTGTACAGGTTGACTCCGCCGTCTCCTATCTGTGTGTGAGTGTGCTGCTCGCGAGTTTTTGTCTTGGCCTGTGGTTTGACGCCACAGGCTTTGGCGTTACGCCGCTATTGCTTGGCACCGGACTGTTGCTGGTGTGCTGCTGTGTGCAGCTACCGCGGTTGCTCCCCAGACTTCTAACGCAGCACCCGATCCAGAGTTTGTTTCTGACACTGGTGTTGGTGCTGCTTGTTGTGCTCTATCAGACCAGTCTAAGCCAGGATTTGAGTTTTACGCCCACCTGGTTGCTGGCTGTCGCACTTATCTCCTATGTGCTATTCGCAGTGCAGAATCGCAGCACTCAGCTGCTGCTGTGGTGGGCGTTGGTTGCGGTCAGCGCGTGTATTGCCGTGTTCTCGGTATGGCAGTTTTTTACGCTGGGTGTAAGGGCAAACAAACCCATAAACGACCCTAACAACTACGCCAGTCTGTTGTACCTGCTGTGGATTCCGTCGCTGCATCTATTGCTGGTACGACGCTGGGCACAGCAACGGCTGCCTGTTGCGCTGCAGGCACTTGGTCTGCTGGGCACGGTGTTGGTGATGGCCACGATGTTTGCCACAGAGTCGAGAGCCGGACTGATCATTATTGCTGTCGCGCTCGTGTGCTGGTGGGGGCTTGCGTTGTCGCGGCGCATGACGTTGCGCGATGTTGCAGCCCACACGTTAGTGGCCCTGGTTGTGTTTGCTGCCTGTACGCAGGCGATGGGTACCTCAGGTGTGGCACCTGGGGGTGATAATACCTTTACAGGCGGCATGACCGTCCGGTTTGGTTTGATTGCGGAAGCATGGTCGCTCTTTATTGATCGTCCCTTCGGTACGGGGCTTGGTGTGTTTGCTGCGTTTTACTCTGCGCGCAGGCCGCTATGGGATCAGATCACGGCAGGGCGCTTCGTGCACAACGACTACGTTCAGTTTTTACTTGAAGGTGGCCCATTGTTGTTGCTCGCACTGCTATGCATTGGGTTTTGGTCGATGTATTTGTTGCGTCGGGCGTTGCTTGCCAGCGTGCAGGATGTGGGTTTTTCCCGGGCAGGATTTGCGCTTGCGGCCTGTGCCTTGTTTGCCCATGCCCACATTAACTTTGTGTTTTATCTGCACACTTTGCCGTTACTGCTGGCGCTGGTATTGGTGCTGGCGACCGATAATCGGCAAGCTGCAGTTGCGCCCGCAGGCTTTGGTAGGGCAACGAACGCACTGGCGAAGCGCTTCTCTCGTGTGCCAAGCAGCGCAGTTTGGGTACCTTTACTGCTCGGCTGGGTTGCCTGGGGTTACCTTGCTGTTGATGGTCTGACTGCGGGTGTTATCGCTGGGCAACCCGGCGTGCCCTTCGCCGGCGAATTACGGAAAAGTCCTGCAGATGTGCAGCGCTTTGCTCGTCTGGCGCAGCGCTTGAATGACGATCGAGGATTACCCTTGTTAGCCGATGCAGCGCTTGCCGCTCGATCGGCGGCAGCAAAGCCTGCAGATACGGGTGCTGATGAGGCTGCCTATGCGTTGCGTACTTTTCGCCGGGCGATAGTGGTCGACCCGTGGAACACCAATGCCTATCTTGAGTTGTACAAACTGTTCCGGTCGCGCCCCGTGCTTTTGCGTGCGGCCACGCCTGAAGAATATCCGGACCGCTTATTGCAGCGAGCGCTCGCGCTTGATCGTGCTTACCTGCCCGCTCTTGATGCGTTGCTCGATCTCTATAAGAACGATGCAGTGCGACGTGAAGCTGTGTTGTTGCAGTTTGTTGCGCCCTGGCTAGAGTTTATTGCCCGCGCCAATCTGGTTGCAGGCAAGCGTTATCTGGCGCAATTGAATGGACTGATACCCCAGGCGGAGCATGCGCGGCTGGCAGCGTTGTTGGTAGCGCTTGGCAACAAACGTCCAGGTGAAGAGACGGGCCGGGCGAACCCGTAACTGCTGACCAGTTACAGCGGTCTAGTTTACAGTGGTCCCGGTGTGTGAAGGAGTCCCGCATACTCAAGCGGCTCGCGCCGATAACCGATGAACATATACTTGTAGCGCGTGCCGAGTGGGAAGAATGCGTAGTCTTCCATCTCGCCCGGGTGTTCAGCTTGCCAGTCTGCAATCTTGCCGTACTCGATATCGCGCTCGCGAATGTTCTTCAGTGGGTAGGCGTCGGCCACTACCAGTTGGGATTCATCGAAGGGTACGTATAGCTCGGTGAGTACTCGCATGGAGCTACCCGAGCGGAATGCGTCACCGCGCAGTTTGGAAAGCTCGTTAACGTCTTCAGGCAGATTAACCGTCACGCGTTTTGGATATGGCCCTGGAAAGTTACTTAGATCAGGCACGGCGACATCGGCGTCCTTGTAGGCATCGGCACTCATGCTGTAGAAATGACCGTCAACGTAAACCATGGCGAGCGGGCGTTCCGACCATACGATGTACATACCGCCGGCGAGACAGATGATCTGTAACAGGCCGATCAGGGTCAGGTCAGTTTTCAGCCCTGGTTTTCCTGCCTTGTAAACGATCAGGGTGAGTAAGGGCCCTAACACCAGATCGACCCCGATGATGATGCGCAGGCCTTCCCAACCGCCATCGATCTCGAAGAAATAACCGGGGTACCACACCAGCAAAATAATTGCGCTCAGTGCCACAAAGATCAGCAGGCTAATGCCAAAGTGAATACTAAAAGCGGTAAATCGAGACATAGGTCGTCTTAATGTTATCCAATCTGAATTCGTCACTAACTGGACTGATCCAAAGAACCGATCACCCGCATGGAAAGATCCATCGGTGTGATGCGTTTGGTGATATCACCGATGGAAATATAATCTACGCCGGTCTCTGCAATCGGGACAATCGTCTCAAAATTGATACCGCCCGATGCTTCTATTTCTACCCGATCGGCGGCCAGCTCAACCCCTTCGCGAGTTTCTTCCAGGCTAAACTCATCCAGCATGACGCGGTGTGCCCCGGCGTCGATGGCTTGCTGCAATTCTTCGAGCCCTTCCACCTCAACTTCGATGGGTGCATTGGGTTGCAGCGCCTTCGCTGCGGCAACGGCGGCGCTGATGGAACCGGCAGCGGCAATGTGATTTTCCTTGATAAGGAAAGCGTCAAAGAGCCCGATGCGATGATTGTGCCCGTTGCCAGCGAGCACGGCGTATTTCTGGGCCAGGCGCAGACCCGGAATGGTCTTGCGGGTGTCTAGCACCCGGGCGCGCGTATGGCTAACGAGGCTTGCGTAACTGTCGGCGACAGTAGCCGTACCTGACAGTAATTGGACGAAATTCAGAGCCGTTCGTTCGGCAGTGAGCATGCTACGGGCTTTACCCTCCAGAAAGTAGAGGGCCTGGTTGGGCTCGACAGCATCACCGTCAGCGACTTCCCATACCACCTGCAGAGCAGGGTCGACCTGCCGACAGGTTTCTTCCACCCAGGCCCGGCCACAAAATATGCCTGCTTCGCGCGTGATGATACGAGCACGGCTGTATTCATCGGCAGGCACCAGTAGCGCCGTGATATCGCCGCCTCGCAAGTCCTCGGCCAGCGCCGCGCGGACTCCTGCAACCACTGCGCTACGCAACCAGGTGCTGGCGCGTGCCGTCTGCAAACGGGTCTGCAGATCAGTACTGGTTTTGTCGGAGGAGTTGTTGGAAGCGTTGTCGGACATCGAGGGACTCCAGATGCGAGATTAGCGTTTGGTCGATTTGCTATGGTAGCGGCAGACGGCGTGCTGCGCTGCTGAATTCTCTGAGGGCCGAACTCTCCAGATGCACGATTTCCCGATTTGGTTGCCGCGCGCGCGCCGTAGGCCGAGCCCGAACTGTGCCCCACGACCAGCCTCCACGGCCGTTGAGCTAGTGGTGCTCCACAACATCTCACTGCCACCGGGTAAGTTTGGTGGCGATCTGGTTGAGGCGTTGTTCTGCAATACGCTCGATTGCTCCGTGGACCCCAGGCTCAGCGACCTTGCAGGGGTCGAGGTATCAGCGCATTTGTTCATTGAGCGCAGTGGCCGATTGACGCAGTTTGTGCCCTTTGACCACTGTGCCTGGCATGCCGGGGTGTCGAGCTTTCGTGGCAAGAGCGGCTGTAACACCTACTCCATAGGCATAGAGCTGGAAGGGACGGATACCCAACCCTATACGGCGAAACAGTATCGAAGGTTGTCGAGTACCTTGCGCTGGCTCTTGCGCAACTATCCGCGGCTTGCGATCGATCGCATTGTGGGGCACAACGAAATTGCCGCTGGACGCAAGACCGACCCGGGTGCGAGCTTCGACTGGCAGCGGGCTCTGACCGCGCTGCTCCCAGGCCGGCCCAGAGGTGACACAAGAGACGAGATCAGAGAAGGTGCAGGATCCCCTTAGTTTTGCCCAGCACAGGAGAGAGGGTTCCGTTAAACTCCGCCGCATCGAGTTCTCGTCGAACGGTTCACTGACTTAAGGAGCGATTCGCTTGGCTATGCCTGATATTGACGACACCAATCCGGAAGAGACTGCGGAGTGGTTGGAAGCGCTGGAAGCGGTGCTTGAAGAAGGTGGCATTGAGCGCGCCAACCTGTTGTTGCAGCGACTCTCTGCCCGCATGGCCAAGACTGGTGCTCGACTGCCTTACACGATTACCACGCCGTATCGAAACACCATCCCGTCGCATAAAGAAGCCTTCATGCCGGGTGATCTGTTTATGGAGCGGCGCATTCGGGCAATGATTCGCTGGAATGCGTTGGCGATGGTCACGCGAGCCAATCAGCGCGAGGGTGATCTTGGCGGTCACATATCGTCCTTTGCCAGTTCAGCAACCCTCTACGATGTGGGCTTCAACTACTTCTTCCGGGGACCAACCGAAGAGCACCCTGGTGATCTGATTTATTTCCAGGGCCACAGTGCGCCTGGAGTTTATGCGCGCTCCTTTCTCGAGGGTCGGCTTGATGAGACCGACCTCGACAACTTTCGCCGCGAAGTCGACGGTAAAGGCCTGTCCTCGTATCCACACCCCTGGTTGATGCCCGAGTACTGGCAGTTTCCGACGGTATCGATGGGGCTGGGGCCAATTCAGGCCATCTACCAGGCCAATGTCATGAAATACCTCGACAGTCGCGGGCTTGCACCCATGGCTGATCGCAAGGTCTGGGCCTTTTTGGGCGACGGCGAGATGGACGAGCCGGAATCCCTCGGCGCACTGTCGCTGGCCGGTCGCGAACGGCTCGATAACCTCATATTTGTAGTGAACTGCAACCTGCAACGGCTCGATGGACCGGTGCGTGGCAATGGCAAGATTATTCAGGAACTCGAAGGCTATTTTCGCGGGGCGGGCTGGAACGTTATCAAAGTGGTTTGGGGACGACTGTGGGATCCGTTGTTTGCCAATGACACAACCGGTCTGATGCAAAAGAGTATGGACCTCGTCGTTGATGGCGAGTTTCAGAACTTCAAGGCCAAGGGTGGGGCCTACACGCGTGAGCATTTCTTCGGACAGCATCCGGAGTTGCTCAAGTTGGTAGAGAACATGAGTGACGATGACATCATGCGGTTAAACCGTGGTGGTCATGACCCGTTCAAGATGTACGCGGCTTATCACGAGGCGGTTAATCATAAGGGCGCGCCGACGGTGATCCTCGCCAAGACCGTGAAGGGTTACGGCATGGGGGACGCCGGTGAGGCCGAAAACGATACGCATTCGGTTAAAAAACTCGACCTTGATGGCCTGAAGCACTTCCGCGATCGATTCAACATTCCGTTGAGTGATACAGAACTGGAAACCGTACCGTACTATCGGCCACCGCTCGACAGCCCCGAACTTGCGTACCTGCACCGCACCCGGAAAGAACTCGGTGGCTTTGTGCCGCGTCGAGTGGTTTCTGATGAGGTGTTAAAAACACCGGAACTGGAAGCGTTCAAAACCCAACTGAGTGGCACCGGCGACCGGGAAAACTCCACCACCATGGGCTTCGTGCGGTTGCTTGCGACCATTTTGCGCGACAAAAATATTGGCGAGCGGATCGTGCCCATTGTGCCCGATGAGGCCCGCACCTTCGGTATGGAAGGAATGTTCCGGCAATTGGGTATTTACTCGTCAAAGGGCCAACTGTATGAGCCCGAAGATTCTGGTGAGATCGCGGCGTATCGAGAATCCAAAACCGGTCAGGTGATGGAAGAGGGCATCAACGAAGCGGGCGCGATGTCGGCTTGGATAGCCGCAGCCACCAGTTATTCGAATCATGGCAAAACCATGATGCCGTTCTACATTTACTATTCGATGTTTGGCTTTCAGCGCATTGGCGATCTGGCCTGGTTGGCGGGCGATATCCAGGCGCGCGGTTTTCTGTTTGGTGGCACCGCGGGGCGCACCACATTGAATGGTGAAGGCTTGCAGCACCAGGACGGCCACAGTCACGTGTTAGCCAGCACTATTCCAAACTGTATCGCCTATGACCCCTGCTACACCTATGAGATGGCGGTGATTGTGCAGGCCGGCATGCAGCGCATGTACGAGAATCGCGAGAACGTTTTTTACTATCTGACGGTAATGAACGAGGCTTACGCGCAGCCTGCATTCCCGGGCTATGACCCGAAGTCGGACGAGCCTGTGATTGATGAGGCTGTGGTTGACGGCATTTTGCGTGGCATGTATCGGCTGAAGTCATTTAGCAACGCTTCGAACAAGAAGCAGGTTCGCTTGCTGGGTAGCGGAACTATTTTGCGCGAAGTTGAAGCGGCGGCGCGCCTGCTAGAAGAAAACTACGGAGTGGATACCGAGGTGTGGAGCGTTACCAGTTTTAACGAGCTTGCGCGCGACATGCATGATGTTGAACGGGCTAACCTTCTTGAGCCACTTGCTGAACCACAATCGTCCTTTGTGCAGCAGTGTCTGCCTGGTGATGTGCCCGTTGTTGCAGCTACTGACTATATTCGTGCTTATGCGGAACAGATTCGTGCTGATGTCGAAGCGCCCTATCGTGTATTGGGTACCGATGGTTTTGGTCGCAGTGACACCCGTGCGCAGCTGCGTCACTTCTTTGAGGTAGACAGCGGCTTCGTTACGCTTTGCGCGCTAAACGTTCTGGCCGATGCGCAGATCATTAGTAGAGCAGAGGTAGCCAAAGCGCGCGATGCACTGGCGATTGACCCCGCTAAATCTAACCCCCGACTGGTTTAACCCAAACGAACAGAAGGTCTGCTGAGAAAATGACACAAGCGACTCAAAGTGTAGTGGTGCCTGACATCGGCGATGCTGATGGTGTTGAAGTGATTGAGTTTTGCGTGCAGCCGGGTGACACGGTTGCCGTTGATGATGCCGTGTTGGTGATCGAATCTGACAAGGCGTCGATGGAGATCCAAAGTACAGTGGCTGGAGTGCTACAGAGTTTTAGCGTTGCTTTGGGTGATGTAGTTACCACAGGTCAGGCGGTTGCAGAGATAGCGGGTGCCGCAGGTGATGCGGTGGTTCCAGCTACAGAGAGTACGGCCGTCGCACCTGAAAGTGCAACAGCCCAGGAAACATCAACCGCGGCCGCCGCCGGGGCTGTTGAAGCGGCCCCAGCTCCAACCGAGCCTGCTGCTGCAAGTGCCGCTGCTGAACTTGAGGTGCGGTTGCCAGACATTGGCGATGCGGGTGAGGTTGTTGTGATTGAACTGGGTGCTGGTGCCGGCGACCAGGTGAGTGCTGGACAAATGCTGCTGGTGGTCGAATCCGACAAGGCATCAATGGATATTCCGGCACCTGCGGACGGCGTGCTGGTGCGTCTTGTGGTGAGCGAAGGCGACTCGGTGAGCGATGATGCGCTGCTCGCGGTGCTGAGTACGTCCGCTGCTGCACCGGCTGCTGCCGAAGAGTCTGCGCCGGTTGCATCTGCGGCCGCTGCTCCGACTCCTGCGCAGCCGGCAGAAGAATCGGCCGTGCGCGCGGCCCCAGCCCCCGAACGTGATGCCAGTGGTTTGGCACCGCCACCGACTCCCACGGCGGCTCCGGCAAAGAGTGGCGCTATTTACGCCGGGCCGGCGGTGCGGCGCATGGCGCGCGAGTTGGGTGTTGATCTCAGTCAACTCAAAGGCACGGGTGCACGGGGGCGCATTGTTAAGGATGACGTGAATCTGTTCGTCAAAACCTCGCTGCAGACAGGGGGAGCAGCAGGATCAGGGGCTACTGGCGGTGGCATTCCAGCCATTCCAGAGATTGATTTCTCGCGCTATGGTGAGGTCGCGATCGAACCGATGTCGCGTATTTTGCGGAACGGCGCAACCAACCTGCATCGCTCCTGGCTCAATGTTGTGCATGTTACTCAACACGACGAAGCGGATGTTACGGAGCTCGAGGAATTTCGGAAGAGTTTAAAACCCGAGGGCGAGCGTCGCGGTACAAAAATCACTCCACTTGCGTTTATTGCCAAGGCGTGCGCGTTCCTGCTTACCCAGCACCCCAAGTTCAACTGTTCGCTCGATGCCAACGTCGAAAATCTGGTGCTCAAGAGCTATGTCAATATCGGTTTTGCGGTGGATACTCCCAACGGACTGTTGGTTCCTGTAGTGCGCGATGCGGATAAAAAAGGCGTGTGGGAACTGGCGGCAGAGATCAACGAGCTGGCGGCCAAAGCGCGCAACAAGAAGCTGACGCCGAACGACTTGCAGGGCGGCACCTTCTCCATTTCTTCGTTGGGTAATATTGGTGGCACGGGTTTTACGCCCATTGTGAATGCTCCTGAGGTCGCGATTCTTGGTGTGGCGAAGCTTGCGACGAAGCCGCAGTGGAATGGCCAGGAGTTTGTGCCCCGCAAGATGTTGCCGCTGTCGCTCAGTTATGATCATCGAGCGATCAATGGGGCTGAAGCGGGACGCTTTGTGACGGAGCTTTCAGCAGTACTCGGCGATATGCGTCGCGCTATGCTCTAGAGCGGCGTTAGCCTATTGAGCTGCGCACAACTTGTGGAAAGCCTGCATATCCGGTGAGTCCAATCGCCCAGTTGGTGATTGAGTGTTCTAATGACCTTTTGGGGAGGTATTCATGCCCAGTTTTGATGTTGTTTCCGAGCTCGATGAGCAAGAAATGAAAAATGCGGTCGATCAGGCCAGTCGCGAGCTCGATAAGCGCTTCGACTTTCGTGGGGTTGATGCCAGCTTTGAATACAGTGGCTCTGTTGTTGAGCTGGCGGCGTTCGAAGAATTTCAACTCAATCAAATGCTCGATATTCTGCGCAACAAAATGATCAGTCGAAAGCTGGATGCGCGGGCGCTCGATCCTGGCAAGGTAGAAGGTGCCGGCAAGCAGAAGCGTCAGAAGTTTACTGTGCGCCAGGGCGTCGACAAGGACAACGCCCGCAGCATTGTGAAACTGCTGAAAGAGTCCAAGCTTAAGGTGCAGGCGCAGATTCAGGGTGAGCAGGTGCGTGTCACGGGTAAGAAACGCGACGATTTGCAAAAAGCAATGGGCATACTGCGTGAAGCCGACATGGATATCCCTCTGCAATACGACAACTTCCGCGACTAGTTCGTGAACGAACCGCCCGCTGCTGCCAGTGGTGTAGTTTCTTTTTTTACCCCGTTCCTCACCAGGGAAGCGTTGCGGCTCCTGGTGCTTGGCTTCGCCGCGGGGCTGCCGATAATTCTGGTGTTTGGCACGCTGTCCGCCTGGCTGCGCGAATCAGGTGTAGAACGCAGCGCTATTGGTTTTGTGAGTTTGGTAACACTGGCCTACGGATTCAAGTGGGTTTGGTCACCCCTGGTTGATCGCCTGAGGTTGGGCCGTTTAACTCGGGTCCTGGGTCGACGGCGCGGCTGGTTGTTGCTGGCCCAGCTTGGAGTCGTCGCTGGGCTCATAGGGATGGCGCTCAATGATCCCTCTGTAACGCTTGATGCACTAATCGTCTTTGCCGTGTGGACTGCGTTTTCTTCTGCGACTCAGGATATTGTTATTGACGCGTATCGCATTGAATGCGCGCCGGTCGATCAGCAAGCGGCGTTGGCGGCTACCTATATGGCAGGGTATCGCATCGGCATGATTGTGAGTGGTGCGGGCGCTTTCTTCATTGCGGCCTGGTTTGACCCCGACCCGTCTGTGTATGACTACGCAAGCTGGCGCTCTGCATACCTCGTTATGGCACTGATCATGAGCCTGCCGATCTTGCTAACACTGTCCATGCCAGAACCACAATTTTCAGCAGCACTGATGGCAAGCGAGCGGGATCGGGCTGTTTTGCAGCCACAACCAGACCTTTTGGAGTCGCTGCTTACCTGGTTTCGTGAGGCGGTTTTGGAACCCTTTGCAGATTTTCTGCGCCGCTACGGTTGGACAGCGCTGGTTGTGCTGGCAGTCATTGGCAGTTATCGCGTTTCTGACATCGTGTTGGGTGTTATCGCCAATGTGTTTTATATCGACATGGGCTTTACCAAGTCGCAGATAGCCAGTGTCGCAAAAATATTTGGCGTGGTGATGACGCTATTGGGTGTCTTTCTTGGTGGTGTGATGGCGCCACGAATTGGTTTGGGACGCATGTTGCTGTTGGGGGCTGTGCTCGTGTCGTTAACCAATCTGCTGTTTGCCTGGCTGGCCGGGCAAGCCCCCACAACGCTCAATCTGGCGTTGGTTATTGGGGCGGACAATCTAAGTGCAGGGCTCGCGACCGCCGCGTTTGTTGCTTATCTTTCCGGCATTACCAATCTTAAGTTCTCCGCCACCCAGTACGCGCTATTTAGTTCGCTGATGGTGTTGCCGCCAAAAATGCTTGGTGGTTTCTCTGGATTGGCGGTTGACCAGCTCGGTTACCCGCAGTTTTTTGTTATGTGTTCGCTGCTGGGTGTGCCGGTGTTGCTATTGCTGTTACTGCTTCGTCGGGTGACATCGGTAGATGAGGGGGTGGGGCGTTAAGTCTGGTTAAGTCAGGGCTCCCAGCGATAGACCTTCAGGCTAAGCCTGCCTTTGATGAGCGTCACGCCTTCGGCCGCCAGCTTGTCGCGCTGCCGGCGCCAACTCGCGGTATTACGGGCAAACGATAACTCGCCGCGAGAGTTCAGCACCCGAAACCATGGCAGCTTGCTGCCTTTGGGCAGGTTGGCCATGGTGCGTCCGACAAGTCGTGCCGCCCGGGGTAATCCTGCGAGGTCAGCGACCTGGCCGTAGGTTGCGACCTTACCTTTCGGGATGGCAGCCACCACCTGCCAGATGCGTTCTGCGTTGGTCGGGGCCGAGTTGGTCGGATCGAGAGTGTCGGTCAGCTCATCAGACGCACCGGGTTTGCGCGACACCAGGCGCTTGGTGCTTTTTGCGGTTTTGCGCGAGCCTTTGGGCGCAGCCCTCTTTCCCGTTTGACTTGCCCTCTTGGGCGGCTCAATGTGCTTTGCCATGCGTTGGATATTTTTATTCTTTACGGCCATTCCGATTATCGAAATGTACCTGCTGATTGAGGTAGGTGGCTACTTTGGTGTGGTGCCAACCATTTTGTTTGTCATGCTTACGGCCGTGATTGGGGTTGCCCTGTTACGCTGGCAGGGCACAGCAACGCTGCAGCGCGGCATGTCGCGGGTCGGGCAGGGGCAACTGCCCGGTCAGGAGATTGCCGAGGGCATGATGCTGGCCGTTGCGGGTGCGCTGTTGCTGACCCCCGGGTTTGTTACTGATGCGTTTGGCTTTTTGCTGTTGATACCGCCAGTGCGCTGGTTCCTCGCGGCACTCGCCAAACGGCACCTCAAGGTGGTGGATCTTTCGGCGGGTGGGGCTGCAGGCACCGGATTTGATCCCGGTCCGCGAACGGATTATGGCTCAAATAATAGTAGCGGCGATGGGCCCGTCATCATCGAAGGCGAGTATGAAGAGCGGCCCTAGTCTTAGCGGCCGCGAGTTAACTTAGAACGACGCATGAAACACTTCGAATTTTGGCATCCCCGACTCTTTGAGTTGCCGTATTACCTGTATTTGTTGGCCGGGTGTGCGCGGCGATTGCTGCCGATCAGGTCGTTGGCCAAGGCCAATTACGCGCTTGATCATGGCGAGATCGGCATCGGCTCGAAGGTGCACACGCAGTTTGCATTTGATCAGACCAGATTCTTACCCACAAAGGCCCTGCCTGAGGCGCTGTTGGAAGCGGAGAAAGTGGCGCTCGTTGCGGAGTTTGGTGTGCAGCATGGCTACCCAGTAATACTCAAATCTGACATCGGCAGCGTTGGTAAAGGCGTGGTCAAGGTGCATAGCGAGGCTGAGATAGCCGCGCGGGTTGCGGCACTGCGTGGACCCTATCTGGTGCAGCAGTTCACGGCTATGAATGTTGAGTTTGGCGTGTTTTATGCACGTAAAAAAGGTAACGGGGAAGTCACCGGCATCAACCGCAAGCACTTTCCTGTAGTTATAGGGGATGGCGAGTTAACGCTGGGTGAGCTTGCCGCCCGGCATGAGCGCGCAACGGCTCACTGGCAAACGTTTCTGCAATATCTGGATACTGCCTGGGTGCCAGCTGCCGGCGAAGAAGTGCAGCTATCGTTTATTGGCTCACACACAATGGGCTGCAAGTTTACGGACGACAGTGCGCTGCTTACACCGCAACTCAGTGCAGCAGTGAATAATCTCTTTGTCTCACAACCGGGTTTTAACTTCGGTCGTCTCGATGTGAAAGCCGAAAGTGTTGCAGCGTTTCAAGCCGGAGACTTTGTTGTTATTGAGGTCAATGGTGTGGCCTCGCTGCCAACCCACATGTTTGACCCGCAGAAATCGGTTTGGCAGGCCTGGCGCGTATTTTTACGCCACGGTCGCCTGTTGCTCGATATTGCCAACGAGCACCGTCATAAGCCGATGCAGCTTGCGAGTTACCGGGAGATCATCAGCCGGGTGGGCAACAATGCGGGTGTGCTGGATGCGGCCCATCAGAGTTTGATGGGCGTCGAAGATTAGCCTGCGGTTTACTTGGTTGTGCCTTTGCCCTTTTTCGGCGCCAACAGGGTGGTTGTATTCGCGAAGTTTGCCGCGTCAACGTAGATGCAGACAAACGTGGTGTTAAACACCGGGTCGATAATGGCGCAATCGCTACTGCGCGCGCCCATTTTTAGATAACCCCGGACCAGCGGTGGCATATCGCGTAGCTCGCCAATAGCGTCAGTATCACCCGCAGCGGTAGCGGCGCACAGCGCTTGCAGGTTTTTGTGATTCGGCACAACGGGCGGCATCGCGAGATCTGCGGGCGCCAGTGCATTGTCCACCAAAAATCCGAATTCGCGCGTGTGCAGGTTAGGGTCGGCACCAGGGAAGCTGGCGCAACCCAACATCAGGTTGACATCGTTACGCAAAATATAATTTGACGCGAGTTTCCAGATGAGACCGAGCACGATACCGTTGCGGGTATTGGGGCTGATGCAGAATCGTCCTAGTTCGACGATGTGTTCAAAGCGCTGCCGCAGGTTGCTCAGGTCGAATGCTTTTTCGGTATAGAAGCACTGGGTTGCCGGGAGTTCCTGATTGCTGACGATGCGTAAGGTGCCAACAACGTTGGGGTCCTCCAGACGTGTATCACACACTATGATGTGGTCGGCGTGTTCGTCCCACTGGTCTCTATCGATCTCGCTGGCTGCTTTCTCTGGATCGGGATTGCCATTACTGTCTTTAAACAGCACCTGATAACGCAGGCGTTGAGCCTGCTCAAGTTCCGCGCTGGTTGTCGCGAAGCGCGCCTCGAACGGACCGCCGGTAATCGACAGGGACTGATTTACATCTAGACTCTTGGTTTCGGGCATGACGGGCGCTTTCTTCTGGTTTATTGAATATGGATAAATTTCACGCAATCTGCACTTTGCGTTGGGCTGTTTTCAGGGCCACAACATACACGCTAGTGTAGATTATACCGATAATAAACCCTGGCAGAATTGTTGCGACGATTTTGGGTGTGCCATTCAGTGCGTGAATGCCAAAGGCAACACTCCAGGTAGCGATGCTGGCCAGTATTACTGTAAGCCAGGCTGCGTGTTTTTGCGCCAGGCCTTTTTGCGCCAGGCCATGGAACAGCTGTTCGATGACGAGTGTCATGCTGAGTGTTAGCACGAAGCTGTAGAAGCCTTGCACTGCGGCTGCCCGCAGGGCCATTTCGGTACCGGCTGGATAGTTCACAAACAGAGCCCAGCCGCCGTAGCCGACCAGGCCGGCACAAGCGGCCAACAGGCTGCGTTGCAGTGATTGGGTCCCTGCCCTCACGGCGCCACCTCGCGCCAGCGTCGGGAGAATTCATAATAGGCAGGCGGACAGGTTTCTTTGGTTGCATCCAGGGCGTCGAGCAATCCCGCCCGTACCTGTTGTTCACAGTGTGCAGCGCAGGCCTTGCGTGACTCGAACGTGGCGAGGGTTACCGGTGGATGGAATACCAACTGCGCTCGCGCCTGCGGTAAGCCAAGTGCGGCGAGAAAGTGCGGCCCAAAGCTCATAGGCAGATACCACGCATAGCGATCGCGCTGGTCCTGGGTCATGGGATTACCCGCGTAGTGGGTATACGCCACTGTCACCGGCTGTATCACGGGTTCGATGTCTCCGCGCTTTGCAGCGGCCGCAAACAGCGAGCTACGGAACGGCTCCACGTGCCCACCTGGGGTGCTTGTACCCTCGGGGAAGAGCATCATCGAACCCTGTTGCAGGCGGTTTGCCAATTGTTCTACCTGGCTCGCCGCGCGGGTCGATTTGCGGGTGAAAAACAGCGTGCTTTGAATGCCAGCCAGTTTGCCAAACACTGGCCAGCCGGCGACCTCTGACTTGGCGACGAAGCTGCCATGTGTGCGGCTGCCGAGCACAAACACGTCAAGGTAGGAGACGTGATTGGCGACGTACAGGGTGTTGGGGTGGCGGCTGGGCTCGCCGCTAACCTTGATGCTCAATTGAAATATGGCCGCCATGCCGGCGTGGAGGCGCCTGTATGCCTCTGTGGGTGCTGGCCGGCCAAGCCAACCACAAACCAGGTTCGCAAGGGCGCAGAACAGGCAGGCAAAGGTCATCCACAACAGCACCACGGGCACCTTGAGCGCAATCTTCCAACGGGCGGGCTGTGGTGATGCTTGAGGCGTCGTCATACGTTGTTCGGGTTCGCTGATTGTTTGGGTTCGCTCGGGTTCGGTGGGCGCGTGAGCAGCAGGATCAGGGAGTCTAGCGCCTGGGGAGTTGGACGCAATCCACCCCGCTCAGTTCCCCACGAACTCTCTGAATACTGCCGGCATCGGGAGCGCTGGGCGAATTGCTTTCGCTCTGGCCCTTGATATTCGAAATTGGGTCCCTATTATAGTCGACCCGCTAATTAGCACTCTCAGGGTGAGACTGCTAATTAGCTCGAATTCGGGACTATTTGGGAGACCTAGACACATGAAGATTCGACCGTTACACGATCGTGTAGTTGTCCGTCGGCTGGAAGAAGAAACCACCAGCGCAGGCGGCATCGTACTGCCTGATTCGGCAACTGAAAAGCCATCACAGGGCGAAGTGGTTGCTGTTGGCCCTGGCAAAGCCGGCGATGACGGCAAAGTCCGCAAGCTGGATGTCAAAAAGGGCGACAAGGTTCTGTTCGGCCAGTATGGCGGCAGCACCGTAAAAATTGATGGCGAAGAGCTTTTGATCCTTCAGGAAACCGAAATTTTCGGCGTTTTGGAAGGCTAGTCAGTAGTTACACAGAGGAAATAAGCGATGAGCGCTAAAGAAGTATTATTTGGAGATGACGCCCGCAGCAAAATGCTGGCTGGCGTAAACACCCTGGCCAACGCAGTCAAGGTAACCCTGGGCCCCAAGGGTCGCAACGTAATCCTGGACAAGTCATTTGGTGCCCCTACGGTAACCAAGGACGGTGTTTCGGTGGCCAAGGAAGTCGAGCTGAAAGACAAGTTTGAAAACATGGGCGCGCAGATGGTGAAAGAGGTTGCGAGCCAAACCTCTGATGAAGCTGGCGACGGTACCACCACAGCTACGGTGTTGGCGCAGGCCATTCTCACCGAAGGCTTGAAGTCGGTTGCGGCCGGTATGAACCCCATGGATCTGAAGCGCGGCATCGATCAGGCCGTTGAAGCAGCGGTTAAGCACATTGGCAAACTGTCCACACCTTGCGCCAACTCAAAATCTATCGCGCAGGTAGGCACTATCTCTGCCAACAGTGACTCTGCTGTCGGTGACATCATCGCCGAGGCGATGGACAAGGTGGGCAAAGAAGGTGTCATCACTGTTGAAGAAGGTTCCGGTCTTGAGAACGAGCTTGATGTTGTCGAAGGCATGCAGTTCGATCGTGGTTACCTGTCTCCCTACTTCATCAATAATCAGGACAGCATGGCTGCGGATCATGACGCACCTTATATCCTGTTGTGCGACAAGAAGATCTCCAACATCCGCGACCTTTTGCCAATTCTCGAAGCGGTGGCCAAAGCTGGCAAGCCTCTCGTCGTGATTGCTGAAGACATCGAAGGTGAAGCGTTGGCAACTCTGGTTGTGAATAACATGCGCGGCATCGTGAAAGTTGCAGCGGCCAAAGCGCCGGGCTTCGGCGATCGCCGTAAAGCCATGCTGCAAGACATCGCGATTCTCACCGGCGGCACCGTAATCTCCGAAGAAGTCGGTCTTACGCTTGAAGGTGCAACCCTTGATGACCTCGGTCAGGCCAAGCGTGTTTCTTCTACGAAGGAAAACACCACCATCGTTGATGGGTCTGGGAAGAAGAAAGAAATCGAAGGGCGCATCAAGCAGATTCGCGCAGAAATTGACGAGACTTCTTCTGACTACGATCGCGAAAAGTTGCAGGAGCGTTTGGCGAAGCTCGCTGGCGGTGTTGCAGTAATCAAGGTTGGTGCGCCAACCGAGCTGGAAATGAAAGAGAAGAAAGCGCGCGTTGAAGACGCTCTGCACTCTACTCGCGCGGCTGTCGAAGAAGGCGTAGTGCCTGGCGGCGGCGTAACTCTGGTTCGTGTTCTGCAGGGTCTCGGCAAGCTGAAAGGCGACAACGACGACCAGACTACCGGTATCGAAATTGCCATGCGCGCCATGAGCGCACCGCTGCGCCAGATCGCAGCCAATGCTGGCGATGAAGGTTCGGTTGTGCTGGACAAGGTTGAAACCCTGAAGGGCAATGATGGCTATAACGCAGCTACCGGTAAATACGGTGACATGCTGAAGATGGGTATCCTCGATCCGGCCAAAGTGACCCGTTCTGCGCTGCAGGCGGCCGCTTCTGTCGCAGGGTTGATGCTGACCACTGAAGCCATGATCAGTGAACTGCCTGAAGATAACCCACCACCAATGCCTGCGGGTGGCGGTATGCCTGACATGGGTGGCATGGGCGGCATGATGTAAGCCGCAAGCGATTCGCAACCTGGTTGCGACTCTTCGAAAGAAGGGCAAAACGGGCTGTTCCAACTACTGGGGCGGCCCGTTTTCGTTTGCTATGATCACAGGGTGCAAATTGGCTATCTGGTCGACGCAGAACGCCAGGCCCAAGCATGAAAACCGAGAAAACCGAGAAAACCAAAAAAATAGATAGTTACCATCACGAAGGGGATAGCAATGGACTCAGAAATCATTACTCACTTATTCCGCTGGGGACATTTCCTGGCGGGTGTTACATGGATCGGGTTGTTGTACTACTTCAACTTCATTCAGGGCTCCTACTTTAAAGAAGCGGAAGACGATGCCCGTGTTGATGCGTTTGTAAAACTGGTGCCCAGGGCACTCTGGTGGTTCCGCTGGGGGGCATTGTTCACGTTCCTGACGGGTTGCGTGTTGCTCGGTTTTCTAAGTGGCGGCGGCGCTCAATGGATCACTCAGGATATCGTGCTGGGCGCGACTATGGGCACCTTCATGTTCCTGAATGTGTGGGGCATCATCTGGCGCAATCAAAAAGTGGTCATTGCCTCCAACGAGCAGGTGAAAGCAGGTGGTTCTGCCCTCGAAGGTGCTGCTGATGCTGGTGCCAAGGCCTTGCTGGCCTCGCGGACGAATACCCTGTTCTCCCTGCCCATGCTGTTCTTCATGGGCTCTAGCGCGCACCTGCCGAGCGGTGCACTGGCTACAGCCGGAGCGGGCTTGTGGGTTGCTCTGGCGATCATCGTTGTACTCGAAATCAACGCGATAGTTGGCAAGCAGGGCCCAATGACAACTGTCAGTGGCGTAATCACCAGTGGCTTTGTGCTGACAGCGGTGCTTTGGGGCCTGCTGCGCCTGCTCGCTTAGGCCTACGTAGGTGGCACCTGCCCCAGGCGGAATTTCCGCGACGCGTGACGACGATATGCCGACGCGCAGCAACCGTCGTCGTGGTGGTGGTCGGACCGGCGCTGGTGGTGGCTCGTCGCTTGCCACCAATCTTATTTTAATGCTGGTGGTTGCCGGTCTGGGTGTTGGTGGTTGGTTCGTCATGAACCAGCAGCAGTTGCTCACGGCAGCGCAAGAAAAGCAGGCAGCGGCGGAGAGTCGTCTGGCTGTGCTCGAAGAGCGTTTGCGTGCCACCGATGAGGTAATGAGCGATACCGGGGATGCGACCAAAGAAAAACTCGGGTACTGGGAAACCGAGATTCGCAAAGTCTGGGATATCGCCTACAAGGTGAACCGGGGCTGGATCAAGGAAAACCAGCAGTTGCTGGCAGGGCACAAGTCGACGTTGGCCAGCTTGCAGTCCGGTGTGACGGCGCTCAAGACTGACCTTGCGAGCCAGGGCGAAGGCGTGGCTGATCTTGGCGCGCGGCTTGAGGCTTTGGATGAGTTGTCGGCGAAAATTTCCGGTTTAACGGCTGGGCAGGACAAACTCGCCAAGAATATTGCCAATATTGATGTTTCGAACCTCACTGAGCGGGTGTTGCGCAATGAGCAGGCCGTGAGTGCCATTGATGCCTATCGAGTGCAGCTGAATCGCCGCTTGACCGATCTGCAGGGGCGTTTGGATGCGCTGGGACCGGTCGCTGGGGGTTCTTTGCCCTAAAACCGGATCTCGCTGGGAACTGGCGACAGTCCTGTGTTCAGGTGGGCGGTTTCGCTACCCTTCACACCCACCGAACCCCGAATTATTGGTCCGGGTCAAAGTGTGACTGGGGTCCTTATTCGGCGCCGATCTTATCGTCATACTGGGGTTTCTTTACGACGAAGCAACAGGCGAGATGAGCGGAACCGGGATAAAGCCCAGGATAGTGCTGGCTGACGCTGCGCATTCAACACTGTCATTAGTGGCAGTGGCTCAGGGTTGGGAGGTTGTCCAGGCGCCGCAGCTAACCTCCGAGGTAGACCGCAACGACGCAAGCGTTGCAATTGTTGTTCTTGCCGACCCCGACCTCGCAGTGGTTGCCCGAGATCGTTTTCCGGGTGCTTTACTGGTAGGTACCCAACCTGCAAGCAAAGTCTGCGTAGATGTCTATCTTGGTCCGCTCAACCACAGCAGCAGACAGGAAGATCGCGGGTTCCTTGAGCAGGTGCTCCGGCATGGACAGTCGCACTGGGAAACTCATCAGGCGCTGCAACACGCCCAAACCAAAGTTGCTGTTCAACAACAGCGTATGAAGCAGCTCAGTGATGTGGGCGCTACTTTGTCGGGCGAACTTTCCTTCGATGATTTGTTGACAACATTATTAATCGAAGCGCGAGCGATTGCGTGCTGTGATGGTGCGTCTCTATACCTGGTTGAAAACAAATCAACAGTGGACGGTGGTAGCGAAGAACGACTCGTGTTTAAGCTGACCCAGAACGGTACTCTTGACTTACCTTACAACGAAACCACAGTACCGCTCACTTCAACCTCCATTGCAGGCCATGTTGCAGTTAGCGGTTGCGAACTGAACTTACGTGACGCGTATGAGTTGCCCCACGATGTTCCCTACAGTTTCAATCGCAGCTTTGACGAGCAGATGGGGTATCGCACCCGATCCATGCTGGTTATGCCTATGCGTGACCACGGTGGCAGTATTGTTGGTGTATTGCAGTTCATTAATCGGTTTGCCGATGATGGCGCAACGGTGGTTGAGTTTGATTCTGAGACTGTTGAAATTCTGCGGGCCATTGCAAGCCAGGCCGCGCTGACTATCCAGAAGAATCGCCTGGTGCGTAATATCAACGAGCTGTTCGAGAGCTTTGTGCAGGCGTCGGTAAAGGCCATTGAGCAACGCGACCCATCTACCAGTGGCCACTCTGCCCGAGTTGCGGAAACAACCGTCGCGCTACTGGAAGCGCTGCCGTTGTCGAACCTGCCACGGTTTAAAAACATGGTGATTTCTGAAGACCACCTGCGCGAGGTGCGTTACGCAGCACTGCTGCACGACTTCGGTAAGGTCGGTGTCCGCGAGTCCATTTTGGTGAAGTCGCACAAACTCAGTTCTGAACGCATGGAGATCTTGCACTACCGCGTGCAGCTGCAAAAAGAACGCCTAAGACGCGAAGCCGTCGAAAAAGAAATAGATATGCTGCACCACCAGGCGGCAGATTTCGAAGTGGCACGGGCGAGGGTGCACCGCGACCTGCAGAAGCAGCTCAGCATTCTTGATGACTACTACAGCATGATTGAGCGCGCGAACAATCCAACGGTGTTGCTCGATGGTGATTTTACCCATTTACGTGAGTTGCACAGCTACTCCTTCACTGAGGCAGATGGTTCACGTACGGGTTTGATCTCTGCTGATGATCTTACCGCGTTGTCTGTTCGGCGAGGCAGTCTGACACCAGAAGAACGGGTTGAAATTGAAGCGCATGTGCAATGGACCAAAGACTTCTTGGCAGTACTGCCCTGGCCTAAAGAGTTGAGCCAGGTGCCTGAGATTGCTGGTGCCCACCACGAAAAGATGAATGGCAAAGGCTATCCGCAAGGTCTGGTCGGTGAGCAGATTCCGCTCGCCAGTCGGGTGATGACGGTGTGCGACATCTTCGATGCGCTTACCGCCATGGACCGACCCTACAAGTCAGCCATCGGCGACGATCGCGCTTTCGAAATTTTGTACATGGAAGCCAAGGAAGGGTTGCTCGATACCGACCTGGTGGATGTGTTTGCTGCCTCGCGCAATCAGCTAAAGCAGGCAAACCAGGCAAGTTAAGGTTGCCCATTGGGCAATTGCTCAAGAAACTCTCAGTAGTCCTGGGCAGCTCTAATCGGCCTAACTGTCTTTCCAGTCTTCCATTACCGGGATTACAACACTCACCGTTTCTCCCTCGTGATCAAACTCGATAATGGCCCCAGTTTCAGTTATTTCTGCAACCGTGAACGTCGTGCCGTTGTCGGCGGTGATCGACTGGCCTTCAATGCGCCGTTGCCCGTTTACCCCCAGAGACCGCAAATCAGTTTCGTTGCCATAAATATGGAACGAGAAGGTCAGTGCGTGGAGCGCACTGCGTGCACTATCGCTGATGGCGCTGAGAGCGCTGGCATTGCTTGCCTTGGTGCTCGGTGGTGCCGTAGTGGGTTGTGCAATAACCCGCTGCGTTATGGCCGGTGAGGTTTGTGCGTCTGGCGTGAGCGGTGTGTTTTCAAGGAGATCGTCCCGGTCGGGTTCGCCAGCAATGGTAATTGCCCGCCCTGTGGGTTTGAAGGTGCGCTGCGTCACCGTGCTTGTTGAGCTGCCAGGGGCTGGCAAGTCGCGCGGCGAAACTATGCCGGGCAGTGGGATTTTGCCGCGACTGCGCGCGGCTTCGGTGGCGCTAACTGGGGTGATGGCCGGGTTCGAAGCAGAATTTGCCTGCGTAACTTGCTTGCTATCGGGCTGGTCGGTGCGCCATAAAAACACCAACGCGACGTTTGTCAGCAATATGGCGCCAATAGCCAGTTTCCAGGGTAGCGCCAAAGTGGGGCCTTGGCTTGTGGGATTTTGTTGCTGCGCGTCTATGCCCGGGAAAGATTCTGCACTCTGAGGTGGTTGTGTGTCGTTTGCAGACTTTTGCAGGGCATCAAGAATATAAGACATGCGTTAGCCCAACAGCTCAGGAATGTCGTAGCCCGCCGCGCGATGCAACAACAGCCACGTCGCTGGACCGGCGATGCCATCGGCGGGTACGCCGCTTGCGGCCTGAAACTCGCGCAACACCTTGCTCAGTGCAGTATCAAAGGTGCGCGAGTTACCGAGGTCACGATTGGTGGCCTGACCCAATAGTTTGCGCAACTCTTGTACTGCAGTTCCTGTGGAGCCGTCTTTAATGCTGCCGCGATAATTGATGGGCGTTGGCCAGAGCGCGATGATGGTGCCTTCCCACACCTGGCTCAGCGTCGCAAGATCTACCACCGATGTAGTGCTGCCTTGGATGATGGAGACTTGATTGTTGCTTGCGCTCACCGCCGTGACGTAGAAGATTTGGGCATCTGCGCCTGCGAGTTGCATTACAACGGGCACGTTCAGACGCGCTACGTCGCTCCAACTATAGGCACGTTTAGTGCACTGCAGCTGGAAACGCGGGGCGAAGTCGCAAGGTACCAGAGGGTTGTTAGGGTCGTAGTCGATACCCCAAAGGTTGTACATGGCGCTGAAGGCGAGCCGCTGGCTGCGATAAGACGGGACGCCCGAAATAGCAATTGGAACCCCGCCCAGCACGGCGCTGGGTTCTGGAGTGACGGTGGCGATGGTTGGGATCGGTGTGGGGGCGAGATCTTGCGTTGTTGTTGCGACGGGTTCGGGTGTCGCTGCAGGCGCTGGCTGCACAATCGGCGGGCGGGGTTCTGCGATGGTCACGGGCGGCGGCGCGGTTGTCTGCGCGCCCAACGCGCCCTGTGTTTGTACGTCTTGTGTTTGTACGTCCTGCGTTTGAGCGCTCTGAGCTTGGGCAGGCGAAGGCTTGTTTGTCGCATCAAGCAGGGTCCAGAGAAGACCAATGCCAAGCAGGACGGCACCAGTTACACCCAGCCAGCCCCAGATATTGAATTGCCTGGGCGCAGTTTCGGACGCTGCTTTCTGCACGTGCACAAAGTCGATGCGCGGTTTGCCCTCTGCGTAGGCACCGAGCAGGGCGCGGTCGGCAATGATGTTGATCAGCCGGGGAACGCCACCCGCGTGGCGATGGACGTTCCAGCTTGCTGACGCGCTGAACAGGTTTGGGTTACCACCTGCCAGGCTCAGGCGATGCGCTATATACGCGCGGGTATCATCGAGTTGCAGCGGTTCAAGGTGATAGCGGGCGGTGATGCGCTGGCTCAACTGCCGTAATTCCTGGCGTGCGAGCATAACCTTCAGTTCTGGTTGCCCAACCAGAATAATTCGCATGAGTTTGCGTTCATTGGTTTCGAGATTGGTCAGTAGCCGTAATTGTTCGAGCACCGCGGGTGACAGATTTTGCGCCTCATCAATAACAACAACAGTGCTGCGCCCAAGCCGATGTGTACGCAGCAGATGTTTGTTTAGACGGTCGATGTAGGGTTTGACGCTGTGCTGGTCATCGGTTGGGTAGTCGATGGCCAACTCGTCGCAGATCGTCTGTAGCAGTTCGCGTACAGTAAGGCGTGGATTGAGAATAAACGCGACATCAATGTCGCCTGGCACCTGACCGATGAGATTGCGCAGTAGTGTGGTTTTACCCGTGCCTACCTCGCCCGTTACCAGCACAAAGCCGCCGTCTGACTCGAGTCCGTATTTCAGATGGGCAAGCGCGTCTCGATGGCGTTCACTCATATAGAGGAAGCTTGGGTCTGGTGCGATTGAAAACGGTCGCTTGTTGAGGTGAAAAAACTGCTCGTACATTTGACTGAGTCTGTTAATGCCCTTGGTGATCTCGCGCAGTATAGTGCGGGTTCGTTTGTAGCCAGTTGTCTTTAGCGCTCCAGCGAGTGTGAGTCCAGTTGCGCAGCAGGTCCAGCTCTTGTTCTGTTAAGGTCCGGCCATCCGCGGCCACAGGCACATCTATGTCCTCTATATGCACACGCGAACGTGCACAGTCGCCACATAAAAACTGCCAGAACGAGGGCGGTGGCCCAGGATAGGCGATGCTAACATCGATGATTTGATCTATGTGCTCACCGAGTTCACCCAGAACAAACGCCATACCACCCAGCTTGGGGGGTAGCAGATGGCGATAAGGGCTTTGGTTTTTAGCATGCTTGGCCTGTGTGAAGCGCGTCCCTTCCAGAAAATTGAGCACGCTCACTGGATGATTTCTAAAACCCTGGCAGCTCCGCGCCATGGCCTCGCGGTCGCCAGCGCCTCCGCGACGCACGTAAGGAAAACCGAGTAACCACATGGCAATGCCCAACAGCGGGATCCAGATGAGTTGCTGTTTGGTGAAAAACTTAAGCGGCGGCAAAATGCCGCGAAAGCTGTTCTGCAGAATGATGATGTCCGCCCAGCTCTGATGGTTGCACAGCACCAGATACCGCTTGTCGAGAGATAACGGTTCGCTCACTTGCCAGGTCAGATCAAAACGTTGCAGCCGCAGCGCAGCATTCATTGCGCGATTACCACCCACCCAGCCATCAATGACCAGGTCCATTGCGCCGGACAGAAACCGTCTGGCGCTCGCAATTGGCAGCAAGAACCGCACAATACCTACTGTGAACAGAGGAACGCACCAGGCAGCGGTATTCACCGCCAGAAAGAGAGCGGCCAGCACGCCGCGCACGGTATTCATGGCCGGCTTGATAGCATATCGCCGAAAGCACTGCCAGCCACCCCAGGCTGGCCAAAGTGGCCGAGTGGTGCTGGGTATGGTCTTGGTTTTGCTGCTGATCGCACTGGCGGCGCTGTCTGGTTGCAGCACCCTGCGCTTCTACCAGCAGGCGGTGGGTGGCCAGGTACGATTGCTGGCCGCCCGGCAAAACGTGGAAAAGTTGCTTGCGCAGGACGATCTGGACCCGACGTTGCGCGCCGCCTTGCTGGATAGCCAGACGGCGCTGGAATTCGCCCGCACCGAGCTTGCTCTGGAGCCCAAGGGGCGTTATGGCAGCTATGTTGACCTAAATCGCGAGTTTGTCGTCTGGAACCTCGTGGTTGCCCCGGTGGACTCGGTGCAGCCCCTTAACTGGTGCTTTCCGGTGGCTGGATGCGTGTCGTATCGGGGCTACTTCCGGGAGCAGCTTGCGCTTGATACGGCGGCCGAGTTTGCCGCGGAAGAGTTTGATACCTATGTGGGCGGGGTGCCTGCCTATTCGACGCTGGGGTGGTTCAATGACCCGCTGTTGAGCTCGTTTATTCACTGGCCGCGAGCCGCACGGGCAGAACTGTTGTTTCACGAATTGGCGCACACCAAGCTCTATGTGGGTGGTGACACCGAGTTCAATGAGAGTTTTGCCACCTACGTGGCTGACTATGCGTTGCCGTTGTTTCTGCGCAATGATGAGGGCGTCGCAAAGCAGCGCCAGATTCGGGCAGAGCGCGCTCGCTTTAATGCCCTGTTGCTTAAGCTGCGCGCGCGGTTGGAAATGGACTTTGCCGAGCTTGCGAATAGTGAAGCAGGTACTGACCAACCCGGTCGTGGCCGGGCGCTAGCGCCGCAACACCTGAGAGCCAAAGCCCTGGCCGCTCGTACGCTGCGTTATGCGCAGGCCGAGGCGTGTTTGCTGGCGGTGGCGCAGGAATTTTCCGATGACCGCCTGGTTGGTTTTTTTAGCCAGCCCCCTAACATGGCGCGGCTGTCGCTCGTGGGGGCTTATCATCGCTGGGTAGGCGCGTTTCGTGCACTGCATGGCGAGGTCGGTTCGCTGGACGAATTTTACGCGGCAGCTAAACAACTGGCCGAGCTTGAGCCCGAGGAGCGTGGCGCAGAACTTTCGCGTTTGCACACGCTAGACCAGCAGTCAAAGCTACAGCAGAACGTACAAACCGAAGCCGATGACCAGTATCCCGAGGATATTCAGTGCGAAGCCCTCACGAATCATGTGATTGATGGGCACCTGGCCGGTTGAGAACACGATGACGTTGGGTGGTGTTGCCACCGGCAACATAAACGCACAGCTTGCCGACAGGGCGACCGGGATCATTAACAGGCGAGGGTCGATTGCAGCGGCGAGGGCCGTTGCTGCTGCGATGGGCATAAGAATGTTGGTCGTTGCAGTATTACTCGTTGCTTCCGTCAGAAAGGTGACTGTAGTACAGAGCACGAGCATGACCAGCAGGGGATGCAAGGCCACAACGTCTCGCAACGCCTCGCCAACGATCTGCGATAGTCCCGAACTTGTGAAAGCGGCTGCAATTGCGAGGCCGCCGGCGAAGAGCAATAAAATACCCCAGGGAATTTTCTCGGCACTCTCCCAGTCGAGCAGTTTTTCCCCTTTACCACGTCCGTTGTCGATCAAAAAGAGCGCGATTACGCCAGCAAATCCTACCATCGCGTCGTTGGAGTAACTCACCCCAAGTGCACCTGCCCAGCCACCAAAGGGCCCCGTACGTGTTACCCACAACAAGGCAGTAAGCGCGAAGATCAGCAGTACCCGCAACTCGGCGCTTTGCCATTGTCCCAAGGTGGGTAGCTCGACCGCCATGTCGCTGGCGTCCGGGGAGGCGTTGTGTCCCAGGTTGCGCGTAAGCCAGATCGCGCACAGGGGAAAGAGCACGAGAACGATCGGCAGTGCCCAGGTCATCCATTCCAGAAACGACACCGTTTGGCCGGTAGCCTCTTCGTAGATGCCCATGAAAACGACGTTGGGTGGGGTGCCGATGGGAGTGCCCATACCACCGATGCTGCAGCCATAGGCAATGCCCAGCAGCAACGGCACGCGGAGCCGCTCATCGCGGGCTTTTTCCAGCACCGCCATTGCGACAGGTAACATCATCAGCGCGGTTGCGGTATTTGATATCCACATCGACAGCAGTGCGGCCACTGCCATAAAACCGATAACAACGCGCCGCGAGCTGTGCCCGCCAATGGTGTTGAGCAGACCCAGCGCGAGGCGGCGGTGAGCGCCGTTTTTTTCCAGGGCCCTGGACAGCAAGAACCCCGACAGCAACAGTAATATCAGCGGGTGGCCGTAAGCGCCGCTGAGTCCAGCGCGATCAATGACGCCCAGTAGAGGCAGCAGGGTCAGTGGGATCAACGAGGTCGCTGGAATGGGGATGGGTTCAAAGATCCACCACGCGATACACAGCGTCGTAACTGCCAGCGTTTGGGCGGCACCCAGTGGCATGCCCAGGTAGAACATGCCGAATCCGGCCAACAATGCGAGAATAGGCCCGCCAAACAGGGCGATTGATTTGCCGCTCACGCGTTCCACTGGTCGTTGCCCAAAGGGGGCCACCATGCCAAGTGCAACGCTTGAGCGCAATGCAGCCGCCATACCTTCCGAATGACGGGGTGTGCCCGCACTGCCCCAGAGCATTATATGAGCAGCATATTTTGGTACGACCTTGAGACCTCCGGAGTTAATCCGCGCTGGGACAGGGTTATTCAGTTCGCCGGTCTGCGTACCGACCTGTCACTCAACGAGAGCGGCGAAGAACTATGCACCTACGTAAAACTGCCGGCGGATGTGTTACCCAACCCGATGGCAGCGCTTGTCACAGGCATTACTCCGCAGCAAACCCAGCGTGAAGGTATCGACGAGTGGGAAGCTTTTCGCGAAATACTCAAACGCTTTAGCAAGCCTGGGACTTGCGTTGCCGGCTACAACAGTCTGCGTTTCGATGACGAGTTCATGCGTTATGGGCTGTATCGACTATTAATGGATCCCTACGCTCGTGAATGGCAAAACGGCAATTCTCGCTGGGACATCATCGATCTGGTGCGGGGGGCCTACGCGTTGCGCCCTGAAGGTATTGAATGGCCCGAAATTGATGGCGTGCCTGTCTTTAAACTCGAAGAACTGGCGCCTGCAAACGGTATAGCGCATGAAAGTGCGCACGATGCGATGTCAGATGTGCGCGCGACCATTGGACTGGCCCGCGTCATTCGAGAAAAGCAGCCGCTGTTGTTTCAGTACTACTTTAAAATGCGAGCGAAAAAGCAGGTCAGGGAATTGCTCGAGCCGATTGGGAAAAATCTGTGTGTGCATGTGACTGCAATGTATCCGCGCACGCAATCGGCGCTTGCACCAGTGGTATCTGTTGCGCGTCACCCGCGGAACAACAACAGCTACATTGTGGCAGATCTGAGTAAAGACATTCGGCCGCTGCTCGAATGGGACGTTGACCGGTTGCAAGAGAACCTGTTTAGCAAAGATCCTGAGCAGCGCCCGCCGGTCAAGGAGTTACGCATTAATCGTTGCCCGTTCATTAGCACGGCCAGTGTGTTACGCCCCGAGGATCAATCCAGACTCAATCTTCGAATGGGACAGATCGAAGAACGCAAGGCGCGATTAAAAAGAGTCGACATCGCAAAAAAAATTGCACAAATCTACAACCGTGCTCCGCCTGAGCCGAGTCCGGATGTTGATGCTGCGCTTTATGATGGGTTTATAGGTGATGATGACAAGCACCGGAGCGAGGAGTTTCAACAGAGCTTGCTTAATGGTGTGTGGCCGGAAAACTTGCGGTTTAATGATGAGCGACTGGGCGAGCTGAGTTTTCGCCTTAAGGCACGGTGTTTCCCGCATCTGCTCACAGAGTCGGAGCAGGGGCGCTGGATGGAGTTTGTGCGTGACAAGTTGAGCGCAAGGGACGCTCCTTGGCTTACGTTGCCGCAGGCGCGGGCAGAACTTAACGAGCAGCTCACCGAACTAGGTTCTGGGTCGGTTGGTGGTAAGGAAAAGACTACCAGCACACTTGCTGCACTTGATGAACATTACTCGCGCTTGGAACACGAATTGGGAGGCACCTAGTGCCTTGTGTGGTTTTTCGCGGTGTCGGCAAGACCTATGGCGATACGCAGGTGTTGCGCGATATCACGCTCGAGTTCCCGAGCGGCGTGACCTCGGCAATTGTGGGTGCAAGTGGCAGCGGTAAAACCACACTGTTGCGCCTCATTAACGCCCTTGAGAGAGCAGATGCTGGTGAGTTGCGAGTTAATGATCGACCGGTGCCCAAAGATCTGACCGCCTTTCGGCGCGGAATGGGCTACGCGGTCCAGGGCGCCGGATTACTTCCGCACCTGTCAATTTTTGCCAACGTCACATTGGTGGCCCGGCTTGCGGGCTGGACGCTCGACAGGTGCCGGGCGCGCGCGGAACAGCTACTTGAACAGATGCACCTGGTGCGCGAGCTCTGGGCGCGTTACCCCGCGCAATTGTCAGGTGGCCAACAGCAACGCGTTGGGTTGTGCCGGGCGTTAATGCTTGAGCCTGCCTTGTTGTTGCTCGACGAGCCATTTTCAGCCGTCGACCCCATAACGCGCCTGGAGTTACATGAGCATTTTATGGCGTTGCAAAAAAGTACGCAGATCAGCACCATTTTGGTGACTCACGATATGCGGGAAGCCGTCAAGCTGGCCGACTTCATGGTGGTTCTTGCCGACGGCGCAGTAGCGCAGTCGGGTAACGTAGCCGACGTAGTTGCGGCACCGGGTAATGATTATGTTGCCCGATTGCTTGCGGAGCAACTCGCATGAACAGGCTGCTGCGTCCGCATGCTGTTGTGGGGTTAGTGGCCGCGTTGTTAATTGCTCCGAGCATAGCGTACGCCGCGCTGTCCAGTAACTTAGACGCCGCAGAGGCTGCACCGATTCGGGTGGCCAGCAAAAACTTTGGCGAATCCTATTTGTTGTCAGAGATTGCTGCGCAGTTGCTGGAAGCACGTGGCTTTAGTGTGCAGCGACAGTTTGGCTTGGGTGGCACGCTCATCTGTTATTCGGCGCTAGCCCAGGGCGAGGTCGACCTCTACATTGAGTACAGTGGCACCCTTGCGCAGGCGGTACTTAAGAGCGAACGCGCGATTAGTTTGGGTGAGATACGCGAGAGTCTGCCAGAAGAGCTCGAGTTACTAGCCCCCCTCGGTTTTAACAATACCTATGCGATGGCTGTTCGCGCGCAGACGGCTCGCGATCTGGACTTAACAACCATCGGTGATTTGCGCACGCATCCCGAGCTGCGCGTGGTTGTCAGTCATGAGTTTCTTGAGCGCAACGACGGTTGGCCAGGCCTGAGCAGAGCTTATGATCTAGAGGTTACTCCGCAGGGCATTGAACATGGATTGGCTTATCAGGCAATCGCGGACGGTGCGATCGATGTAACAGATGCTTACTCCACCGATGGGGAATTGGTGGAGTATGAACTTGCTCTCCTGGCAGATGATCGGAAGTTCTTCCCCGAATACCTGGCCGCACCGCTGGTGCGTAGAGAGTTGCCGGAACCGGCGCGGTTGGCTTTGAACGAACTTGCTAGCACGCTCAGCGCCACGCAGATGCAGGCGCTCAACGCGGCAGTGTTGGCTGGTTCGAAGTCAGGTGAGGCTGATTTTGCGTCGATTGCCCAGGGCTTCTTGCGCGAACGAGGCCTCGTTGATGCGAGTGCTGTTGTTACGCCTGGTGAGCGACTGTGGCGTGACTTGTGGCGCAATACCCTGCGACATCTCGAACTTACCCTCATTGCATTGTTGTTAGCGATAGCGGTAGGCGTAGGTGTGGGTGTGTTGGTGTTTCGCAATGGTGGCCTGGCTCGAGTGGTGGTTTATGTATGTGGCTTGTTGCAGACCATTCCCTCCATTGCGCTGCTTGCATTGATGATTCCTTTGCTTGGCATAGGCAAAACACCGGCCATAGTTGCCTTGTTCCTCTATGCGCTGCTGCCTATCTTGCGCAACACGGTGGTAGCGCTTGGCACCATCGATCCCGAGCTGGTGCGTACCGCCAAGGCGATTGGTCTGTCTCGGGGCGAACGTTTGCGGCATGTGCTGGTGCCCATGGCGCTGCCCAATATTTTTGCGGGCATTCGTACTGCCGCTGTGATTAGTGTGGGCACGGCAACGCTTGCGGCCTTTATTGGGGCTGGCGGATTGGGTGATCCGATTGTTACGGGGCTATCGCTCAACGACACCAATCTGATTCTGCAGGGTGCGATTCCTGCTGCCTGTCTTGCGATGCTGATCGAGCTTGGGTTTGAAGTGCTCGAGCGCTGGGTGATTCCAAAGCCACTCCGCGACGCAGCACAAGGCGGGGGTTAGGACACTTCTAGTTCTGCTCCTGGACTACCACAGGCTCGCATTGTTGGGCCGCAGTGCAACTCTTTGCGATCCCCAGGCTTGATAGCAGGCGTCGTCGGGGTGGTAATCAATGCTTTGCGGTGGCGCATCAAAAAGCGCGGCGTACCAGTAGTGATCGGCGTTACCCAGTCGTGTTGAGGGGCGAATGATTTCGTGCCACGGGTACTCATCGGTTTGTTCGTCAGCGTGCCTATAGCTTGCTGGGTCATCGAGAAGAAACCCAACATGGGAGCGGTTCCGCAGACGGCGCACAACAGCTTCCGGGGCGGCGTGAGTTTCAGCATAGTTGGCCTGTTGCGTACATTCCTCCTCACTCATAACAACGAGTTGTGAAACTTCACCGCTTGGATTTAGCAGCAACAGTCCTGGTGGTTGCGACACCATGTAGTGTTCACAAAAATTATTCCGTCGCATTAAACGTCGAATCCAGTGGGCAACGTCAGGATCGTTCAGAAAAACCGGCCCAGTCAGACTTAGTGTGCGTTGCACCTGCTCGGTCTGGGTTCGAAAGTACGCCTCCTGCATGTCGAGTGCGTATTCACCGATCTGTTCGCTGGCTCGCGGATGGTTCTTGGCGATAAATCGGTCAATGATGCCTGCGTTAAATGCCTCAACGGCTATTGTTTCATCGGCGATGCCGGTCAGCAGTACCTTGCCAACATGTGGGTCGTTGATACGATTGCAAAATTCCATGCCGTTTATGGATGGCATGGAATAATCGACGATGACTACAGACAACCGGTTGAAACGTCGCGCAATGTTGATCTCTTGCTCGATCAACCCGGTGTCGAGTTGAAACAGTGGTCGTAGTGAGCGTTCGTGGGCTGAGAAGCAACGGTCGGCCAAGGAGGGTAGCTCCTGCGGTCGATTAACGTACTCCAGGGCATCTAGCGGATTGAAGAAGGCGATAGAACTCATCTGTGCAGGCATAACCAGCGCAAGACCCTTTATGAACGATTCACTATCGTCAACCAAACATACCGTGGTGGGATGATGGTAAGGAGTTAGAGGTGTGCGACTCGACATAGGTAGCGCCTACTTCTGTAGCAGATTAAGCAAGGCGACCTGTTTTTCTGTGCTCAGTAGACGAAAAGACTGCACGAGACTTTGTTCTGATTCGCTAAGTTGCGAGCGAAACAGTGCTTCTATGCCTGGGTGGAATGCAGGCTGTACAGCTTCCTCGACTTCGTTTTGTGGCAGTGCACCGAAGGATTGCTCCAGACGCGAGATGATTTCCGAATTCATACTGCGGCGGTAGTGCTTTGCAGCGAGCGATATCTGGCTTTTCATGCGCGTAGTGAGCCGGACGACAAATTTGTAGTCTAGATCGTTCATGGTGAGTCTCAGCTTGACGCGAACTCGTTGTAAGTACAAGGATGGCATTTTGATATCAATCCAAGTGTCGAGCCGAGCCTCTCATGCTCATTGGGGCGAAGCTGATTGCTGGGACAGTAAAAGGAATGCACAGTGTAGGCATGAATGACGTAGCCAAGATCCAGAAGGCGGCAACGCTGCTGTTAGTGCGTGATGTCACAGGCACTGAACCCGATGCGCAGGCAGGGAAGGCATTGCAGGTGTATATGGTCGAGCGACCAGCTCGCGGTGCGTTCCCTGGCTTGCACGTATTTACCGGTGGCAAGGTCGATGCTGCTGACGAAGCACTGCTGGAAACTATGGATTGGCAGGGCCCCACAGAGAGTGAGGCTGGTGCATTGCTTAATCTCGATCCTGCAAGTGTTCCCTTGTCCTACTGGTTGGCTGCAGTGCGAGAGTGCTATGAAGAGTCGGGTGTGATGCTTGGCACGCAAAGAGGCGCAGCGCTCAACGCAGACACAGTGGCAGAGCTCGCCAACACTCGCCTCGAGGAGTTTGGTGGTTTGGCGCAGCGACTGGGTATTACCCTTTGTCTCGACCAGTTGCGCTACTTTGCACACTGGATCACGCCGGAGATTGCCCCGCGCAGGTTTGATACCCGGTTTTTTATAGCCCGCATGCCTCTTGGTCAAACGGCAACACACGCACCTGGTGAAACCGTGAGCGGCGAGTGGATTGCGCCGGTGGATGCGCTGCAACGTGCGGAGGACGGGCGCTGGAACCTGATTATGCCTACCCTTACCTCACTGCGCAGCCTGCTACCTTACTCGAGTGTCGATGAACTATTCGCCGCGGTTGCCTGCTTTGAACATTTGCCAGAACACACGGCTTATCTGCTTTCTGAGGGCATGCAGCCGGTCATCGATCCGGCCGCTCGCTAAACTGCGCTGCCATGGATCTAGCGAACAATTCCGCAACGGTGAACAATTCCTCTGCAGTATTGCAACTGGAGGAAGTGAGCCGCGGGTTTGTAGATCCGCAAGGACGTGAGCAGTTGGTGCTGCAAGATTTTTCACTCGCGGTTGCGCGCGGCGAGTCAGTCGCCCTGTGGGGTCCAAGTGGTAGCGGCAAAACTACGCTATTGAATTTGGTGGCCGGGTTGTTGCCGGTCGATTCGGGCAGCATTACTTTTCACTCTGCCTCTACCAGCTCCAAACCGGACGTGGAAAACGCGATACTCCCTGTGTCGACGCTGAACGACGCTGAACTCTTGCAGTTTCGTCGTGAACATGTCGGCTATGTGTTTCAGTTTTTTAATCTGATCGAAACGCTCACTGTGGCGGAGAACATTCAGCTATCTCTCGAATTGGCGAACGCGTTGCATCGATGGGATGCCTATGCGCCGCGCCTTGAAGCGTTGGGATTAGGGGGAATGGAGAATAAGTTTCCTGCGGATTTATCGGGCGGGGAGCAGCAGCGAGTGGCGGTGTTGCGCGCGTTGGCTCATGCGCCCGAGTTAGTATTGGCGGATGAACCCACCGGCAATCTCGACCAAAAAAACAGTGCGCTGGTCGCTGATCTGCTGTGGCGCGAAACGCATACGCAGGGTGCGGCTCTGTTGGTTGCGACCCACAGTGACGATATTGCAAAACGCGCGGATCGCGTCATCGAAATTGGCGTTCTCTGAGGCTTCCCATTTTAGCGCTGTGGGCAGCGTGAGCCTGGTGGTGCGGGCGCAGCTGCGATTTCTGTGGCGCGCGCGAGCATCAATGCTGAGTGCCCTGCTCGGCATGACCATTGGTGTGGCATCCATTACTGGTGTGCACTTATTGAGTGCGCAGATTGCCGAGCAGGTTCGCCGGCAAGTTGAGCCGGTCAGTCGGGTTGACCTGTATTTAACCCGCCCGGAACTCACTGAGGATGACTATTTTGCAGTGCGCGAAGCCTGGCGCGCAGGTTTGCAGCCAAGTGTTGCGGCTGTGTTTCCTCTCTTGGAAGGCACCGTAACCTTCGCAGAGCAAACGCTGCTATTGACCGGTACCGACCCGCTGGCGCTAGGCTCAGGAGTTAACATCGGCGCGGGACCAACCAACCTGTTGTCCGATGGGGCCGACCGCGGAGAGCAATACCTGCTAGTTGATTCCGTGTATCTGGCACCATCCATGCGTGATCACGCTCCGGTGGGTGACACTATAGTGCTCGGAAATTCGCCCGTACTGGTGCTGGGCCATAGCGCGCCCGAGGGTGTAGTCCTGGCCGATTTGCCAACCGTCCAGCGCGTCCTGCGGACATCCGGGTTGTCGCGGATTGGTGTGGTGCTTACGGCCGAGGCGCGAGCAGCAGGTGGTGTTGCAAAGCTTGCCAGCTTTTTCGATCGCCTGTTTCCTGGCGCTCTGCCGGCTCGGGCTGTGCAGCCACTTCCGGGTTTGGTGGAAAGTACCGGGCGCGGGCTCTGGACCCAGGTATCCGCGCTCGTTGCCAGCCCGGTTGTGCAACTGTTGCAGTCCGTGCTGTTTAACGTCGCCATGCTGTCGTTGCTGGCGCTGATTGTTGCGTGGCTCTTAACTTATCAGGTGGCGTGTCACGCGCTTGGTCGCCGCCAAAGGATGTTTGCGCGTTTGCAAAGTCTGGGTGTTGCGAAGCTGCGCCTGCTGCGCTTAACCCTTGTCGAAGGTATGGCGCTTGGCGTACTGGCAACCTTACTGGGCGGTTTGTTAGGAGTTTGGCTTGCTAATCTGCTCTATTCGTTGATGCTTGGCACGCACTTTGGCTGGGTGTTAAGCGCAGACCGGTTTGTGCTGATAAAAGCGCTTGCCTCAGGTGTGGGGGTTGCAGGGCTTAGCTATTGGCTCGCAGCGCGAGACGACATATTCGACAACGAAAAAACTCCAACAGCTTTACCTCAGCAGGAGGGTGATGGTGCAGGTGTGTGGTGGTTTTTAGGTCTGGTCACCGTCTTCTTAATTGGCTTGCTGTTACCTGCTACCGGCTTGCCGGGGGCGTTTGCGAGTATTCTCTGTTGTGCGCTGTTGTTGATAGTGTTTCTGCCGCGCCTTGCAGCGTTCGCATGGCGTAGAACGCTGCCGCAACAGGGTCTAGCAAGCGCCTCAGCTCAGGCAAGATTTCCGTCGCCGCTGAAGTTACTGGGTTGGCGGCAAGTGCTGGTGGGTCAAGAGTTACGTTTGGGCATTAGTGCGCTCAGCCTTGCTCTGGCTACCGCGCTTGGTATTAGCATTATGGTCGATAGCTTTCGTGGCGCCTTTGTCGATATGCTGGACCGCCGTTTGGCCGACGATGCTGTGTTGGTGTTGCAAGAGCCTGCGAGCCAACCGTTGCGAGCCAGGCTTGAAATCGATGCTGCCCCGGTGCTTGCTGGACCTGTGATGTGGCGTGGGGTTGTCTCTGTGCGTAGTAATGGTGTGGGCGGCCGGCTTGAGTTTGCAGAACAATTCGATGCGTTGTTGCGGCGGTTTGTGCCGGCAGCAGAGATACAGCCGGAGCTTCCAAGCGGTGTAGTTATCAACGAAAGTTATGCACGCAGGCAAGGTGGCGGTGGCATCCAACCGGGTCAAAGGCTGGAACTGGTCGGTCAGGCAGGCAGTGAGCGGGTTCTTGTGCGTGGCATCTTCACCGACTATGGCGAGTTGCGGCCACGACTACTAGGCTCTGCAGCGCTGGCTAAACGGTTGACCGGCGCGTCACCCTATACGGAGGCGTACGTCAACACGCGGGGCTTACAGTCTCTGCGTGAGCAATTGGCCGACTGGATTGCGGATACCGGTTTGCAGGTGCGAGATCAGGCGCAGGTGCGAATTCGCTCGCTCGAGATTTTTGAACAGACTTTTGCCATAACTCGCGCGCTGACCTGGCTTGCGCTGCTGGTGGCGGTTGTCGCGCTGGGCAACGCCCTGGCTGCACACGCTCTGCAGCTGGCCGGCGCCGATCGGCAATTGCAGGTGCTGGGGGTTGGCCAAACTGCGGCGCGACGGTTGCGTGTGCAGCGAACTTTTTATGCAGCAGCAGTTGCGCTAGTACTCGCCTTACCCCTGGGCCTGGCAATAGCCGCACTGTTGTGTGGAGTGGTAAATCCACGAGCGTTTGGCTGGAGTTTTGCGCTGCAACTTACCTGGACCGGGATTGGTTGGCCCCTGCTGGGAGGCGTGCTCGGTGGTTTGCTCGGCGGTGTACTGGGTAGTCTGTTCTCTGGCTCGTTCTCTGCAAGGGCCCGCGCCTGGTTTACCGAGCGTATTGGACAAAGTCGGAATCTTGGCCAGGATGCTACGGCTAGTCTATTTGTTGCCCTCTTTGTTTCATTGCTGTTGGGGTGTGGCGAGCAAACTTCAGTTGGTGCGCAACGCAGTGCCGTGCCTGACCCGCCCAAGCCCGCGTTGCGAGTGGGTAGCCTTCTGGGCGGTTCTGGTGCTGAGTTTGAGCGCGCCACGCAGGTGCGAGAGTTTGAGTTTCCCCGTGATCATGGTCCGCACCCCAGGTTTCGCAGTGAATGGTGGTATCTGACCTGTCCGCTGCGTTCTGATACTGCTGGGCCAGATGCCGCCGCCGACTATGGCGTGCAGTTCACTCTGTTTCGGCAGGCGCTAAGTGCAGCATCGCAAGCCGAGCCCTGGCGCAGTGGCCAGATTTACATGGCGCATAGTGCACTTACGAATGTCAGCAAGGGACAACATCTGGAAAGTAGCCGGTTTGCCCGCGGCCATCCGCGTATGGCAGGTGCGCGCGCGGAACCCTTTGCCGCCTGGCTTGAGAATTGGCGCCTCGAGGCCGTGCCAAACCTCACCCACGACGGTACAGCGAGCGATGCTTACACGCTTGCGGTGCAGGCTAAGGAGTTTTCCGTTGCACTTGAGTTACAGGTGCAGAAGCCGCTTGTGTTGCAGGGGGATCGGGGGCTCAGCTATAAGGGCAGCAGTGAGGCGTCCTACTATTACTCGTTGCCGCGCCTTGGTGCGCGTGGCCAGCTGCGCTCAGGAGATGCTGAGTTGGTCGAGGTCATTGGCGCATGCTGGTTTGATCGCGAGTGGAGCACCAGCGTGCTGGCTGACGGGCTCACGGGCTGGGACTGGTTTGCTCTGCAATTTAATGACAACACGGAGTTGATGCTGTTTCAGTTGCGGGGCGAAGCACAGGCTAGGCAGAATGACTTCGACCGCCGCCAGGGCAAGGCAGTTGCGGTGAACGGTGCGGCCACATCTCTTGCACCCGCCGAGCTTGAGTTTCTGGTGCTGCGCCACTGGCGCGACGAGGCAGGCATTGACTGGCCGGTCGAATGGCGCCTCAGAGTATCCGACCGGGTGCTCCGCGTGGTAGCGGCGCTGGATGATCAGCGCATGCGCGAAACGATTGACTATTGGGAAGGCCTGGTTTGGATATTCGAAGGTAAAACACGCGTTGGACAGGGCTACTTAGAGATGACCGGCTATTCTGGCCCGGCGTTGCCGGCGCACTGACTATTCCCTACCAATCTACGAGAATCTTATGAGCGACCCCAAGAACCCCGCAGAGACTTCCGATCCACTGGTTTGGGAGCTTTTGGACAGTGAGCCCGGCCCTGATTTAATGATTTTCTCGGCGCGCTTCGACACCTTGAAAAATCCTCGTAATGGCGAAACCATGCGGCGTGTGGTGTTGCCGAGTGTCGATTGGGTGAACGTTGTCGCTATCGATGCAGACGGAGGCTGCGTGATGGTGCGGCAGTTCCGCTTTGGCAGCGGCAGTGTCACGCTGGAAACGGCGGGGGGTATGGTAGACCCCGGTGAAGAGCCACTCGCATCTGCTCAACGGGAGTTGCTCGAAGAAACTGGCTATGGTGGCGGTGAGTGGAGTTCGTTAGGTTCGGTGCAGCCCAATCCGGCCTATCACACCAATCGGTGCCATCACTTTCTGGCGCGCGATGTCAGCCTGCTACAGGCCCCTGATCTGGGCAGTGGCGAAGCACTAGAGGTCAGTATTATGAGCGCAGCAGAAATCTGCGCCGCCGCACACAACGGCGAAATCGCCCACGTTCTCGCACTCTCGGCACTCTCGCGGGTGTATCCGATTTGGCCGCGAGAGCAAGAAGTATGCTGAGTCTTGGCTGGCCGCTTCTGCGGCTCCATTTTGACTCCGCCTGTACCCCCCAGAGTGTGAAAAGCGGGTGGTAAACACTCTGCGCAGCCAGTAAGGTGATTGCTGTTTTTGGGTGGGCGAGTTGCCTGTCAAAAGTCGGCGTATCGCAGCCTGATCGCCGCGGTTTAGGTCGTTAAAACTGGTTATGAAATTGCTTGCACGGAGCGCGAGCCGCACAAGTATGGACGCGCTTACGGGTCATTAAATGAGTCAAACTACACAACGGGGAGTGACTAGCGTACCTAGCTCAGTGAGCGTGGGTTCCTCCTTTCTGCAATTGCTGGATGCCGGGCGAATCGATGTTTCCTCAGATTCCCGGGCGGCAGCGGCCAACCTTACAGAATCGCGCCTGCTGCTCGTTGATGATCGGCCGGAGCTGCTGAACAGTCTGTATGAACTCGTTAAGGCGCACGGTTACACCAATGTTGAGCGGGCTCTGGGTGGTCAAGCCGCTTTGGATGCGCTGGCAGCGGGTGAGTTCGAGTTAGTGTTACTCGATTTAATCATGCCGGATGTCTCTGGACACGATGTGCTGCAATACGCAAGAGATCGCGCGTTAAAGTCAAAAATCATTGTAGTTTCCGGTGATGCCAGTTTTTCGGGTGTGAAGCATGCACTCACTTGTGGCGCCTTCGATTTTGTGAAAAAGCCTTATGAGGCCGGTGAGTTGGTTGCCACTATGGAAAACGCGCTTAAAGCGCGCAACCTTGAGCAGAGCAACACGAAAATGTCGCGACAATTGCGGGAATCAGAAATGTTGTACCGCTTTATCGTCAACAGCTCGCCTGATCTGGTTTACATGCTCGATCGCAATGGCTGTTTCATGTTTCTGAATGATCGCATTGAGTCGTTGCTGGGTTACGAGAAAGATGAACTGTTGGGCAAGCATTACTCTGAGCTGGTGCATGACGAACATCAGGATGACGCAAAGAACTTGATGAACGAGCGTCGTACGGGTTCGCGCGCTATCCAGAACGCAGAGTTGCGTCTGCGGAGCAAGCATGCCGATCGCTTTGGTCGTGCCATCCAAACTGGCTCGGTATGGATGGAGCTGACCGCTATGGGAATTTATACCGATCCGGGCGAACGCACTCGAGATGGATTTGTTGGAACCTATGGCACCGCACGAGATATCACTGAGCGCAAAGAGGCCGAAGAGGTCATTAACTTTCAGGCGTATCACGATCTGTTAACGCATCTTCCCAATCGTGTGCTCTTAAAAGATCGCCTGAGCCTCGCCATTTCGCATGCAGAACGTAACAAACGCAAGCTGGCGGTTATGTTTCTGGATCTCGATCGGTTCAAGATAGTTAACGATACGCTCGGACACACCATGGGTGACCGATTGTTGAAAGCCGTAGCCAATCGATTGCAGGGCTGTCTGCGTAGTGGTGACACGCTGTCGCGTTTTGGCGGCGACGAGTTTACGTTGTTGTTGCCGGAAGTGCGTACGCGCGATGATGTAGTTGTCATCGCCAGCAAAATTCTTGATCGCCTTGTCTCTCCCTTTGTTATCGACGGTCATGAGTTGTTTGTCGGTGCGAGCATTGGCGTTGCTCTTTATCCCGAGGCGGGTGACAGCGTTGAGTCTTTGATACAAAACGCTGATATTGCGATGTACCACGTAAAAGGTAGAGGTAAGAACGGCTACCAGTTCTTCTCCGATGAGATGAATCAGCGCTTTTCAACTCGGTTGTCGGTGGAGCGAGAATTGCGCAATGCGCTCGCTCGCGAAGAACTGCAAGTTCACTATCAACCGCAGGTTAACCTGGAATCTGGTCGCATTAGTGGGCTCGAAGCATTGGTACGTTGGCGGCATCCGCAACAGGGACTCATTCAACCGGCGGATTTTTTAGGTGTTGCAGAAGAAACCGGCCTGATCACGCAGCTTGATGAATACGTACAGCGCCGTGCGTTTCGGGATGTGGCAGCCTGGCAAAAGGATGGTTTTAGTGATGTTACATTGTCTGTGAATCTCACGGCGGGTCAGCTTGAGACTGAGAAATTCCTCGAGAAATTTACAGAAAACCTTTCAGCTTCTGGCCTAAACCCTGCCTCCCTGAAGATGGAGATCACCGAGAGCATGCTCATGAGCGACCTCGATATGATCGTACCAAAGCTGCGTGCACTGCGAGAGCGCGGAATTGGTATTGCCATTGATGACTTTGGTACCGGCTATTCCTCACTAAGTTATTTGCAGCAGTTTCCTGTGAATGGTCTAAAGATTGATCGCAGCTTTGTCAGTGATATTCGTGCCGATCACGACGATGCCAGCATTATCAATGCGATAGTGGCGATGGCGCGTGGTCTAAAACTGAGCCTTGTCGCAGAGGGTGTCGAAAATCGCACACAGCTGCGTTATCTGCGCTCGCGCGGCTGTACTGAAGTACAGGGTTTTATTTTTAGTGGTGCACTACCAGCGGATGAAATTACCCCGTTGTTGCAGACCAATCCCTATCGCAGCATCGTTGTGGAGCCGCCCAGTCAGTTGGCTGCAGAGGCGTCCGTCGACTAATGAGCCATGACAAGCGTGATCCGTTCGCAGGATTTACCAGCTCAATAGTCCATAGCGATCGGCGCTCGCCTGTTGAGCACGGCTCCTTGCATAAACCTGTGCACGCTACGGTGGCTTATGGCTATAAGGATGTTAAGGATCTCTCCGCTGTGTTTCAGGGCAAGAAAAAGGGGTATTCCTATGGCCGCCAGGTGAACCCGACTATTGAGGCACTGGAGACGAAGTTAAGCCGCATGGAGCGCGGGGTTGCGAGTGTGTGCTTCGGTACCGGTATGGCGGCCATTGGCTCTACGATCTTTTCACTTCTGCGTCGTGGCGATCATCTGGTGTCTTCCAGTTTTCTGTTTGGTAACACCAATAGTCTGCTCAACAGCTTTGCTGCGCACGGCATCGAAGTAAGTTTTGTGGATGCGACCGACCTGGCGCAAATTGAAGCGGCGCTGCGACCCAACACGAAAATGGTTTTTGTAGAAACCATCGCCAATCCGCGGACCCAGGTTGCTGATTTGTCAGGTGCCGGCAAGCTCTGTGCTGCAAAAGACATTGTCTACGTTGTCGATAACACAATGACTTCACCATTTCTCTTTCAACCCATAGATGTAGGTGCCACTCTTGTCGTAAACAGTCTGACCAAATACATCGGCGGTCACGGCAACGCACTGGGTGGGGTGGTTACTGAGCTTGGCAACTATGACTGGAGCAGGTTCGAAAATATTTATCCTGAGTATCGTGGCTCTGATCCTGCCAAGTGGGGTATTACCCAGATAAGGAAGAAAGGTCTGCGTGACTTTGGTGCAGCACTTGGTCCAGAAGCCGCTCACCATATTTCAGTGGGTGCAGAAACACTTGCGTTGCGGCTAACTCAACAGTGTAAGAGTGCGCAAACGCTATGCGAAATGTTGGATGCACACCCAAGCGTTGCCAAAGTGTATTACCCGGGGCTTGCGCGTCACGAGCAGTACGCGCGAGTTGCTGAACTGTTTCGATTCGCCGGCGGGCTCTTCAGCTTTGAGCTGGTAGATACCGTAGATACGTTTGAATTTATGAACGCACTCCAGTTAGTCATTAAGTCGAGCAATCTGGGTGATAATCGCACTCTGGCGATACCTGTGGCATCGACAATTTATTATGAAATGGGTGCCGAGCGTCGAGCGTCGATGGGCATTAGCGACTCGCTCATTCGCATTTCGACGGGCATTGAAGACGTAGAAGACTTGCTGCACGATTTTGCGCAAGCGCTGGGTTAGGTTTATCCAATAATTACACGAAAGCGGGGGCGGCATGGGCAGACTGGAAGGCAAGGTAGCGATTATTACGGGTGGTGCAGGCGGTATTGGGCGCGCTGCAGGGGCAATGTTTGCTGCGGAAGGTGCCGATGTACTGCTGGTTGATATTGGTGAAGAACAGCTGCAGGAGGCAGTTAACAGCATTGGCAGCAACCGCGTGAGCTACTGCGTAGCGGATGTTACCCAGGAAGCTGATAACGTACGCATGATTGAAACCGCCAGCGAGCGTTATGGCGGCGTTGATGTGTTGCTGGCAAATGCCGGTACCGAGGGGGATGTGTTGCCCATTACGGAATACGACCCCGACCGTTTCGATCAGCTCATGAGTGTTAACGTGAAAGGCCCATGGCTTGGAATTCGCGCGAGCATTCCTGCAATGGCTAAACGCGGTGGCGGCAGCATTGTGATTACCTCCAGCGTTGCGGGTTTGCAGGGTACGCCAGGTATTGTTCCTTACGGCACGTCAAAACATGCGGTCATTGGTCTTGCGCGGGGTGCAGCCAAGGAGCTTGCGGAGCAGAACATTCGCGTTAACACAGTGAATCCATCGCCGGTAGAAACCCAGATGATGCGGCGGCTGGAAAGCGGCATGAATCCCGCAGCAGCTGAAGAAGTTCGCGAGAACCTGCGCAACCAGATTCCGTTGCAGCGCTACGCGGAGGCTGACGATATCGCGAAGGTTATGCTGTTTCTGGCCAGCGACGATGCCGCCTTTGTTACGGGTTCTGTGTATGCCGCAGACGGTGGTTATACCAGCTAAACCATGGCTGCTGCGCTTCTCGCTACGAAACTTTCGTTACCCAATCAGCGTACCGGCAAGGTGCGCGATCTTTACGATACAACGCTGCCTAACGGGGAACCGGGTGTGCTGATTGTGGCCACCGATCGCATCAGTGCGTTTGATGTGGTGTTGGGTAATGGATTGCCGGGCAAGGGCATTGTGCTTACACAGATTTCGAAGTTCTGGTTCGAGTTTTTCAGTGACAGCATTGACCATCATTTGGTGTCGACAGACGTTAGTGACGTGCCCGACCTAACGCCAGCGGAGCGGCGTGCACTCGATGGTCGAATCATGCTGTGCCGCAAAACCACCGTGCTGCCCATTGAATGCATCGCGCGCGGCTACATCACGGGTAGCGGCTGGAAAGATTATCAGGCAACGGGTGCTGTTTGCGGGATTGAACTACCTAAAGGCTTGCGCAACAGCGACCGGCTTGATGAGCCGTTGTTTACGCCATCTACCAAAGCCGCCAGCGGGCATGATGAGAATATTAGCTTTTTACAGGGTGCCGAGGTAGTAGGTGCAGACATCATGCGTTGGCTCGGTGATACCACGCTTGCGTTGTATGCCCGGGCGCGCGACTACGCGTTTGAGCGCGGTATTATTTTGGCCGACACCAAGTTTGAGTTTGGCATGCTGCCAGGAGCCACCACGCCGCTACTTATCGATGAAATTTTCACCCCTGACAGCTCAAGGTTTTGGCCTGCAGATCGTTGGCAGCCCGGCGCTGAGCAACCCAGCTTCGACAAACAGGTGGTGCGCAACTATCTCGAAGGGCAGGTAGAGGCAGGACTGTGGGATAAGACGGCACCAGGGCCAGTATTGCCGGATGAGATTGTCGAGCTGAGCCTCGGGCGCTATCTGGAAGCGTTTGAGCGTCTCACCGACACACCGCTCGACCTAACCGCTTTTGTCCGATAAGCCCACAGACGCAGCACGCACCAAGCAGGGCGCCACGGCATGGGCCGACTATCGCCAGCAAGCCGATCGCCCGGATCGATTTACCCGCTGGATGCTTGAGCGCACTCTTGCAGTGCTCGCTGCCCGTTCCCAATTTGGGGAAGATTGTGCGGACGTGCAGCAGGCAATCAAGCACGCACTGGCGCAGCCACCCGTGCCACCACCTACACCGGTCGATTCGCGGGTTGATCTGCTGGCGCTTGAACTGTCGGTGGTGCAAACCCAAAAAGTGCTGGTGGCCCTGGAGGACACCGCGCAGGTTGAGCTCGATGAATTACAAGCCAGGCGAGTTAACCCCTGGGGTGGCTTTCGTGAGGCATGGCTTGAGCATTACAATCAGGTTAGAAATAGGGCGGGGGCAGAGAGTGATGGCGGACACACCGGTTAAATCAGAAGTAGCGGGCAGCGTGTGGAAAGTGCTGGTGAAGGAGGGTGACAGCGTTACCGATGACCAGGAGCTCATGATTCTGGAATCGATGAAAATGGAGATTCCGGTGGATGCCCCCTGTTCGGGTACGGTCGCGAGTGTAATGGTGGCGCCAGAAGACGGGGTTGAAGAAGATCAGGTTCTACTGATCATCGCGAGCTAGATCGATGTCCTGGGACGCAGAAGTTAAAGAGATTGAGCGGCGCCGTAAATTGGCGCAGCAACAGGGTGGCGAGGCGGGTATCGCCAAGCAGCACGCCAAGGGGCGGCTAACCATCCGCGAACGCATCGACAAGCTGCTCGACCCAAACAGCTTTCAAGAACAGGGCAAAACCACAGCCTTGCCCGATTACGACGACAACGGTGAGTTGCTCGGTTATGTGCCCGCTAACTACGTATTAGGTCACGGCCAGATCGATAACCGTCGAGTGGTGGTGGGTGGTGAAGATTTCACTTTGAAAGGAGGTTCACCCAATGCGGCGGGACTGCGCAAGAGTGTCTACGCCGAGCATCTCGCATTGCAACGCAAGGTGCCGTTGGTGCGGTTGCTCGAAGGCGGCGGTGGCAGTGTAAAGGGGGGGGCCAAAAAGGGTGGCACCGTTGGCGACCCGGTGTTTAATCCTCCCCGCTTCAAGATTATTGCTGACTGCATGACCGAGGTGCCGGTGGTGTCTGCAGCGCTGGGTCCTGTTGCCGGTTTTCCAGCTGGTAGGTTGGTAGCGTCGCACTTTTCAGTAATGACCCGGGATACCGCCCAGGTGCTTATTGGCGGTCCCGCGCTGGTCCAGCGGGCTCTCGGGGTGCGGCTGACGAAAGAAGAACTGGGCGGTGCCCAGGTGCATTCGCTGTCGGGTGTGGTTGATAACGTCGCGGAAGACGAAGCTGCCGCTCTGCAACAAATTCGCCGGTTTCTCAGTTATCTGCCCAGCAGTGCCTGGGAGTCTGCACCGCGCGTACCTTGTAGCGACTCTGTAGAGCGCATGGAGCAAGACTTGTTGAGCGCCGTGCCGCGGGATCCAAATGCGCCATTCGACATGCGCGCCATTGTAGAGATGGTGATGGACCTTGGCAGTTTTTTTGAAATTGCCAAGGACTTCGGACCGAGCCAAATAGCTGGGCTTGCGCGGCTGAACGGACAGCCTGTTGGTGTGCTCGCAAACGATTGTCGCTTTTATGCGGGCGCGATGACGGCAGAGGCGGCGCAGAAATATCGACGCTTTGTTGAGATGTGTGACAGCTTCCATTTGCCGATTGTTAACTTCGTCGACCAGCCCGGTTTCATGATTGGTCCCGAAGCCGAGCGCAATGGCACTATTCGCTATGGAATGGCGGCGGTTGCTGCAGCGGTGCAGGCCCAGGTGCCCTGGGCATCCATTCAGGTGCACAAGGGCTTCGGTGTGGCGACCGCCGCGCACTACGGTGCTA